>CBHWET010000415.1:0-4420 GCA_966112985.1 uncultured bacterium | reverse complement strand
GAGTTTGGTTTCTTCGGCGTACGGGTCATCACCTGGATGCAAACACCACGGCGAAACGGCGAGCGTTGGAGGGCAGGCGCTTTCGATTTGCTCTTCAGCTTCGAACGGCCTTTTCGAATGAGTTGATTAATTGTCGGCATTGCAGCTTAAAAATTCAAAATCCGCCCCTATTCCGGGAAGCGGAGGGCGGAATATAGCAAAGGAGATTCCCCTTGCAACAAGTATTTAGAAAATATTTCACCACGCGCAACCCCATTGTCGAAACTGCGTTTAGTCGGCCTGTAAAGTCGTCGAATATCGCTCATTCTATAGGTTTGTCCAATGCGAGATGAACTGCCTTGTCCCCAGCCTGAAAAACTGCGACAACAGGGGTGTTCATATATGCCAAAGAAGAAGCCCAACCGGAAAAAACCAACCCCAAAAGGGTCGTCCAACAAGGCTTCAATAAAAAAGAAAAAACACCTCGCCAAACGTAAAACATCGAAAAAGCGATCGAACCTTGGACATTGGAAACAAATCCCCGGCACTTTCACCTACGAATTTGTCCATCCGAACCATTCAAAATGGGTCTGCTGTGCCAAACACGACATGACCGAAGAGGATTTATTCACCCAATACCTGCTGCATAACACGTTTGATATGGCTGATCCGCTCAAGCCGGGCGAAATCAAGATTTTTAACGCCGTTCCTGACCCGATTAAGACTTTCAAGGCCATGTTTCGCAACCCGCCCAAGGGCTGGGTGCAATATGTCAGGCGTTTTCTTCTTCGTTATCGACTCGAACAGCGCCAACGGGCCCAAAAGGCTCTGAAAGCAGATGTTAAACGCCGGATTAAGGGGAACAAGAACTCTAAAATCGTTCGACTCAATGGTATCTGCGTAAATTGTCACGGCCGCCATTGGGTTTGCGAAGATCACAATACATTACCGTGGGAAATGTTGGACGATACGGGATGTCCATGTTGTGCGCCTGGAATGGCGTGTCCGGATTGTAATCCGGACTCAACTCTCGGGATCGGCTCGGGATATTCTCCGTTGCGAAAAGAATTTCTAAAAAAACTGACCTCGCCATTCGGCAAGTCGTTTGCAACCGCAACGAATCTTCCGTTCGACCTGGAATAATAGCTTGTCTCGCCAGAAAGCGCGTCCGCTGCTATCACTGGCGCATGAAACTGCTCTGGGCGATTTTCTTCACGGCAACGGCTTCCGTTTCATTCGCGGCAACGAACTTCACGGCAGCGACTGCAATCAACGCGCTCGGGACCGACTTGCTTCGCAAAATCGGTAATCCGCGACAAAATGTTCTTTTATCACCGGTCTCGATTGAGTCCGCGCTCGCGATGGCCTACACAGGCGCCGCAGGACAGACCAGAGAGGAAATGGCGAAGGTGCTTCACCTTCCGGCCGATGACAGTGCGGTGTTTGCGTCATTCGCTAATTTCAAAGCAAAACTTGAGAAGCAAGCGAAGGTTCGGTTTCCAAACGAGCGAATAATCCTGCCTGACAACCAAACAAACGCCGAGGCCGCCGGTGAGCAAACAATTCTCAACGTCGCCAATCAATTGTTTGCGCAAACAGGCTATCAATTCCGCCCAAAGTTTACCGCCGACGCCGCACGCTATTTCCAGGCACCTTTTTCCCCGATCGATTTTCAACGCGACCCGCGCGACGCAGCTCAGCAGATTAACACCTGGGTGGAGCAGCAGACGCACGATCGTATTCGCAATATCGTGTCACCAAACTCAATCGAAAAATCGACAAGGTTGGTGCTCGTCAACGCCATGTACTTCAAGGCGCCATGGTTCGAACCGTTTTTGGTGGCAGCAACGCAGCCGGAACCGTTTCACGTCGGCGTTGGCGCGGAAATAAAGATTCCGACCATGGTGAAAAGCGACAAGCTGGGTTATGTCAAAGAAAAGACATTCCAGGTAGTTACCATCCCATACAGCGCTACGGGTTTGCAGTTTGTCGTTCTATTACCAAACGATCAAAACGGATTGGCTGCATTAGAATCGACTATTGATGGTTCCACCTTAGCGAAATATGCCCACTTGCGGGAAACGCAAGTGGCGCTGCGACTGCCGAAATTTAAAATGGAGCCGCCAGCAATCGACTTATCGAAAGCTTTGGAAGATCTGGGGATGAAAAGCGCCTTTGATCATCCGAAAGGAACGGCGAACTTCGATGGAATCGCACCACGCAATGGAGAGGATTATCTCCACATCTCAAAAGTCCTGCACAAAGGTTTCATAGAAGTGGAGGAGAAAGGTACGGAGGCCGCAGCAGCAACGGCAATCATGGTGGCGACCGAGGGCTCAATACATAATCCCGGGCCGCCGGTACAATTCAAAGTCGACCACCCATTCCTTTTCGCCATTCAGGAACGCGCGACCGGGGCATGTCTATTCCTCGGCCACGTCGTTGATCCACGTTAATTATCACTCGGCAGCAATTCGTCATCGCGCCGGCCGCCCCATAAAGTACCAGACTAATATGGCGGCAATTATAATTGCTATAATCCACCATGCCGTGTTTCTGCTGCCGCGCGTCGGCGGCGGATTCAATGTCGGATCTGCCATAATTCCTCCTTTGTTAAACGAGCTGTGCCTCGATCGTTATTTTCTCTAAACCCGGTTTCAACAAGGTTGATACCGGGCAGGTTTCTTTTGCTTCTTCTGCTGCTTTCTGGAATTCGTCCTGACTCAGGCCGGCGACTTTCGCTTCGGTGTGCAGATGAACTTCGGAGATTTTTGCTGAGCCGTTTTCCTGTCGCAGAACGACAGTTGCATTCGTATTGATTTCGTCGATCGATTTTTTCTGATCTCCCAGGATTTTTGCGAGCATCATGCTGAAACACGACGCCTGCGCTGCGGCAATGAGTTCTTCGGGATTCGTGCCAGGGCTTTGTCCAAAACGCGACGATACCGAAGACAGTTCGCTCTCGAGCGCTCTGCTGTCGGTCGTTGTCAGGCCTCGTCCGTTGCGCAGATCTCCGGCCCAGTGCACATGGGCGCTTCTTTTGAATTCTTTCATAGTCCCTTGTGATGCGGTCACTTTGCTCCGGCGAGTTGCTCTGCGGAATAGCGTCCCATTGTTTCGGCCTCATCGATAACGTGATCGGCGATTGCGTCTTCGACCTCGGCGCGTTTTACGCCCCGCGACAGCGAGAGCACGGTATCGATCGCAAACAAACGGAAGAAATAGCGATGTTCACCCGAAGGCGGTTGCGGGCCGCTATAACCAATCTCTCCATAATCATTGCGTCCTTGCGTTGCCATGACTGGCGGAGCGTCTTCGTGAATCTCTTTTGTTCGCGGCGACACGTTAAAGAGAAGCCAATGTGTAAATGTGCCGCTCGGCGCATCTGGATCATCCATAATTAACACGAGGCTTTTGGCTTTGTCCGGAACGCCTTCGATTTGCAGCGGCGGACTTTTATCTCCACCATCGCGGCTGTATTTGTTCGGAATCGTTTCGCCTTCGTCGAATGCTGGACTGCTAATCGTCATAAAATTTTCCTTTTGTAATTGTGTTCGTTTTCACCCTGCGCATCCCGTTGTCCCTCTGGAGCGGTGCAGAAGAAAATTAGGGTGAACGTAAATCGGCATCGTACGATTTCCATGGGTTCGAACGACTCTTTTGCTTTCGAGGATTTGCTGACGCGAGTTTCTCTCCTTATTGCGACGCGCGGTCCGAGTTAAAACCGTTTGAGCGGGCCAGAGAAAATTCCCTCCACATTCGATTCGGAATGATCGTTTAATAAGAATTCGGTAGGATTTCCATGCTAGAAGCATGAAGAAAACAAAAGTTCGCCTCCCTTTCGAAACAGAACAGTTTCATCATCTAAAAATTGACCATTTTTCCACGCCGGAATTTCCGTCAAAAAATTATTTCTCGTTATTTCCGTCGTGGAAAAATCGTCCTAAATAGTTGAAACGCCCTTTCTTGCCCGAATAAGCCACGAATACTGTTTTTGTGGCCGAACTTCAGGGTGAAAAGAAGCTGAAAACTATCCTGCACGGTAACTTCATTGCAAAAAGGCTGGTAGGGAGCGATCTCCGAGCGCGCCGTGGTCCTATGAGGCCTTTGCCCCCGAATTCCCACACCAACGCACAACAATCCTATCCACGTAGCCGCCGACGTGAGGAGGCGGACCTTCTTGATCCGCCTCGTTACCTCGGCGGCTACAACATCGGTCCAAATTTTCGTCCAATCCCCAACTTTTTTCACTTTCGTAACCCTCACATCATCAACGCTCCAAGGGGGAGGCCAGAAGTTGTCCACAACTTTGGGCCTTACTTCAGCCGGTTCATCTATGAGATAACCTTCGCCGCTCGACCAAAAACCGTCGGGTAAAACAAAAACAAAACGAAAATTATGAAACAAAATATCAATAAAACTGTACCGGGACTGCTCGGCT
>CBHWET010000414.1:0-4422 GCA_966112985.1 uncultured bacterium | reverse complement strand
ATGGCGAGGCCGAGTTCAACGAAGATTTCACACGGCAAACAAACGATCGCTGTATCCGAATCGAAACGATAGACCTGCACTTCCATCGGCCAGTTAGTTCCTTTTTCAGAGAGATCCAACGCCTTGACGATCTCAACTTTTTGAAAGAAGTCCGTGTCTGGATCGCCCATCTTGTCGATTTTACTTTTTGCCCATTCGAGTTTGTCGGGTTTCACCTCTTGCATCGGAACATCCAATTTTGTCGAACGTACGGCGAGCGAGGGATGAGAAATAGAAGTGAGGTTCGTTAATGAGTTCAGAACCGTTTTCCCAATGCTTGTTCCAAATCGTTCTGCAGCTTCGAAACCTTTGAATGGCACGTCACGCGAGACATCGATCTGATTCAGGTCCCCGCAGGTGCCGGCGCCGAACGCGGAGATATAGTCTTTGCCAAAACGATTGCGAAGAGTCTGTTCGATGAAATACGGATAATCGGCGCTGAATTCACTTCCGCCCACGCAGTCAGCGTGCATGGCAAAGACGGTAAGGCCTCCGAGCATTTGCTGTTTTTCACGATTTCCCACCATGAGTATTCCAACATCGTGATCGACGGGGCCGGCCGGTCCTACAATGTTTGGGTTCTTGATTCCGGGATTAAACGCAACGCGGCCGTTTTTCATGTGATGTCGGCGATTGAACGGAAGATCGGGTTGAGTGCCAATTCCAACGGCGACATCGGCCGGGGCGACTTTGGCGTTTGCCTGTTCAATAACTTTCACCACTTTTGCCACGAGAAAATCCGAGTAGTCGTACTCTTCATGTGGGTCGCGCCCGAACTTTTCCAAAGCGACTTTGTGATAGTAATTCCGCTGCACATTGCTGAAGAGCGGTCCGGTGTGACTGTGGGTTGCAAATACAGTGATGTGGGAAACGGGAATGCCGGTCTTGGCTGATGCCTTTGCGCGTGCTTCAGCTGTCGTTTTCAAAGGGATGCCAACAAGATCGCAATAGACCAGTGCAACGGTTTCTTTGCCCTGGCGAAAGACCAGTGCTTTTGCTTTCAACGGATCATGCACACCGGTGGCAAAGCGTTCATCGAAATATCCGGCCATCCGGTAGCCCACGTGTGGTGTGATATCAATTTCGGCGATGCCTGATTCGAGTCTTCCGACGGATGGGCGAATCGTGAGTGCACCAAACTTCTTCTCACCCGTTTGGCATCCGACCGCAAAGAGAACGGCGCAAGCAATGACGCAAAGCTGTATCAATCGCGCGGGGTAAATCTTCATTCGCAGAATGTAAGGGCATGGGAGAAAGCGGCGCAATAGTACAGACGCAACCCGTTACAGTTAACAGAGTTTCCGTTGCTGCTGATTACGGAATAACAACTTTAGCCCGATAGAACCGTTGCAGCATGCCGTTGCTATCGATGTAATTGAATGAGCCACTCGTGTTGGTCAAACTCGTGAGATTTGTCCACGTCGTCAGGTCTGAGCTGCCCTGGATGATGATTGATGCAGGATCGCTGGTTCCTGAAAACTGAAGCTGACCATTCGGCAGCACCGTGGCGGATTTCAACGTGACTGGCGCAATACCCGGTGTAACAGACGCCCAGTTCGAGCTGATACGAAGGTCATCCATGATCATGATGGACGGTTCGGCTGTCGTGCTGCGCTGAAAGATGACGAAGCTGGCCAATTGGCTGGAACCGATGTCCGCTCCGCCAGCCGCAGTCAGTGATGGTGACGGCGCATTCGAAGCACCAAAAGTTGTGGAGCTTGGATTAATCCACAATTTCGAAACGTCGTCGCTGGAGTTGGCGGTGTTGAAGGTGTAACTACCGACGACGAAGATCGTGTCATTCGTCGTAAAGACGGTGGGGTCCCAGGCCCAGAATGAATTCGTGTCGGTGCTCTTGCAAACGCCAATATTGAATCCGCCGGTTGTCGTGCGCAAATAAAGACGTGTTCCGACTACGGTAGGCGTGTTGACTTGTGTGTTAGCGGAATTGTTAAAGCCGGCGATAAAACCACCACCTGCACTTGCTCCGGTTAAATCCAGGACTTTCAACGCAAAGGAGTAGTACGTCGTACCTGAAGTAATAGCGGCAGGAAACGTGAGCCGCGCACTTTTACCCGCGCCGCCGAATTGAGTGCTGTTGCCGTAGCTCGGCGCGAGATTTGGAACGCCAAGGTTGGTTGAATTGATCGTGACATAGGGCCCAACATTCGTGGTGCCCACATCGGCCCACACAAGACCACTGGGGGTTGTTTGGTTACCGAGGTTCGCGCCGGATGGATAGTCGAATGGCTCACGCCACGGCATCGGAAAACTCAGCGTGAGGTTGGCGACCGAACTCGTGACGCTGCCGACCACATTCGAAACGACCACTGTGTAGTTCGTCGCATCGCCTTTGGACACGGTACTGAGCGTTAGCGTATCGGTCGTTGCGCCGCTGACATTGCCGCCGTTTACCATGTTCGTGTTCGCAACGGCGCGTCGCCATTGATAACTAAGGCCACCGCCGGTAGCGACGACGTTGAACGTCACAGTAGACCCGCCATTTGTCGCCTTGCTTTGAGGCTGCGTTGTGATGACGGGCATCACCGGGAGAGAAAGCGTCGCTGCGGTGCTGGCTGTTCCGCCGAAGCTATTGCTCACGACAACGCTGTAATTGCCGACATCGGACTGCTGGACATTATTGATTGTTAACGATGTCGCGCTTGTTCCAGAGACATTTCCATTGTCGAAAATATTATTGTCATCTTTGCGCCAGCGATAAGTGAGCGGCCCCGGCCCGAACGCCGTCACGTTGAATGTGGCGGTTGTGCCTGCGGTGACAAAGCTATTTTGCGGATGGCTGCTGATATAAGGCGCAGCGTTGACCGTCAGCAGCGCGTTGGCACTTGCGGCTGTCCCAATGGCGTTGGACGCCACGACCGAGTAATTTCCAGAATCGGACGGTTGGACGTTTGTGCGGGTGTAAGCGCTTGCGGTCGCACCGACGATGTTCACGCCATTCAAACGCCATTGATACGAGGGCGCTGGAGTGCCGGTCGCCACAACAGTGAACACGGCGGATGCGCCGGGATTTACTGTTACGCTTTGAGGATCCGTTGTGATTTGTGGCGGCACTTGTACGGTCAAAACCGCGATCGCACTTGTAATGCTCCCGGACGAATTAGTGATCACCACAGAATAGCTACCTGAATCTAATGATTGCGCGGCGTTGATCGTGTAATTGGTCCCATTCGCTCCCGGGATATCAGCTCCATTGAATTGCCATTGATAATTGATTGGAGCCAGACCATTCGCGGCGACAGAAAAAGTCGTGGCGGTGCCAATGGCCTGAACGCGATTTGTGGGTTGCGTTGTGATGACGGGTGGAACTCCGACGAAGGGTGCGCCGTCGGAGAATTTAAAGAGCGCAGCATCACCGCCGTTCAGGTTCAATACGAGTTGTCGTCGCGTGCTGACGATAGGCAACACTTGCGCCTCAGCATTTCCCGTCAGCGGATTCAACATTTCGACTGCCGTGAAGGAGTTCAGAAAATTCATCGTGATTTCCTGTGAGCACTGAGCCGGCGACGCATTGGTGTCGGTGAGCGCATTCACCACCATCATGTAGAGCTCGCCGTTATAAGTATCGCCGTCGAAACTTTCGTCCAGCGGCGTGAACCACGAGACGATCACGTCTCCCGGCAGCCCGTTGTTGGCGCCGCCTTTGTTCACGACCGTCCAACCGTTCAGATACGGATCGTTTTTCTGATACTCCCACCATGTATAGCCATTTGGCGCTTCCGGATCATCGAGGAAAGAATTCGGTGAACTGCTTACGTTCGTTACGCCACCACTGATGTATTTGCCTTTGAGAAACATGATGCTCGTGGTGTAGCCGTCCGGAAAATTCACATTACCGCTTGCAGGGCCCGGTGGTGGGTTGGCGTCGTTCGGATTATGCAGATCGTAAATGGGCTTCAACCGGACGAGCGCCTTGCCGAAGTTCCGCGCGCGCTTGTTGATGTCGATCATCTCGTTGTACAACGCATTCGTATAAGTGTCGCCAGCCCAATAGCCTTCCGGAGTTCGTGAGAACAACGCACTCGCACCGCTGTTGTAAGTAAAGTCGATCAGCATTTTTGCGTTAAAGGCGAGCGCAGCGAATGTGTTTAGTCGCAATTCGGATGCTGAGGGATTCCGATATACAGTCGAACTCCAGGATTCAACCGAGTTAAAAGTCTGGCGATAGATTCCGAACGGAATGTTGTAAATGGTGCTCCATGCGCGATAGCGACGCAGCTCGCCGTACCAATTCAGCACTGCATTCGGACCACCGATCGGCGCACCAATTGAATTCGGCTGGCTCGTGTCGTAAACCGATTTGTACGGATACGTGTCGAACGAAATCATGTCCGGGTGCGCCTGGCTGATAAAACTCGAAAG
>CBHWET010000413.1:0-4445 GCA_966112985.1 uncultured bacterium | reverse complement strand
CGTTGCTCCGCGGGTTTCTTCGCTTTCGTGGTATGTCGTGGTTTCATAGCTGCCTCCTTGTGAAAACGCCGGAACGTTTCGAAAATTCGAAGCAACTTACGTCTGTCACTTACCAACCGCTATGGGAAGAGCACCCGATTGACCGGTCAGATTTGCAAGCAAAGTGGCGGCGGTCGAAGCAGGTCTTTCACTAATCCAAACCGCTGGCTTTTTTGGCGCGCTGCAAGACGCTTTGGGCAAGAGTTCGCGCTTTGTTGGCGCTGTCCTGTAACACTTGATTGACGTGATCGAGGTTTGCCTCCAGCTCTTTGCGTCTAGCACGTGCACTGGCGAAATAATTCCAGTAATGCTCGAATAAAGCCTTCTTCAAGTCGCCGTAGCCAAGCCCCCCGGCGCGCAAACGGTTTTCGTAGTCAGACGCTATGTCGGCTGGAGCTACCAGTTTCAACAACTGAATAGCGATGTTCTGGTCCGCATCCGGCTTCGGTTCTTGAGGTGTCCTGGTATCGGTCTTGATCGCCATGATCTTCTTACGAATCGCCTTTTCGTCTCCGAAAATTTCGATGGTGTTGCCATAACTCTTACTCATCTTCTCACCATCTGTTCCTGGAACTTTCGCAACCTCCGATCGAATCTGCGGCTCCGGAAGAATAAATGTCTGACCGTAGGTTTCGTTGAATTTGATAGCAATGTCGCGCGTAACTTCCACGTGCTGTTTCTGGTCAACGCCAACCGGCACGATGTTCGAATCGTAAATCAAAATATCCGCCGCCATCAGCACGGGATACGCAAACAGCCCATGATTCGGCGAAATACCTTTTGCCGTTTTATCTTTGTAGCTGTGACACTTCTCCAACAGGCTCATCGGCGTGAGCGTCGTAAGGATCCACGAGAGCTCAGTCACTTCAGGAACATCAGATTGTTTAAAGAAAACGGATTTCTTCGGGTCGAGGCCACAGGCGAGGAAATCGAGCGCGACATCAAGCGTGTTGCGAACGCGTTCTTTTGCGTCAAACAGCGACGTCATCGAATGGTAATTCGCGATGAAATAGTAAGCCTCCCCTTTCTCCTGCAGTTCGATCGCTGGCTTCATCATCCCAAAGTAATTCCCGAGATGCAGTGCGCCGCTTGGCTGGATGCCTGACAAAATTCGCATGCGGCGAATGTATGTCAATTTTACACTCAGGAAAGCAGGAATTATTTTGTCGGTGCGTGTAGTTTAATAGCGCGTATCCATCGATTATTGACAAACGGGCCTTGAATGATCAAAACACGTGGGCCGAATCAACCTTGTTCATGCATCCCTCATCTTATCCTCGAGTTTTCTTATTGAGCCTAAGCCTTATGTGCGTTCCTGCATTCGCCCAGGAAATCGTCGTCGATGAACCGGCGGCCACTATGACAGGCCGCTGGCAAACGATAAAAGAAGCGAGCACCTTCGCTTCCGGCGATACGTTTCAATACGCCATGAGCGTAGAAGGCCGCGAGGCAACGGCAACCGCAACATTTCGCCCAAATATTCCCGCCACCGGGCGTTATCACGTGGAAATATTTTCCAGCCCGGGGAGAAATCGCAGTTCCAACGTGCCAATTATTGTTTCTGGAGCCGAAGGCCCTGTCTCACTGGTTATGGATCAAACAGCGAAGCCAGCGGGCTGGCATCGTGTCGCTGAAAACGTTCTTTTCAACGCCGGCACGGGCGGCTACGCGGAAATCCACAACAACGCAGGAGGAGGTGAAGGCAAAATCGTGATGGCGGATGCCGTGCGTTTTGTGCCTGCCGAAGGTTCTGTAAAATCAGGATTTGAGTTGCTCACAACGGTAGACACCGGCGGAAAAGTACAACGTTCACCAAACCAAAAAACATTCGCTCCCGGGGATGTCGTCACACTGACTGCTGAACCAGAGGATGGCTACGTCTTCAATGGCTGGACGGGCGACACGGAAAGCATGGTGAATCCACTCACGGTTACCATCGACAAAAACACGCGAATCAACGCGCAGTTCGTTCCCGGCGGAAGTGGCGCCATCCTGGATGCTTCTGATGCGGTCTTTGAAGGTTCCTGGCTGACGAATGCCGGGAAATGGGGCGCCCGCACGAATTATCAATTTGCTTCGACCTGCATCAGGGATGGTGTTCCCGCAAAGTTATCCACCGCCACATACCAGCCAGATCTTGCGAAATCCGGGTTATACGACATTTACATCTGGTACAGTAAAGGTACCAACCGCGCGACCGATGCCTCATGGGAAATCGTCGGCAAAAACACACCCGTCACCGTTAAGGTCAACCAGCAGATTAACGGCGGCGATTGGTTTCAGATCGGCGCAGGCGTCGAATTCGAACGCGGAAGAAAAGGATACGTCCGGCTTTCCAATATTTCTTCGCAGGTAAACTACGTCGTGGTCGCCGACTCCGTTGCGTTTGTCTACATGGGCAAACCGTAATATCCGTTAAAACGTAACGGCACTGTTCTTGCCCAGGCGCATGAACAGTTCGCTACGGACGTTCGGGTCTTTCTGAAAAACACCGTGCATCACGTTCACTTTCATTACCGAATGGGTATCGCGGACACCGCGCGCCATCGCACACATATGTTTGCCATCAATTAAAACGGCGACACCAAGAGGCTCGACTGTCTTCTCAATAAATTCTGCAATCAGGTGAGCCGTACGTTCCTGATTTTGAAAACGCCGGGCAAAATATCCCGCAATTCGTGCCAGCTTCGATAATCCAAGAATCATTTTGTCGGGCACATAGGCGATGGTGACACTCATGATGATTGGCAATAAGTGATGCTCGCATAAGCCGACTTCAGCAATTCCCTCCACCACGACCATATCGTGACAAATCGCCTGAGTGCATTCAGCTTTAAACATCTTCGTCAGCTTGTCCGTTTCCATGCGCGAGCCCTGCGTCATTTCAACCATTGCTTTGGCGGCACGCAGAGGTGTTTCTCTCATCCCTTCAGATTGAATATCTGCGCCGAGCTCCTGAAGAATTGCGGCATAATGTTCGGCAATTTTGATCACATCCGGTTCTTTGACGTCCGTGCCCGTAGGTAAGTTTGTTTGCACTTTACACGTATAGCGCAGGTTTGTGGTTTTGACCAACCTGCGACAGCAGCCGCCCAAAACATAGTCGAAAATATCGGGAACCAAATAAGAGCCCATGCCTCTAACTTTTGTAACGCATCGTGTGATGCAGTCGGGTGTGGCAGATTTACCGAGCAGCCCAAGTCCCGGCAGTTACAACCACTCCTACGGAGTCTTATCCCCTCAACAACCTCCGGTGGAGTCCGCCTGCTCGCTTCTTGTGTCGAAAAACCGCGTTTGTTAGCGTCTCGCCGACATGCGCTCATCCAAAAATCCATTCCGCGCTGCCCTGCGTCTGCAGGAGGGCGGGCTGTTGATTGTGATCGTGGTGCTTGGCCTCTTGCTCAGTTTGTTCGGGGGAAAGGTTCCGCAAGCCGAGTTTAAAAAGAACGCTTCGGGAGAGATCGAACGGACTGTTGTTGAGAAGAATAAGTTTTTTAATGCGCGGAATCTTGCGCAACTCGCCAAAGATACGAGTTTCACGGCGATTATGGCCGTAGGGATGACATTTGTGATCATCTCCGGCGGGATTGATTTATCGGTCGGTGCAGTTTACGCGCTCGCCTCCGTACTTGGCGCGATGGTGCTGCATAAGTTCGGACCGGAGAATGGCCATACAACATCGACGCTGATGGAAATAGCCTCAGGCATGATCGCGTGTGTTGGCGTCGCCGCAGTTTGCGGACTGGCGAACGGGACAATGATCGTCGCACTGAAGGTGCATCCCTTCATCATTACACTCGGAACGATGGCCATTTACCGTGGAATTGCATTCGTCACGACCAAAGGCCAATCAATCGGCGGGTTTCCTGAAACATTCCGGGAGGCTGTGCGATGGGAGATCGGAAACGGTCTCAGCATTGTGCCTTTGATTGTGATGATCATCGTTGCGGCCGTTGGTGCGGTTTACCTCGCACAAACGGTCTTCGGCCGGCGCATTTACGCTGTCGGCGGAAATGAACTGGCCAGTCGCTATAGCGGTATTCACGTGGAACGGGTAAAACTAAGCGTCTTTCTCTTTTCTGGATTGGCGGCTGGGATCGCGGCATTGCTTTCCCTCGGATATTATGGCGCGGCCACCTCTGGCGATGGTCAAGGCTACGAACTAAACGTCATTGCGGCGGCGGTGGTCGGCGGAGCCAGCTTATCTGGCGGAAAAGGCTCAGCCGTTGGAGCGCTGCTCGGCGCGCTGGTCATTCAAATGATTTCCAGCGGTATTGTTATACTCGGTATCGATCAGAACTATAGCCAGATCATCATAGGAGCGGTCGTGATTGTCGCGGTCGTACTCGATCAATTGAACAATTGGCTGGCGAAGCGGCAACTTCTTAAAGGTTAGAAGACATTCC
>CBHWET010000412.1:0-4454 GCA_966112985.1 uncultured bacterium | reverse complement strand
AGAATATTCTGCTGCGCCTCTTCCAAAGAAAGCATCCCGCAATTACACGCGCCGGATGTGCAGAGTCCAGTGATTTCAGTAGACCTTGACCGAAGCCCCACGAAGACGTTGCAGTTCGTGAGTTATTTTTTTCCAATGTGTGCCGCGCCAAAACAGCTGATCGCAGTCATCACAGACGAAATATTCGTCGAGCCACATGGCCGTCCGGGGAGGAATTCGGTGAGCGACGATTGCTTTATCCACGTGTCGGAGGGCTCCGCCACAATTCATGCATCGCGATTCGCGCAGGGGTAAATCCATTTCACGCAGAACGATCGTTAGCTGTTCCTCACACGTGAGAGAGGAGGGGACCCAAATCCAGGGAAGATGGCCGTCACGCAAAACACCACGCTCGGTCATCAGACTGTCCGTCGTAATCAACGTTGCTTTTATGCGTTCGGCTTCGCGTATAACGGCCGCATCGTCCAGATCCGGTTTCCAAAAGGCAGGATAACCAGCGCCTCGAAGCCATCGTGTCAACCCTCCGAGTCCGACATCGCAAAAGAACAAATGGGGAAAGTGTTCGGTCTCACCGATTGTGCGTCGGAGATCAGCGTGAACAATGGCCAGACTGAGAGACGGCTTGATATGCTGCTGTTTTGTAAATTCTGCGGCCTGAGCAAAAAGGTCTGCGGTAGTCACTCCAGGCGAGACATTGCGCCTTGCGAGAAGTTCTTCAAAGCGGCGTTCATAGAATTTTCGAATCCTACTCACTCAACCAAAGAAAGTGCGAACAACGGCATTGGTCAAGCGTGCCTATCCGCGTGCAATGTTCTTGTCACTCGATAGGACTCTCGTTAGGAACGTCATGTGCTTTTACACTATCTCTTCGGAGCGCTCGCTCTGCTCAGCGTTGTTCTGCTGTTGTGGCAATGGCTGGCAGCGATCGAGTTTCCGTTGCACAGTCGATCGAAAGACGGACGGTACACGCCGGGTATAACTTTGTTGAAGCCGTTGAAAGGATGCGATGCTGAGACGCGTGGGTGTTTGCAAAGTTGGTTCGAACAAAAATATGCCGGACCGATACAAATCTTGTTTGGCGTAGCATCTAAAGACGATCCGGTATGCGATTTGGTTCGAGAACTGATCGCCAAGTACTCGAACGTCAAAGCCGAACTCGTTATATGCGATGCATCTCTAGGCCCTAACGCGAAGGTTTCCTCATTAATTCAGCTCGAGGCGCTTGCGCAGCACGACTTTGTTGTCATCAGTGACGCGGACGTGCGGGTTCCTGAAGATCTTTTGGCCAACGTGATCATCCCCCTTCAGCAGTCCGATGTTGGATTAGTCAATTGTTTCTATCGCTTCGCCAATCCAAGCACGCTCGCGATGCGATGGGAGGCCATTGCTGTTAACGCAGACTTTTGGAGTCAGGTGCTGCAATCAAAGAGTCTGAAACCGATCGATTTCGCACTCGGCGCGGTAATGGTTGCGAGCCGCGATGTGCTGAAACGAAGCGGCGGGTTTGAATCGCTGGTTGACCATCTTGCGGATGATTATCAGCTCGGCAACGCCATAGCCAAATCCGGTAAAAAGATCGTTTTGAGTCCGGTGGTGGTGGAATGCTGGGAATCGCCGCGTGGTTGGCGAGAGATATGGAATCACCAATTACGATGGGCTCGAACGATTCGTATATGCCAGCCGGTGCCGTTCTTCTTCAGCATTCTCAGTAATGCAACATTATGGCCGCTGCTCTGGTTTATTGTGCTTGTGCTGATGAGGCACCGGCTGCATCTGGATACAAAGTTCCTTTTCATCCCGTTGCTCCTTCTTTTGCCGTTGCGAATGTTTGCGGCTTTGAAGATCGAAGAAAAACTGACCGGCAAGGAAAGTCACTATCCGTATTTTTGGATGATTCCCGTTAAAGATCTGCTGAACGTGGCGATTTGGGCCTGTGCATTTTTTGGGAACGAAGTTGAATGGCGTGGCGAACGATTCACAGTCCTGCTGGGTGGAAAATTAAAAAAGCAGCGATAAGGGAGATCGCTGCTTTCGCTCGTTAGACTCTCGTTCCCTCAACTGGCACTCACCAGTTTTTTGAGATCAAAAAATTTGAGTTCGGAAGACGGAGTTTAACGGTTGGATTTTTCAGATAGATGCCAACGAAGCCACGTTTCTTCATCTCCTCAGAGTTGCCCATCGGACAATCGTGCGGTTCGCCAATTAAGTATTTTTCCCGAAGGGTTTTTTTGTCCGGACCAACAATGTCGAGGCAGGAAATGGAACGGTTTCCGACGAACGTTGCATCGTTACAAGGATTTTCTTTGGTTTTCATATTCTTCGGTGTTTCGTTGACCCACAGACTAAAGGAGGGGCAAAAACTCACAATCAGGCCCCTGACGTTTGCTCAGTCGGGTTTGGGCTGAGAACCCTCTAAAGCGCGCGCTCAGGGAATGCGTGAGGCTTAAAAGGAGCACCCGTATACAAGAAATCCGAAAAATTTCTCGTCAATTTGCTGTGTTGGGTGGCGCAGCCGTTGCGAGTGCTTTTAAACGCTGAAGATTTCGCAACGCATCAGGTTGATCAGGCTGAATGCGCAATGCATTTTGGTAGTGTGTAACAGCCTCGGGATACCGGCGCTGTAATTCGTAGATGTAACCAAAATTATTTTCGGCACTGGCGAAATTCGGGTCGATGCGTAGTGCCTCGTCGAGTGCCCGCTCCGCTTCCTCAAACCGCCCTTTGCGGGCGAGAGCCACACCGAGGTTACTGAAATTATCCGGGCGCCGGGGAGGAATTCGTGACGCAATCTGAAACTCCTCGATTGCCTCATCAAGTTTACCCGCTGAGACGAGTGCATTTCCAAGGTTGCTGTGCGAATCCACGTGATTGGGGCGCACGCGAATGGCATGGCGAAAATGTTCAATCGCCTTGTCGCTATCCTTCTGCAGTAGATAAATTCTTCCCGCATTGCATAACGCATCCGCATAATCAGGGTCGAACTTCAGCGCAGTTTGAAACTCTTCCATCGCACGGTTGAAATCGCCACGTTCGGCAAACATGACGCCGAGATTGCTATGTCCCATCGGGTAGTTGTCTTTGCTTTCGACAGCGAGGACATAGTTTTTCATCGCCTCGTCCCACTGCCTCTGTTGTTTTAACGCTGTCCCAAGATTGTTGTAGGCGATGTGATTCCTTGTGGTGACCTGTGTCGCATGTGTCATCAACGTGACGCAATCTTTCCAATAACCGATTTGTTTCGAGGTGGCAGCGAGCGTTAGGTATAGGGCAACGCCTGCGACGCCGAGGAATAACGGTGTGCTTTTAAGGAGCCCGCGGATCGTCCAGGTGATTGCAATGAATAAGCCTATCAGCGGAACATAAACGAATCGATCTGCCATGGCCTGGTCATGAACCTGTAGAATGCCGATTACGGGAACGAGCGTGCCAAGGAACCACAGCCATCCGAACAGAACAGCTGGAGCTTTGCGCGCAAAAAATATGGCGGCGACTGTGATGACGATGACCACGGCGGCAGACATTGCGATCTGCGAAGTTGGCCACGTTTCTGGAAGCGGGTAGTAGATAGCGAGGTCATTCGGCCAAACAACTTTCCGCAAGTACGTCGCGTAGCCGACGAGTGAGTTGGCGATTCGGGTCGTGAATGGGAAGCTCGGCCCATCCTGAATCATGCCAAGTTGTTCATGGCCTTTGATCGTGATCACGCTCGACGCTAGCGAGAGCGCGAATAATGGAACTTTCTCGAACAACAGTCGGACGGCAGAGGCACCCAAGTTCCCAGCGTTCACTGAAAATCGGTTGAGCGGCCAAAAGTCGAGCAACAGAAGAGTGCAGGGGAGCGTTACGAGCATTGGCTTGCACATCAGCCCAACGGCAAAACTCAAGAACACCAAAGCGTAAGCAGCTTTTGATCTGCTATCTTTTCTTTGTCGAAGTTCGACGTAGAAGACATACGCGAACGTTGTCAGCAGCCAAAACATTGTGCTCAGCACGTTCTTTCGTTCGGCCACCCAGGCTACCGAATCGACCTGCAATGGATGAAATGCGAACAGCGCGGCCACGATTGCACTTGGCCACAAAGCTTTGGTGAGACGATGCAGCAATCGAAACAACAACACGACGTTAAGAGCGTGAAAAAGGACGTTCACAAGATGATGTTTTCCGGCGTCGTCTTTGAACAACTGCCAATCGATCATGTGCGAAATCCATGTGACCGGATGCCAATACGTCCCCGTGCCAGCGAGTTTTGTGAAAGCCCATTTCAAACCTTCCGCAGTGACTCCCTGCTGTACGTAGCCATTTTCAGTGACGTAAAGCCCATCGTCGTAGCAAATGAATTCGTGATGGCGAACGCGCGCGTAAAGGAGGAGCACTCCAATCACCAGCAGCACCGAAATCAACAGAGGAGAGCGTTGGCTTTTCTGATCGGGCATGCCCAATTGTAAAGAAAGTCC
>CBHWET010000411.1:0-4464 GCA_966112985.1 uncultured bacterium | reverse complement strand
AAATCATGGACGTCGGCATTATGTTCACGCCCGAAGTTGCACATGTCATCCGCGAAAACACCGTGAAATGTGAGGTCAACCGCACGCACTACCCCGACAAAAGTCTTCGATTGGACCTTCAAATCAGCAGCCTGATGGACTTGCCAATGTTAATTGGTCCGTATGGAGAAAATGCATTCCCATTAAACCCGCCCCAGGCCGTCGAACAATACATCAAGACTGCGCGCGGCATGTTGAAAGCCGTCGGGGCTAGTTGATTTCACCACCAAGACACCAAGCCACGAAGCGAACGGGCAACGGTAGGGCGTCGCACTCCGTGCGCGCCGCTGCTGCTGTAGACCAAGGGAATTTTTATAGCGGCCGCCAACGCTTAAACACCCGCGAGTCAGGCGGGTCCAGTTTATCCGCGCCCAATCACATTCGAGGCACGGCGCGCAGAGGACTGCGACGCCCTACCGCCGCCGTCGAACGCTAACGGCGTTCCGACTCAAAGCCCAAGGTTGCTCGGCACGAGAAACCTTGGGTAAATCGTCGAAATTAGATTCAACCGCAACGCGGTTTGCGTATAAAACCGTATGTTAAGAAAAAATTTTGTTTGCACCTATCCCAACTCGACCATCGCTCTTTAAAATGATGCCGATTTTGAATCCTTGGATCCGCACGTTTTTGAGTGTTGCACCGCCGACTCTAAGTGCTTCGGCGCCGACATTTTCTTTAAAAATATCCAATCCCGTTTCAGAAGTTTTGAAGAACTGGCCCGTGGGAGTGTATAGCTCGGCATGGCTCTTCAATGCCGCAGCTTCGGTGCGATGAAGTTCAAACAAAGTTTTTTTACCCAACTCACAAATCGTTTTCCGATCAGGCTTCCTAACCGTCAATCCAGCCTTATCGCCGTCGGGAGTTAACATCAGCCGAGAGCCCACCACGACGGCGAGCTTTGCGCCATCGTTGTTGTAAATACTAAAGCGACTTGTAAATCCAGCCTGCGGAACCTTTATAACCTCAATTAAGGGAGTGTCATCAAACATGATGATCGTCGGGACGTTTACAAAGGTCGTGGTTGCGATTGTAAACTCGGGATGAGTGCTAAAAATCAAGTCGTCATTCATAGATGCCTCTATTGCATCGGAGCGTGATACCTCGCAAGAATATCGATTACAAGGAAACTGTGATGAATCGCCTCAGGTCTATACGTCTTCATTACCTCATCCGGACCAATCCGTCCGTCCGCGCGGGTTTGTGGTAAGTGTTGCGACAACAGTTAATTTTTACCATTGTTGGGCAACAGCAAACTTACTGTGACCGTTCGATGAGCGAATTAGAAGACGCAAAGCCTAAAACGAGTAAGCAACTCGATGATGACATTCGGTGGACGTGGTCAGCCCTCGCAAAGAAGCGATACTTCCGCGTCGTGTTTTATTGGGCTTGGCGCGTCGTATTGCCGATTACAGTGATTGTTCTCGGGGCCAGCCTCAAATCCAAATCCTCAGAATGCGATAAGCTGCACGAAGAACGTACATTGCTAGTACAAACGAATTTATTCCTGCAAACGCAGTTGACGCCTGTCATCAGCAAGGCTAAGGAACTTTATCCCGAGTTTGACAACGCCGCGGCGCTCTCAAAACTGGTGTCGGACATGCAGGAAGTGAGACATCTTGCCACACGCGGCGATTTTATACCCCTTTCTCCACCGTTGCGCACAAATGCTATAGCTAAACTGAACAGGTTTCATCAAATGTACCGCCAAATTGCAAACATTGACATCTGCGTCGAGGCCGGCGGGCCCGCGGCACGCAGCCGGGTCGCAAAACAGTTGGCTGAACTACTAAACAGCGTAGGAATTCGTAATCGTCTATTCGTCACGCAGGGAATAACTTTGACGATTGATCAGCCACTCCGAGTGCAATGTGACGAGGTACACCAAAGGGAAGCCATTGCGCTAGCGGGGGCATTCAGTGGAATAATCAACGCGGATTTTCTAACTGATACGAATACATTGAAAGCCACGAGCGGCTTGGTTTTTCAACTCGTTGGAGACCCTATCTTTGCACCGAACGGCATGATTGGTTTTAAATAACTTTCGCCGCTTCACATGGAGGAGTTGCTGCGGAAATTATTGATCGATAAACCTAGTTCGACGCTTGATGTTGTTTTGGACAATCATACCTCGGATCTTAGCTGTTGGTTTTGCTTGAGACCTAGACTACCGGAAAGCGCCGGAGTCGTTAGGACAAGGACTTTATCGCCGTGTACGTCGAGGGTCATTGTTTGGAACCAGAATGGATGGCCTCGACACGTCGCGGACAGTTTTTTGACGCAAAAATACCTTCCTCGGAGCGTCGAGAGTGGTTTTTTAGAGCAAAAATGAGTGCCTCGGTCCGTCGAGGGTTGTTTTTTGGAACCAAAATGGATGCCTTGACGCGTCGAGGACACTTTTTTGGAGCAAAAATATCATCCTCGGAGCGTCGAGGGTGTTTTTTTAGGGCAAAAATGGGTGCCTCGGTCCGTCGATGGCCGTTTTTTGGAACCAAAATGGGTGTCTCGACGCGTCGAGGGCACTTTTTCGGAGCAAAAATATCGTCCTCGGAGCGTCGAGGGTGATTTTTTAGGGCAAAAATTGGTGTCTCGGACGGTCGAGAACGGTAAATGGGCCGATTTTGTCCGGTGGTGGAGCGAGACTCTGTCGAGCCTTGGGTTTTTTGCAGGAAAGATAGTCAGGGCTCGACGGAGTCTCGCCCCACCGGATTAAAATTCGCCGAGATTTTGATTTTGTTGCTCGGCGGATGAAAAACGACGTTTCGGGGCCTTCGAAATACGATTTTTTTGACCTCTTTTCGTGGGGTTTTCACAAGGTGCCTAATTCCAGCCACTTACGACGGAAAAATATTTTCATTTCGGGAGGGGGGTCGGAAGTAGGATTTCCGACCCTCCCCCTCATACTCATTCACATCGATCCTAGAAAAATCGATATGGCGAAGACGCCTCGCGGGTGGTTAGCGCGGACAAAGTTCCGCCTCGGGAATCGGTCATCGTGTGATGCCGATTTTGATCCGGGCCACATAAATAGCGGGCGTCTTCGGTGGGCAGGCGGTCAAAAGCTACCCTGCCAAAAAGTAAGAAAGGAAAAGTAAGATGAAACAGAACATACAGTACACAATGGCCGGCGTTTCCGCGAGTGCGGTAAAGGCATCGAACGGCCTTCAAGAAAATGAAACAGCTCTGGGAGTTAAGTACTGCACTCTTGCAGTACTGAATGCGGCTCGCGCATTGGCGTTCACAGCGGCACTTCTGTTTAACAACGGAAAAGTGTTGCTGCGCACCAAACGCGAGGCGCTCGACCAGGCACGCACCAACGGACGCGCGTTCGCCATGTTGACTCGTGACATTCTGAAATCGGTCTTCGGTTCAGAACCCAATGAGAACTGGCTGACCGTCGGTTTCGACGGCCTCGCAATGCCGGCGAATGTGGATGACCTGCTGACGTTATTGAAAACGATGGCGGCGTTCTTCACGGCGAATCCGGCACGCGAAGTCGCGGCGTTGAACATCACGGCAGCACAGGCGCAAGCACTGGCTGACGCGTTGGAAACGGCGATGGGCGAAGTGGCGACGCAGGAATCGGCGCTCGAGACGTTGAAGAACGATCGCGATGCGAAGTTCATGGCGTTGCGCGGAAGAGTCGTGCAGCTGTTCGACGAACTGACGCACCTGATGGATCCGCTGGATCCGCGATGGACGTCGTTCGGCTTCAACAAACCGGGCGCGCAGGAAACTCCTGATGTGCCGGAGAACGTCGTGGCCACGTTGATCGGACCGACAGCGGTTGCGGTCAAATGGAAAGCACCGGCACGTGCGGAATACTATCGCGTATTCAAGAAGGTCATCGGCGCGGACGAAGAGGCTGTGGCGGTCGGGTCGCCAGCAGATCTCGACTTCACGATCGAAGGCCTGCCAACGAATGCCACGGTGGAGATTCAAATCTCTGCTGTGAACAACGGTGGCGAGAGCCAGCGCAGCGAAGCAGTCACCATCGTGACGCACGCGTAACTGCGGGTAGGGACGCCTTGCCAAGGCGTCCGTGACTAACGACGAGGCGGACGAGCGTTGTTTCGGCGGAGAAATGATGAACGCCAAGGAGATGCTCATCTGCATAAAAACAATATGGGCGGCGCAGCAACGCCGCCCCACCGATAAAATCGGGTAGGGCAAAGCTGCCGCTTTGCCCTGACTAAAACGACGGGCGGAGGAGCGGTCTTTCGGCGAAGAGATATCGACACGCCAACAAGACGCTCACCTGCACGGAAAAATAATGGGACACGTCGGCGACGTGTCCCTACCAAGCCGCCTCGGGTAACTGGGGCGGCCTTTTTGTTTGGGAAAAGCAAAGTCCGGCTAAACCGTAGGCCGTATCACGCGGAAATATGGAGTAATTTTCACTTGAAGAAGAAGTAATCAGCGCGTAAA
>CBHWET010000410.1:0-4472 GCA_966112985.1 uncultured bacterium | reverse complement strand
GATGACATTTCGGTGCGGAGCAGGAACGAAATGCCTGCATTCTTCAGTTCACGAACCACTTCGCGCGTTCGCTCCTGGTGCCGCGGCACGAGAACGAAAAATAAATCGGGGAATCGTTTCTTCAGGCGAACAAACATCTGCGCGAGAATTCGCTCTTCGCCTGAATGCGTGCTGCCCGCGACAAATACTTTGGCGTTCTCCGCCACACCTAGCTGCTTCAACAAACCCGCCACATCAAATGAATTGTTACCGTCGACCTTTACCGCATCGAACTTTAAATTGCCGAAAGTATGAACGGCTTCGGGGCGAAAACCAATTTGCACCAGCTTCTTCGCATCGGCTTCATTCTGCGCACCCACGCCGCAGAAACGTTTGAAGATGGGGGCAAACAGGAAGCGGAAACGGTTGTAGCCCCGAAATGATTTCTCCGACAACCGCGCGTTAACGAGGAGGAGCGGGATCTGTTTATCAATCGCACGCCATAAAAAGTTCGGCCAGATCTCGGCTTCCACGAGAACAATCGCTTCGGGCGAAATCGTCGCCAGTGCGCGACGTACAAACTTTCTGCGATCCACCGGGTAATAAATCTTCGTCACATGCGCCGGCAGACGTTTTTTCAATTCGCCCATTCCGGTGGAAGTTGTTGTCGAAACGACGATCTTCAGATTCGGCACTCGCGGTTCCAATGCATGGATCAATTGTGCGCAGACATTGACTTCGCCAACGCTTACCGCGTGAAACCAGATCACATGCCGGTTGGTGAGTGCTTGTTTGATCTTTCCGTCATAATTGCCGAACCGTTGTGAAAAACCGGCGCGCCAGTTGCCGCGCCGCCACATTTTCAGGAAGTAAAACGGTGAGCTCAGGCCAAAGCCCAACAGGAACAGAATGTTATAAAAAAAACGCATCACCTCAGAACCGCGCGACTACCGAAAGAAAATCAGCCAAACGATGAATAGCATGGGAAGCATGAACGGCAGCGTAAATTTTAAAATATACGCAAAGAACGAGGGGGTATGAATCTTCTGTTGTTCCGCGATCGACTTCACCATGAAATTCGGTCCGTTACCTATATAAGTATTCGCACCGAAAAAGACAGCCGCAACGCTCAATGCGACTAACTCGAGCGTCTGTCCCGTCAGCAACGGCCCGGCATTGGCCGCCGTTGCGCCAGCCTTCGCCTGCAGTAATCCGAAGAAAACGTAATAGGTCGGCGCATTATCGAGAACGCTGGAGAGGCTGCCGCTGGCCCAGTAAACCAGGGCCGGCGTCAAATTGCCGAAAGTTGCGGCGTGTGATTTAAGCCAGTCCATCGCCGGCATCATCGTCATAAATATCCCCACGAATAAAATCGCCACCTCCATAATCGGATGAAAATTGAAGTCGTTTGATTCGTGCACCGATTTTTTTGTGATGCAGTATGAGGCAACGGCGGCCCCGACCATCACAATTTCGCGCAGGAACATGGGCGACTTGATGAACACCGAGGAAAGAATGATCGCGAGGAATAAAATATTGATGAGTCCGCTGAACTCCCATTCCTCATGCTGAGTTTGTTTCTCGCGCACATCGCGCGGCGCGCGGCGATAGTTTAATGCGTCCAATACGAAAAACATTCCTAGTAAAATTCCGTTGCCGACGAGCCACATCGGCCAGCATTTCTGCAGCACCCAGACAAATGGAACGCCTTCGAGATAGCCAAGGAACAGAGGTGGATCACCAATTGGCGTGAGGCAACCGCCAACATTCGAGACAATGAAAATGAAGAACACGATGTGATGCGCCGTGATGCGATACTTGTTCATCCGGAGCCACGGACGGATCATCAGCATCGATGCCCCTGTCGTGCCAAGGATGTTGGCGATGACAGCGCCGATGAAGAGATAAAGAACGTTCACCGCCGGCGTCGCTTCGCCTTTCACTTTGATGTGAATTCCGCCGGAGACGATGTAGAGGGCGCCGATCAATGAGATGAAGCTGAAATATTCGTGCACCGTTTCGAGCACGCGATGGCTTTCATGCAATCCGAAAAGGTAGTACGCCGCGACAACCGCCGCCAGTGCCAACGCCACTTTCGGATAGTGTTTACCCCACGCCGTTGCAAATAGAACCGGTCCTGTCGCAATCATTGCCAGCAGGACGGCAAACGGCAAAAGCATCCATGGATTCGGAACAATCAGCTCCATTGCGCGATACGCTACGTCGCCCTGTGAAAGATGGTCAACGGCAATCGGCCTTCCCGGAGGAAGCGCGTCGGAACCGACTGTGTTTGGATCAACCGCAGCGCTAACCTCCCGTTCAGCACGCTGCAGTTGGCCTGTAACACAGCCGGTTCCTAAATCATTAGAACCTCACTCGCTCTATTGCGTTCAATATGAACATTCGACAGTCACCGCAGATCATTTTGTAAACGCGGTATTCATTTCTGCCGATGGAATCGGACAATTGCTGCGCGGTCGTCGAAGCTACACATCACGCCAACCATGCACGAGGGAGCGGAATCGTGGCGCGAGGAAACGCCACACGATTCCGCCACCCCTACATGGGTGCATACGGCGCCGGCATGAATTCCGAAAGCTGTCATGTCAGCAAACGGATTCATGCGGCCTCCGCGAAGAGGTTTTGCGTGCGCAAACGGATCTGAGCTTGTTTCTCAAATTGCCGTTGCGCCACGCGGGCCTTTTCCTGGAACAACTCTGGCAGCACCAGCAACGGGAACGCTGTGGTCCATGCGAGCGCGGCGGCTTCATTGGCAGCCTGGCGGATTGGCGTGTTCAAATCAGCCAACGGCGCGTCGTCGAGTTGTTTGCGCACCAAACGGTCTTTCAACCGTTCGAATTGCGTCTCTTGCGCGGCCCGGAACGGCACGGCCGCCTGGAGGGGCCGCACATCGAACCGCGTATTCCGCGCGAACTTTGGCGTTAAGGTTTGTCTAGTCTTCATTCTGTCTTTTGTTTCTTTTGTTCTCTGTTTTCGATCCCGCACCATGCGGGACAAAGTGTTTTAAACGAAAAACCCACCGTCGCTTTGGCAACGGTGGGTTTTCGAAAATTTATTTTGGTTATTTTAGAAAACGTCCTCCACGTTGCCAGCACAGGCGTGCTGTGAGCACCAAATGGACATCGCCATAAACGGGCGATGGGTGCTCAGGCATGTCTTAACTGTTAACGTGTTTTTCACTTTACGCTTCTATTGCGTCTCTATTCAGACAGTAATTCGACGCCATTGTCAAATTTTTGTTCAAATTATCTTGGGAAGGTTGAAGCCAGAGGCGATTTTTTCTGTTCCGGACCGTTTTTTGGTGACCAAAATAAAGTTTGGCACGTGCCAAACTGTTTTTTGATTACCAAAATTCATTCCGACAGCTGCCAAAGTTTTTTTTGGTTACCAAAACTTCGTCCGACACGTGCCAAAGTCTTTTTTGGTTACCAAAATTCGTTCCGACAGCTGCCAAAGTCTTTTTTGGTTACCAAAATTCGTTCCGACACGTGCCAAACTTTTTTCTGGGAATCAAAATTTCGTCCGGATTCGGTATAAACCGTTAAAAGTTAGTGGTTTGCAGTGCTTTTGACCGTTTTTGACTGTTTTTGGTGGAGTCGCGCAATAGGAATGTGGGTGGCGGGTGCAGCACCGGTTGCAACAGGGAGCTGCGGAGCAGCGCAAGAAAGTAGCCCACGGCGCAGCCGTGGGAGTCGAAGGCCAATTAATCCAAAAATCTAAAGCCGCGGAGCGGCGACAGAACGTAATTTGCTATGGCTGTTCTATCGCTCCTACGGAGCTTAAGATATCGTGCGCGGTGATCCCACGGCTTGTCGGCGTGGGCTACTTTCTTACGCCTCTCCGAGGCTAGTCCATTTGACATTTTGAAGAACCTTTGAACGGTTTTGACTATTTTCCGTAGATTTGATCGCCAAACCAGTCGATGAGACATTCGAACCGCAGTGTTCAATTGCCTGAAGGACTCCCCAACCTCCTCGAAAATCGGTTGTTTCAATCGGTAAAGGTCAGGATGCCTGTCCGGATCGATTACAGCATCATTGAGGAATGGTTCTGGCGGAACTATTCGACGGCTCCTACGACAGCTTTTTGACGTGGATCGGCACGTTTTGCTGGGCGACTTGCTTTGTATGGATGTGGCGTATTTCGAAAAACCAGAACGCATTGTTAAGTGAGCTGCACGAGCAGACCGCCCGTATTGAGCAACTTTCGAAAGCCGAACACGATCTTATCAAGGAAGTGCACCCGCAGGTGGGTGAAATTAAAGACCAGATCGAGAAAGTCTCCGAAACCATTAAAGAAAATGGGAAGTAGAGGGCGGAAAACGAGTATCGGTCATTGGATACAGCGTTTCGCAGTTCATTCGGTGTTTTGCAGGGCTGAAAGCCCGTCAGGTGATAGCCCGGGCTAAAGCGAGTCTGACGAGCGGCGGCCCGGGGATGACGGATTATACAATAGAAATTGAGGCCTGTAAG
>CBHWET010000409.1:0-4473 GCA_966112985.1 uncultured bacterium | reverse complement strand
GGCACATCGGCGCACATGGAGCGGATGATGCACATTTCGTCGACGTTTTCGGCGACCTTGGAAAAGAGCTCACTCACTTCGATTCCGCTTTGACCGTATTTCTTGAACTTGAAGGGCGAAGGCAAAGCCGCCCCGGTCTTTCGTTCTGTGGGCAGGTTCGGCGTCGGGAGCATTTTGCCGGCATAACGTTGTAAGGCCGGTTTTGGATCAAAAGTATCTACGTGGGACGGTCCACCATTGGCAAAGATATGAATAACACGTTTGGCCCGTCCCGCAAAGTGCGGTGGTTTCGGTGCGACAGGTGAAATGGATAAAATTTCGTCGGCACGAGCGTTCGTGATAATGCCATCAAGATTCCCAAGAATACTGCCAAGCCCCAAAGCCCCCATTCCCATTCCACAGCGGCACAAGAACTCACGCCGTGTGAGCGCAAGATGTTCAGGCCTGGGTTTATGGTGACTCATGCTAAGAGGATTGACTTTAACATGATTGCTACCATTCAGAAAAATTTATTCGCGCGGATTGAACTTCGATTCCCGCGCCAGTTGTTGCCACAGTTCGCGCTCCCGATCGCTGATGTTTTGGGGCATTTCAATTTTTGCGACCACATACAAATCCCCGGCTCCCCCGGCGCGATCTGGCAACCCTCGCCCTTTGACACGGAGCTTTTGGCCATTCTGCGTTCCCGGCGGAACTTTTAAGGTAATTGGCTTTTCGAGAGTCGGGACCGAAACCGCCGCCCCCAAAGCTGCTTCCCATGGCGCAATGTCCAATTCGTGATAAAGATCGCCTCCTTGAACCGTGAAATCCGGGTGGGCCGAAAATTTTACCCGTAAAAATAAATCGCCGGCCGGCCCTCTGCCCACTCCGGCTTCGCCGCGCCCCGCCAGCCGCAACTTTTGACCTTCGCGAACGCCGGCAGGAACCTTAACCTGATAGCTCTCGTTTCGTTCGAATCTGCCTGCACCATGGCATGTAGGACATAACCGTCCTTGCATTTCCCCGCTGCCATTGCACCTCTCGCAGGGAACATTGCGTCGAAGGGTGACCCGGCGAACCGATCCGTTCATCGCTTCTGAAAGGGTGACGAGAATATCTCCTTCGACATCCTGGCCACGTTCGGCGAATTCCTGTTGCGAGGTGCCCGGTCTCCGGAATCCGCCACCCCGCCCCATGGAGCCGAATAGCTGCTCAAAAAAGTCACTAAACCCGGTGCCACCAAACTGAAATTCCTCCTCGGCACCTCCCGGCGTCCGCCATGTTTGGTAACCCTGACCGCCGCCACCGCGTGGTGGTGGACGGAACTGTTGCTGCCAATCCGAACCGAGAGTGTCGTATTTCTTGCGTTTCTCTGGATCGCTTAGAACTTCATAGGCTTCATTGATCTCTTTAAATTTCTCCTCGGCCTGAGCTTTGTTCTTTGCGACGTCAGGATGGTATTGCCGCGCTAGCTTGCGAAAGGCCTTGCGAATCTCATCCTCGGATGCCGTCCGCGATACGCCCAAAGTTTTGTAATAATCTTTAAATTCGACTGCCATTGTCTTTCATCTGACTAGACATCAGACGGTAGCTGTTTGCTCAAACAACGATCACAACATCCTAACTCAGCACAGCATCTTTGCCATCAACTTCGGCACCGGCACCGTTACAACCGTTTCGCAAGATTCTTACCCAGTCTCTCCAGTGCAGGAGAACGGTCGCGCCAGTCCAATCGCACATCAAGGATAGAAAACGAGCCCGTATTCTCCTGAGAAGCACGCAAAGCATCATCAAACTCCTTTTCCGTTTGAACAAGAAACCCGCGTCCTGTCCCGAAGATATCCGGAATTCGATAATATTCCCATTTAGCAACATCGTTATAAGGACCGTCCTGAATTTGCCGCTCGGTTCCGTATCCCGAGTTATTCAGCACAATGACGATCGGATTCAGTTTATTACGCGCGATCGTGGCAAGCTCCATCCCGGTCATTTGAAATGCACCGTCACCAACAAGAACCAACGGGCGCAGTCGTGGATTCGCCATTTGCGCGCCGAGCGCAGCCGGCACCGCGAATCCCATTGAGGCGTAGTAGGCCGTGCCTAAAAATTCCGTTCGTTTGTGTATGAAAAGATCAGCTGCACCAAACAAGGCGTCACCGACATCTGCAATGACGACCGTGTTATCAGACAGAAAGGAATTGAGCCGTTGAAATAGGCGGCGGATCGTCATCCGGGCCGATGTTGCAGAAAACTCTTTCATTTCTGCGGGTCGAGGAATGGCGGCGAGGGACCGGCGCTTTAAATTGGCGCGCAGCAATCCATCAAGAAAGTCTTCAAAACGTACGCCTTCGAAGTTGTGGTAACGGATACTCAGTTTCTCACTTGTCGCGTAAATCGAATTTTTCTGATCAAGGCGCGCGGTATAGATGCCCAGGTTTACGTCCGTCATGAACGCACCCAGCATCAATAGACAATCGCTGCCTTCAACGTACCGCCTTACGTCGTCGCGCCCCATCGCGCCTTCATACACTCCGAGATACAGGGGATGATGCTCACCGATAACAGATTTACCGAGGATCGTTGCCGCTACGGGAATGTTTGCTTTTTCAACGAGCTTCAGCAACTGCTCCTGGAGACCGAAGCGGTGAATTTCAACATCCGCGAGTATCACCGGCTGCCTGGCAGCATTCAGCATTTCAACGGCTTCTCCCACCGCTTCTTTTAAAATGGCTTTGTCGCTCTCTTCCGAAAATCGCGTCAGTTGGTGTTGGCTGGCCCCCTGCAACGACGGAATGTCTCGCGGCAACTCAATATAGACCGGCCGCTTAAACCGCAATGCGGCATGCAACACCCGATCAATCTCCTGAAATGCGGTCTGCGGATCATTCAGAACCGTTGAAGCGACCGTCAATTGCTCGAAGACCTTTTTCTGCGTATCGAATTCACGGACCTTGTGATGAAGCAATGGATTCTTGTCACGTTCACGAATGCCCGGCGCGCCACTGATGATTACAACTGGCGATTTTTCTGCAAAGGCTTCAGCTGTCGTATTGGCAACTTTTAGTCCACCAACGCAGTAAGTCACGCATACCACACCTAGCCCTCGTACGCGGGCGTAGGCATCGGCAGCGAAACCCGCGCCCTGTTCGTCACACGTGGTGATCACCTTGAGTTTGCTATCCACCAACTCGTCATAAAAACCCAGAACGTAGTCGCCGGGAATCCCAAAGACATGCCCGACGCCGAGCGCCTCCAGCCTGGAGATTAAGTATCGTCCGATGGTCAGCTGATTTTTCATAACGTCGCGTCAATTAAAATTAACACCGGACCCGCCACGAATCAAAATAGGGCGATACCGGACTTTACGTTGCAAAAAGAAAAACCCGGAAAGGTTAGACCTTTCCGGGCTGTTTTTAACAAAGTGGCTGCTTATTGCTTAACCCACTTCACGGCATCGGCGACAACTACGAAACCAGTCGTTGTCCAGTAGGACAACTTGATCGTGTTTGCGCCAGAATTCATGCTGTAGACACCTTGGCTCACCCATTGACCGCCGGTCAGCTGCTGGTTCACCCGAACCGTTGTCGTGCCGGATGAGGTCGAAATGGAGTATGGCGCAGTGGTCGAACGATTTGAGCCAGCTGGATACCAGACGTAAACGGCATAGCTCCCGGATGCCGAGAGGTTCGCATTCCAGACGGCTTGATCGCTCAAAGCAGCCGTTGAATGATAGCGATAATCGGTACCGAATTTATCAGTGGCCGATGTGCCAGTCGCCCACGCTGTCGACGCAGTAAAGCTGCTGCTGCTGTTATCTACGACAATCGATGTTCCGGCCCCCTGGCAAGTCGTCGTCGGATGTCCGCCATTCTGGTTCACCCAATAACTGATCGGGCCACCGCACGAACCGGAATACGGATCATCATGAACGAAGTTCGGGCCGTCCGGATAAACTCCGAAATGCAGATGCAATCCGCTGGAGCTTCCAGACGTTCCGACACCGCCAATCTTTTCTCCGCAGGCAATCGACGAACCGACGGCCTTTGTCGTTACTGAACCGGCCGTCATGTGCATATACCACGTATGAAAATTCGGAGAACCACCGTGATTTAGGACAACATGGTTGCCAGCGCCACCGCCGTCGCTGCTCCCAACAAACCCGTCGCCGAAGCCGTCAACCTTCTCTTTTAATGTTCCGACAGCACCAGCATAAATTGCCGTTCCACGCGGGCCGCCAGAGAAGTCAGTGCCATTGTGATTGTCGTATGTCTCACCACCACATTTCCAGTCGGTCAACGATCCGGAATTGCGATTATCGTCGTAGTAATAGTGGACCGATGTATCGACAGCCAATGGCAACCGAAACAACGGGCTAGAAAACGCTGACGACGCCGCAAACAAACCGGCCGCGGCCAGCCCGATACTGAACAACTGCGCTCTCATTTTCATCTCTATTTCCTTTAGGTTTATGTTGGTGTCGTTTCAGGGTAAGTT
>CBHWET010000408.1:0-4493 GCA_966112985.1 uncultured bacterium | reverse complement strand
TCAGAGAAAATTTTGCTGACGATTCCAACTCAGCGCGACGAATGTTGTCATTCAGCCGGATCGTTAACCTTTGATCCGAACGGCAATCTTTTAATTTCCACCGGGGATAATACGAACCCATTCGATTGCCAGGGATTTTCACCTCTTGACGAACGTCCCGGCCGTTCCGCCTGGGATTCGCAAAAGTCAGCCAGCAACGCGAATGATCTACGCGGCAAAATTCTTCGAATTCATCCCGAACCCGATGGAACCTATTCAATCCCTGCCAGCAATCTGTTTGCGGTAACTAACGCATTAACAAAGCCTGAGATCTATATTATGGGCTGCCGCAATCCGTTTCGCATTTCCGTCGATTCAGAAACCGGTTGGTTATATTGGGGTGATGTCGGTCCTGATGCTTACTTCGCGGATTCGGCGCGCGGTCCCGCCGGATATGACGAATGGAACCAAGCTCGATCCGCGGGAAACTATGGCTGGCCGTATTTCGTTGGGCCGAACCTTGCCTATCGCGAATACGACTTTGGCACCAGTGTTTCGGGGCCTGCTTTTGACGCCAACTTCCCGACGAATAATTCTCCCAACAACACGGGGCCACAGGTTCTCCCACCCGCAAAGCCAGCCTGGATCTGGTATCCTTATGGTGCGTCGGCCGAATTTCCCGAACTAGGAAATTCCAATGGTCGCAGCGCCTTCGCCGGACCGGTTTATCATTTCAACACCAATCTCGTTTCCTCGCGAAAGTTTCCTGCCTATTACGATAAGACGCTGTTCCTTTACGACATGTGGAGGAACGGCGCGATGTACGAGGTGAAGCTCGACGATCTCGGACAGGTGCTGAAAATAAATCCATTTCTGACGAATGTTTGTGCCGGCTCCGTAGAGATGGAGTTTGGGCCCGATGGAGCCATGTATTTGTTGGAATGGGGTTCGCCGCATAGCCTGACGCGTGTGCAATACACGGCTGGAAACTACGCGCCGGTGGCAATAGCAGCAGCTTCGACAAACAACGGCTCCATTCCGTTGACGGTGAACTTCACAGGCTCGAACTCCTACACCCTGATCACAAATCCGGCGCTGACCTACGCCTGGAGTTTCCTTGGAAATGGAACTGTCGATTCAACCAATGCGAACCCTTCCTACATCTACACTCAAGCCGGTAATTACAACGCACGACTCACTGTCACGGATTCCAACGGCAATACAGCCGTCGCAAGCGTTTCGATATCCGCCGGCAACAACAAACCTTCCATCGTAATTCATGCTCCTCCGAACGGCGCATTTTTCGACTGGTCACAGCTAATCTATTTTTCAGTCAGCGCGAATGATGTGGAAGACAGCAATATCTCCTGCGGCGAAATGCTCGTAGAACCGTGGCTCGGGCACAACGAGCATGCCCACTCGCAAGGGCAGCTCTTTGCGTGCAGCGGTGTGATTTCTGCGCCAGAACTCGATCCAGATGATGTGGGAAATCTTTTCCTGCGATTTGACGCGAGTTATACGGATCACGGCGCGCCCGGTGTTGCACCGTTGAAAGGAATAACGAGTTACGTGCTTCAACCGAGACTTAAGCAAGCAGAGTATTTTACTGCATCAAGCGGTGTGGCTTTGCAGCTGACTTCCGATCCTAATGGGGGCTTACAGGAAGTTGCACAGATCGATCATGGTGACTGGATTAGTTTTTATCCGATGAATTTGACGAACATCACGTCGATCAGCGCACGCGCCGCATCTGTTGGCGGCGGACGAATTGAAGTGCACTCGGATTCCGTCACGGGTCCTTTGGTGAGCACGATCGTCATTCCAGGGACTGGCGGCGTTTACACAAACTTCACCGGATCGGTAACCAATCCCGGCGGCACACATGAACTCTTCTTTCAGTTTTTGAACACAGCCGGGGCAACGAATCTATTCGTCCTGAATTCGCTGGAGTTTGTAGGCGCGGGCGTAACAGTGCCGGTCACGTTGCAATCGGCTGCGATTATCGACGGAACTTTTGCTGATGACCTCTCTGCCCAAGTCGATCTAAGTGCAAAGAGAATTACCGTTCCGATAACCGCCAAGGCAAAGTTCTATCGAATTCGATCAAACGTGCCGCTCCGCATGAAACAAATTCAGGTTCTCAACGGTAATGCGGTGATCGATTACTTTTGAACTCCGTTTGTTACTGCGGAACGCTCGTCGGTGCAATGAAGTAAAGTTGTCCGACCTGAAGTTTCGGAGCATTGACGCCCAGATCGACTTTCACGGTCGTTGCTTTTGTCTCGGTCGAACCAAAGAGTCGAAATAAATTACCGAGGTCAAATGGACGGTGATATTCGATGAGGTTGGCATCGGCGATTCCAGTCATCGTCAACGCGCGCTCCTTGGCTGTGTCGAAGTTGCCGAGTTCATCCACGAAACCGAGATCGTAAGCCTTTTTCCCGGAGATCACGCGCCCGTCAATATATTCAGTCCAGTCGGCAGCAAGCTGACGTCCTTTATCTGATTCAACTTTGTTTTTGCTGTTCCTGGTGTAAGCAGCGGAACGCCCTGTTTGTACGATATTCGTGAACTTACCGTACGTTTCCATGATCAGTTCCTGTACCATCCCCTTCTCTTCTTCGATTTCTTCGCGTTCCTTCGGATCTTCGGTATCTAAATCCTTATCGCCGCTCAACATATCCTTGAACTTACCGCTTTTAAAAATCATTGGACGCAAACCGACTTTGTTCATGAGGCCGCGATAATTAAATCCATGCATGATCACGCCGATGCTGCCGGTTATCGTCAGCTCATTGGCAACAATCCAACGGCATGGCGCTGAAACGTAGTAACCGCCTGAGGCGGCAAGCGTTTGCATCGAAGCAATCACTGGTTTACCCGTGTCAGACTGGAATTCGCGAATCGAGTTATAGATTTCGTCCGAAGCGAGCACTTCTCCACCGGGAGAATTCACTTTCAAAAGCACAGCTTTGATTTCCCTGTCCTCGGCGGCTGTCTTCAGCTGATCAGCGACATTTTCCACAATGCTTCGGTCGCCGCGTTCCATGTCTCCACTTGAAATGACACCGGAAACTTCGATAACGAGGATTTTATGCCGCGAATTGTTATCCTCGATTGTCACCTCCTCCAGAACCTCGCGTTTATGGCGAACAGATTTCCCCGCGGAACCGCCGGAATATGAGCGAACCGTCTTTTTCATCGCAAAAGCGCCGAACAAGACAACAGCAAGAACAACGAGCAGGATCAGAGAGAAAATCATCCAACCGGTTCCTCTTCGACCCGGCCCCGGGGACGCCGGCGTGGCGACCAACGGTGGCGGAGCTGAATATGGTGGCGGTGGTGGCGTGCTCAATGGAGGCGGCACGTTTACAGGAGGCGGTGTGGATGGAGCCGCATTGGTTACTGGCGGTGGTTGTGGAGCATTCTCGGGCGTTGACGCTGGATTGTTGTCTGACCCTTGACCCGGAACTGGCGGCTGATTCTCGTCCATATATGAGCCGAACCTACTTTAATGGATTAGGACGGGCAAGAGTGATTGGCTTGACCAAATATCGGGGATATCATCAGCCTATTCGTCATAATACCGAAATGAAAACGCTATTCGTTCTCTTCCTTGGAGCGGCAATCGGCTTTGGAATTTATTGGTACCTTCAGCATCCCGACGCCGACAGGCAAATCCACGCCGCGGGCGAAAAAATTTCGAGCGGAGTGGAGCAAACACGCGACAAGATCAGTGAATCCGTTTCGAACATCGATACCCAGGAAATTAAGGATGAACTCGCCCGCACCGGCTTTGTTGTGCGGAAGAAAGCGGCAGCGGCAGGCGCGAGAATTGCCGACGCCGCAGCTGATGCGCGGATCACGGCGGCGATCAAAAGCAAATTTGCGTTGGATCGTGACCTTTCTGCGCTCAGCATTTCGGTAAATACAACGCGCGGCAAAGTCACCTTGTCGGGCACAGTCTCCTCGCATGATCTGATCAAGAGAGCGATGCGCATTGCGCTCGAACCCGAAGGCGCAACGGAAGTTGTCTCGACCTTGCAGGTGAAAAACTAAAGTTTGGAGAAAAGTCTTGGTCGAATCGACGGTTGCTGCTTTCGTTCCAACGCCATGCCGCATATTCACGAGAAAATTGATTTTACTGTCGCCATCTTCGTCGTCCATGACGGCAAAGTGCTTCTGATTCATCATCGCAAGCTCAACAAATGGCTCCCATTGGGCGGGCACATTGAACTCGATGAAGACCCGGAGATCGCTGCTTTACGGGAAGCGAAAGAGGAAAGCGGCATCGATGTTGAACTCGTCGGCGACCGTCCCCCGACGACAGAACCTGGCACGCGCGCATTAATTGCGCCGCGATTCCTGGACATCCATAAAATCACGGACACGCACGAACACATCGGTATGATTTATTGGGCGCGGCCGAAGTCTTCTGCTGAAGCGCAATGCGCCGTGGAAGAGCACCACGACATTCGGTGGTGTTCGAAATCCGATCTTGAAACTCTTCAACC
>CBHWET010000407.1:0-4506 GCA_966112985.1 uncultured bacterium | reverse complement strand
GCGATGCGCATTGAGGAAGCTGCCGTCAGTTTATTCTTTTCAAGATTCGCAACAAACTTTTCAAAGTCTTCGACCGTGACTCGGCCACCAGCACCGCTTCCGGCGAGGCCAGCAAGATCTGCTGCATTCAGCCCCAGTTCGTGCATGCGCGCCTTCATGCGCGGCGATATATAACTGGCACCCTGAATGTTGGCGGGAACGGGAAGTCCACGAACGGTTGGTTCAACCACCTGTCGCTTCACTTCGGCGGCAGGCTTTCCGTTCGCTGTAACACCCTGCTCTTCTTCTTGTTGTGCTTGTGCAGATCCATTCCCGTTTGTGTTTCCAAGCCCAAGTCGCTCAGCTTCTTCACTGCTCACTTCCAGCTGACCAAGAATCGCACCAACCGGATAACTTTCGTTCAGTTTCGCGGAAATCTTCTCCACCTTGCCCGAAGCTGGCGACGACACATTCATCGTCGCCTTGTTTGTCTCAACCTCGATGATGTCCTGATCTGCCGAAACTTTATCTCCGGGTTTCACCAAAAAATGAACGATCGTCGCTTCGGCGATCGATTCACCCAACTGCGGCATGATGATCGGAATTTGAGGCATAGTTATAATCGAAGAAGATTTCTTGCAGCGTTCGCGATACTGCGTGCAGTCGGACGATGCACACTCCACAAGTTCGGGTGATAAGGAATCGGTGTGTCTTTGGCGTTTAAACGTTGTGGTGGCGCATCAAGTAACCCGAAACCTTCAGTAGCAACACGCGCAATGACTTCAGCCGTCACACCGCCCCATGGCCACGCTTCGCCGACACACAGCAATCGTCCTGTTCTCGCAACCGACGCCATCACTGTGTCCGTGTCCAGCGGTTTAATCGAACGCAGGTCGACAACTTCAATTTCCGTCCCTTCTGTCGCGAGTTCTTCAGCAACAACCAGCGCTTCGTGCACCATGGCGCTATACGCCACAATCGTAAGGTCGCGTCCCGCACGTGCAATCCGAGCCTTACCGACCGGCATTGCTTCCGTCGGCAGTTTATCTGCTTTCAGATGGTAATAGAGAAATTTGTGCTCGCAGAAAATCACCGGGTCATCGATCGCAACCGCTTCGAGCAACATGCTATATGCGTCTTCTACTGTTGCCGGCGTCATCACGATTAATCCCGGGTAGTGCGCGTAAATCGCCTCCATGCTCTGGCTGTGGAAGGGACCGCTTCCCGGCGTTCCGCCAGCCGGCAGACGAATCGTAATCGGACACGGCACGTTCATTCGCCAAAACGTGCTCGCCGCATGATTAACAATCTGATTGATGCCTACCGTCGAGAAATCAGCGAACTGCATTTCGATGATCGGCCGCATTCCTTCGAGTGCAGCGCCAATCGCAGAACCAACAATCGCGTCCTCGCTGATCGGCGCATCCATCACCCGACCGGGAAATTCCTTCGCAAGATTCTTTGTTGCCTTGAATGCGCCACCGAAATTTCCGACGTCCTGCCCATATATATAAACTCGTGGATCGTCCGCCAACGCCTTGGCCTGCGCCTCGCGAATTGCTTCAAGGTAGGTAATACTCATTAAATCTCAGGAAACACTTCGGTGAGATGCTTGGAAGAAATAGCCTGCCAATTTTCGCGGTATCCATCCGGTGCGGGTTCGCGCTGCACGGTAGCCACCGCTTCTTCGATTGTTCGCGTTACCTCGGCTCGCCAACTCTGGAGCTCTGACGCATCGGCCCACTTCTGTTTGATAATGTGATCTTCGGCTACCTTTAAGCAGTCACAACCAATCGCAGATTTTTTCAGACTTGGATCGATGTAATGGGCATCGTCGTGTTCGCCGTGTCCGCACAACCGCAACAGGTCGGCGACAACCAATTGAGGGCCTTTTCCCGACCGAGCGTTTCCAACTGCAGTCTGCAATGTTCTCAAACAGTCAGACAAATTCGTCCCGTCAACATTATGCCCTTGAACGCCGTAACCTATCGCACGATCCACCAAATCTTCGCAGGCGAACTGCCGTGAATTGGGCGTCGAATACGCATACCGATTATTCACGACAACAAGGACCAACGGTAATTTTTCAACCGCCGCTTGATTGATCGCTTCGTGGAACGCACCAGTAGATGTTGCACCGTCACCAATCGTTGTTCCTCCGACGACGCCTTCAATGTTTTTGAATCGCTTCGCCATCAATACGCCGTTGACGACAGAAATCATAGCACCGAGATGACTGATCATCGGCAGAAGACCTTCACGCGGACGCCCGCGATGGACATTCCCATCACGGCCACGCATTGGACCGAGGGAGGAGCCCATGTAAGTCCGAATGCCATCGAGCAACGGTTCACCAAAGGCCAACCGCCCAGCCCCGTCGCGGATTAATGGGGCATACACATCGCCTTTTTGGAGAGAAATGCCCAAAGCAACACTGATCGCTTCCTGTCCACGTCCGATATAAACGCCACCAAAGATTTTGCCGGCGCGATAAAGGCTGGCCATTTTTTCATCGATCAGACGAGAGAGGAGCATGAAACGAAAAGCCTTCAGATACTGTTCCGAAGTCGAAGCAGCTTTAGTCGTTTCTGTGGCGGCGATCTCAGCCATGCAGCGGATTCTGAGGTTTTACGATCCTTGGTGCAAATGTTTCTTCAGCGAACGCCATTGTTGCCAGACAACTACGATACTTTGATCAGTGCCCGCCCTTGATTACGACTTCACCACGCTGGATTTTCGCGGTGCACGCGAGGCGAAATTTTTCAGGATCTTTGTTCCAGGCATCGAGGACGTCCAACTCCTCAGGCGTCGCCTCATCGAGGTTTTCCATTCCGCTGACGATTTCAACCGTGCACGTCCCGCACGAGCAGTTGAAACATCCGGCTTCCATTTCGACGCCGGCTTTCTCTCCCGCTTCCAGAAGCGTTTCCCCTGGCTCGACTTCCGCAGATACTTTCGATGGCAACACGGTCACTTTCGGCATATTTGAAAAACTAAATCTGAATTTTGAAAGTAGCAATAGTCGGGCGAGGCATTTGCATCAATGAAAATCAAAAACCCGTCGCCCGCGGTTGCAGTTTCGGTGAATGGATGCCTAAACTGTTCGTCAGAAAATCAGCACGTGAAAAACTCTTCCGCTCAAAAAGTGTCGCTGCTTTTCATCGGCATTATTCTCGCCGCTTTTTGCCCGGCGCGCGCCAGTGGTCCTGACGCCTCAGGCATCGAGTTTTTTGAACAGAAGATCCGGCCTCTTCTCGCAGACAATTGTTACAAGTGTCACAGCGCTCAAAGTGAGAAGATCAAGGGCGGCCTGACGCTCGACACGAAAGAAGGCTTGCTCAAGGGAGGCGACAGCGGACCAGCGATTGTTCCAGGCGATCCGGAAAAGAGCCTGCTGATCAAAGCTGTTCGTTACACCGACGAGAATCTCCAGATGCCGCCGAAGGGTAAAAAGCTTTCCGCCGAACAAATCGCCAGTCTCGAAGCCTGGGTAAAAATGGGCGCACCCGATCCCAGAACCGGGACAGCAACGGTTAAATCGGACGACATTTGGACCAAAGCGAAGAATCACTGGGCGTTTCAGCCCATTCGCTCGCCGGCAATACCTGCCACCAAAAATAAACCGTGGGTTAAGAGTCCAATCGATGCTTTCGTCCTGGCGAAGCTGGAGGCGAATCACTTAAAACCATCCGCACCGGCTGACAAACGCACGCTAATTCGCCGCGCAACGTTTGACCTGACGGGCCTTCCTCCCACGGCTGAAGAAGTCGACAGCTTTCTTAAAGACGATTCGACCAATGCATTTGCGAAAGTCGTCGATCGTTTACTTGCCTCGCCTCGCTACGGCGAACGTTGGGGACGCCACTGGCTCGACGTCGCGCGCTATGCCGACACGAAAGGATATCTCGCTGGCAACGAAGAACGCCGCTTTCCCTTTTCATATACATACCGCGATTGGGTCATTCGCTCGCTGAACGAAGATTTGCCCTATGATCAATTTCTGATCGACCAGATCGCAGCCGACCAAGTTACCTCTGGCGAAAATAAACAGGCGCTCGCTGCGATGGGTTTTCTTACGCTCGGCCGCCGGTTCCTGAACAATCGCCACGACATCATCGATGACCGTATTGATGTGGTAACGCGCGGCTTGATTGGCCTGACTGTCGCGTGCGCCCGCTGTCACGATCATAAATTCGATCCAATTCCCACGAAGGATTACTATTCCCTTTACGGTGTCTTCGCGAGCAGCAAGGAACCACACGAAAAGCCATTGCTCGGGATCACGCCACCGCAACACCCGGAGTATCTTGCCGAAAAGAAAAAACGGGAAGACAACCTGACGAACTTCCGGACGAAAAAAGAAGATGAAAAACTCGAAGACCTGCGCCGACAGGTTCCCGCTTACTTAATGGCGTGGGCCGAGTTCCAGAGACTCGCCGATAAATCCAAGCCCGAACAATTCGCCCAGGAACACAAGCTCGATCACGGCGTTCTGCAACGATGGACGTCCAGTTTGGAAAGCTGGAA
>CBHWET010000406.1:0-4519 GCA_966112985.1 uncultured bacterium | reverse complement strand
GTGATGCCTTTCATGCCGCCGAGTGCGACGTTCAACGTAATTACAGCCCCGACGATGATCACGCCGATCGCATAATTTAAACCCGCGAGAGCCGCGCCGGTCGCGTCGTGCGGTGCGAGAAATTCAAAAGCTGTTCCACGAAAATCGAGTCCTTGAAAGATGTAGCTCAATGTTGTTCCGGCGCCTTTCATCTGCGGCATCGTGTAGAAAAAACCGATGAACAAAACAAAGACGACGGCGATCTTGCGAAAGAGCGGGGAATCGAATCGTCCCTCAGCGAAGTCTGGGATGGTATAAGCGCCGAAGCGTCGCAACGGTCCTGCAATAAAAAGCAAAAGAAAAAGGTAACCGCACGCGTAACAGACCGGGTACCAGAGCGCATCGTAACCGCTCGACATCACCATTCCGGCGACGCCCATGAAGCTGGCGGCGCTGAGATATTCACCCGAGATGGCGCTCGCGTTCCATCCAACGCTCACACTTCGTCCCGCGACGAAGAAATCAGAGGCGGTCTTCGCTTTGCGCGCGGACCAGAAGCCCATGAAAATCGTGACGATCACGGTTATCAGGGAGAAGGAGAGGATCCAGGGATCGATGTGCATTTTGAAAAGGAGAAAGGGTGATATGGAGAAAAGGAGTGCTATTTCCGGGGCAAAAGCCACACTTCAGGATTGTTCTGCATCCGGACGAGTTTTCCGATGATATCATCGTAGATACGGTGTAATTCGCGTCCTTGTTTTGAAGTTAAATAGCCAAAGCGTACGGAGTATTCGATCCATGCTTGGCTCTCAGCAGCTTCCGCTTCGGCGCCGTTCAGTTTATCACAGAACGCGGCCTCGTAACGTCGCCTCCGCCAGCCTTCTGAGATATGACCAGAAACTGAACGTGAGGATCGGCGAACTTGATCTGTAAGGGAGTACATTTCGTCTTTAGGAAAGGATTTTGTCACTTCGAAGATCTGCATCGCGACTTCCATCGACATTTTATAAACGTCCAGCTGCCAATGATGGGTAATTTTTTTCGCGCTCACGATCGCGAAATCTCCTTTTCTCCTTCTCGCCTTGTCTCCTTTTCGATTTCCAGAACCTCCGCGTTTTCCAGTGCAATCGATTTCTTAATGAACGCAAACGAAATCAGCCAGACGAATGGGAAGAAAGCGATACCAAGGATAAACCAGGTGAGTGTGAAACCGAAAATTCGCGTGGCCATCAGCTCGGGAAAGAAGTAGTTGGCGAGCGGGAGACCGAACAGGGCAATCACAAACATCGCTGCACAACTGATCGACAGTTTCAGCTGACGACGCATCAACGTGTGCAAAAAGGATTCGCTATGAATATCTGTTTTCTGATCGGCCGGGGAATTCATGAAGGAGTGCTTTAGCAGACTCCATCGTGTGAGGCAACGACGGTTTGCTACTCAAGCACTCCTTTTGTATCTACGAAGAAATAGCGGTGTTGTGCGTCGCTTAAATCAGCACCTCTATGGGGTGCCTTCTCCTGTGCCGGGTTCCGGTTGTGGCTCGGGTTGTGGTTCCGGCTGAGGTTCGGGTGTTGGTCCGCGATCTTCAACGAGGGAATCGCCGTGATTCAAATGCGCCTGTACAGCGCGTTCACTTACGGTAATTACGCGTCCCTTGTGATTGATTTGAACCCGTTGCGGCGGTGCCTTATGGGCCTTGGGCTGTTTATTCTTTGGCCCATGCGGCGCGGCATCCACACGGAAAGCCCCACTGAACACCAGAGCGATGATTGCCGCCGCGTTAGTAACGAACTGAGCAGTTTTCATATTGGCGAAAACAATGACAAATTGGCGGGGATTCGAACAATGGGACCAAATACGCTTCTGATGCGAGTAACGGAGGTGGTTGGCTCGCCTTGAATTTCTCTGGGTTCATGTGAAGAAAACCCGTACCACGTCTAGGAGCGACGCTGCCCCGTTGGGAAGAAAAACGATTGAGTGATCCTGCGGAACTGATAGAGTCGCCTGCAGTAAGGTTTACCTGACCATGAAAAAATTCTTCATTGCGATCGCTGTTCTTATCTCTGTTTCCGCCAATGCACAGAATTACTCCATTGATTGGTCGAAGATTTCCGGCGGTGGCGGCACCAGCAGCGGCGGCAACTTCAGCTTAAGCGGAACCATTGGTCAGGCTGATGCCGGCAAGATGAGCGGTGGGAATTTTACCCTCGAAGGCGGATTTTGGGCAATCGCAAGCGTGGTTCAAACGCCGGGTTCGCCGCTGTTGAGTCTTGCCGTGGCTGGAAACAATTACGTTCTCTCCTGGCCGTCGACATCCACCGGATTCCGCCTTGAGGTGAACAGCAATCTCAGCAATACGAACGGCTGGGTTACCGTTGGCCAGAGTCAGGTCACGAATTCGGGGACAATCTCCGTGACAGTGCCTTCTACTCCCGGCAACAACTTCTACCGGCTGAACAATCCGTAAGCCGCGATCTCCTCTGCATTTTCTCGTCGTGTAGCCGTAATCGGCTGCAACCCGGCTGTTGATAACCATTTGACAGCACTCAAACATTGACGCTTCGCACGCGCATTTCCTAGACTGACCCGACCGATTCACAAAATTTATGGATAAAATGAAAGTTGTTCCGCCGATTAACAACATTACGTCTCTTCAGCACGAAGGCCGCTCTTTTCCGCCAGCGAAAGAATTTTCCCAACGCGCGCACATCAAATCGATGGCGCAGTATCGCAAGATGTATGACGAATCCATCAAGTCGCCGGACAAGTTCTGGGGCAGGATGGCAAAGGAGGAATTGGTTTGGTTCAAACCGTTCAAGAAAGTTTTGCAGTGGAAAGCTCCGAACGCCAAGTGGTTCGTCGGCGGTCAACTCAACGTTAGCTACAACTGCCTCGATAAATGGCTCAACACTCCGACAGCGAACAAAGCCGCAATCATCTGGGAAGGTGAACCGGCGACCGACGGACGCCCTGGCGAAGAACGCGTTTTGACCTACCGCCAGTTGCATCGCGAAGTCTGTCGTTTTGCGAACGTTCTCAAACGCAATGGCATCAATAAAGGCGATCGTGTCATTATTTATTTGCCGATGGTTCCGGAAGCAGCGATCGCGATGCTCGCTTGTGCACGTATCGGCGCCATTCATTCCGTCGTGTTCGGTGGATTCAGCGCACAATCGGTCGCGGACCGTGTTCAGGATTGCCAGGCAAAGATGGTAATTACTTCCGACGGAGGTTTCCGACGCGGGGCCGTTGTTCCGCTGAAGAAGAACGTCGATGACGCTCTTACGATCAAAGACGCGCAAGGCAATTTACTCGCGAAGACTATCGAGAAAGTCATCGTGCTCCGTCGTTCGAACAACGAAGTTCATATCCAGGAAGGCCGCGACGTCTGGTGGCATCGTGAATTGGAATACGTTGACTCCAATTGTCCGGCTCAGAAGATGGACAGCGAAGCGGGCCTGTTCATTCTTTATACCAGCGGTTCAACCGGCAAACCAAAGGGCATCTATCACACGACGGGCGGTTATCTGCTCGGCGCGAAGATGACGAGCAAGTACATCTTCGATCTCCGCGATGATGATGTTTACTGGTGCACGGCGGATATTGGCTGGGTGACCGGCCACAGCTACGTCGTGTATGGCCTTCTCGCGAACGGCGCCACGAGTTTGATGTACGAAGGTGCTCCGAACTGGCCTGAACCAGATCGTTTCTGGCGCATCATCGAGAAGTATGGCGTCACGATTCTTTACACGGCGCCAACGGCGATTCGCGCGTTCATGAAATGGGGCGACGAATGGCCGAAGAAGCACAATTTAAAATCCCTCCGTTTGCTCGGTTCCGTTGGTGAACCCATCAATCCCGAAGCATGGATGTGGTATCACGAAAAGATCGGCGGCAAGCGCTGTCCGATCGTCGATACCTGGTGGCAGACTGAAACCGGCGGCATCATGATTTCGCCACTCCCGGGTGCTACACCAACGAAACCCGGTTCCGCGACATTGCCGTTCTTCGGAATTCTTCCCGAAGTTGTGGACGACAAAGGAAATGCTGTTCCAAAAAATTCCGGCGGCAAACTCGTCGTTCGCAAACCATGGCCGAGCATGTTGCGCGGCGTCTGGGGTGATCAGAAGCGTTTCGTGGAAACTTATTGGTCCGAAGTCAAAGGCAGTTACTTCACTGGTGACGGCTGTCGCCAGGACAAAGACGGATATTTCTGGATCGTCGGTCGTATCGACGACGTTTTGAACGTTGCCGGTCATCGTATCGGTACCGCTGAAGTTGAAAGCGCGCTGGTCAGCAATCCGAAAGTCGCAGAAGCGGCTGTTGTTGGACGTCCCGACGAACTGAAAGGTCAGGCGTTGGTTGTTTTCGTTACTTTGAAGACCGGCGTCAAAGCCAGTGAGGAATTGAAGAGCGAATTGCGTAATCACGTCGGCAAAGAAATTGGGCCGGTTGCGAAGCCGGATGATATTCGTTTCGCGGAAGCGCTGCCGAAGACTCGCTCAGGAAAGATCATGCGCCGATTGCTGAAGCAGATTGC
>CBHWET010000405.1:0-4520 GCA_966112985.1 uncultured bacterium | reverse complement strand
GAAAAAGGCAGACTGATCTGGTCGTTTGAGATCACGACCGAAGGCACTAAAGAAATTACCGAAGTAAACATCGACGCCAACACGGGCGAGGTCGTTGCCATCGAGAAAGAGTAGAAAGAATTCTTTTTTGAAATTCGCGAGCCGCCGGTTACTTGCCGGCGGCTTTTGTTTTGGCTGCATCCGCCGGTTCAGCACATACACGACGGACCTGTGCAGAGCGGTTGACGATTCATTCCAATCCAAACACTATCACGCGCTGATTGAATAACTCCGCTCGCCGAAATTGTCTCTCACTGCTTCTTGCAGTGGTTATGTCTCTAACAACCGTCACCCACGCCAGCGAATTCATCCTGAGCTACTGGTGCGGGCCGCCTGAGACAGTCACGAACCTCAACAAAGCTTATGCCGAAGTCGCTGAGTGCGGATTTAATTATGCGATGCTCCCGTGTACTGGCGTTACAAGCAAAGGCACCCACGCTATTCTCGACGCCTGCAAAAAGGCGCAACTGAAATACATCCTGTACGATTCACGCGTCGCTTCCGCCAACCCAAGCGATCCCGCCTTCAAAACGAACATTGACGCAGTCGTCTCTGAGTTCGGAAAACACCCCGCAGTCGGTGGGTATTTTATCGTCGACGAACCAGATTACACCGCAACGCCTCGACTCGCGGCGATTAATCAGGCGCTGCTTGCTGCTGATCCAAAGCATCTGCCATTCATTAACCTCTACCCAAACTACGTTCCGGGCTTTGCCCTTGGCGGAATGACGTACGAACAATACGTTGACCACTTCACCGCTACCGTTAAGCCACGCCTGTTGTCTTTCGACCATTACGCGCTCCTCGACAATGGCACGCTGCGCCCGAACTATTTTGAAAACCTGGAAATCATTCGGCGGCAGGGACTGAAGCACAACGTTCCTATCGCATTCATTTTCCAACTCACCGGACACGGTAGCTATCGTGATCCATCGGAAGACGAAATCCGTTGGCAGGTCAACACCGGATTGATCTATGGCGCGAAAGCTCTTTTATATTTTACTTACTGGCGTCCTCCTGCGGACCCGGTATTCGCGAAGAGCATTGCGATCATCGGACCGGACGGCAGGCGCACAGCCCATTTCGAACAGGCGAAGCGCGTGAACACTGCGGTCAAAAACTGGTCGTCGACGTTGATGAAATTAAAATCGACGGGTGTGTATCACACTGGAACGCTTCCATCCGGAACGACTGCGTTGCCCGCCGATGCTCTTGCAACTGTCACTGGAAAGCGCGATTTTATCGTCGGCACATTCGAACATGATGACGGTTCGGAATGGCTGATGGTGATGAATCGCGATTTCGCGCACGTCGCCAATGGCACGTTGCACTTTGCGCAACGCATGAAGTCTGTTCACGAACTCAGCTCGAAAAAGGGAAGGCTTTCTTCGCTCAAATTGAGAAACAACGAAATTCGTTTCACGCTCGGCGCCGGTGAAGCAAAGCTGCTGAAGCTTTCCATCGCGCACAAGTGAGCTGCTGACATTCGTCATTGTGTCGCTGTGCCGAACTGCCGCAGCCACGACCAAGCGTTACGCTCGCCATACATTTTGCGCCGTTCCAGGAACATCATTTTGTCACGATCGTTCAACGTCGGATAATATTGCGCGACCTCACGGCTGATGATTTTGACCTGATCGCGCTGTTGATTCAGATCGGCAATTGCCTCCGCTGCGGTTTTCCCAAGAAAGTCATAATAAGTATTCGGATCCAGATTCTGCAGCACGCGGTTTTGCATCGCCATTCCGACGAGCGTTGTGATCAGCGGTGAACGCGCATCGCCATTTGCCCATCGCGCGCCAAACGTCATGGCGAGCGCTGCCACCTGGGCGGCGGAAGCGTGGTCGCCATTTTCGATGTACGCTTTTTGGAGGTCGGCCAGGTAGTTGCCTACTTCTTTCATCTTCGATTCCAGCGGAAGAAGCACTTCCCCCATCGCCCGTTCACGTGCCTCAAGAGGGGATAAACCGGCATTGAGAAACAATTCTTCGAGGCCTTGGATTTTCTCCGACGTGAACGAATTCATCGTCGTTTTCGCATTTGAATCACGCACCTCGGCGAGAGCCGCTTCGGTTCGTCGATTGCTGAAATCATCGAGCGCACCAAGCGCATCCGCCAATCCGTTGTTCGGCGAACTCTCCTTCAGCCGATCCAGCCACGATTTTCGTTCTTCCGGAGTCAACGCATGATCAAGTGTGTCCTGGGTCAGTACGGCCATTTGCACGCGTGGATCATCGGGGAATTTTTCTGCCGCTTCCTTCAAGAGAGCCAAATCACGCGAGTGTTCGAACGCCGTTAACAGGCTTTGCGCGTTCCGATTGTATTTATTCAAAAACGCTGTCAGCTGTTCATCCGATATTTTTTCTGGCGCTTCGTCGATTGATTCTGAAGTTGAACCGGCCTGCGCGGCGTCGATTCGCTTACGTTCGCGATGCACAAAGGTTTTCGGCTTCAACTTCGGCTTTGGCTCTGCGACGGTGTTTGTTACCGCGGGTGGCGTCACGCGCGGACTGGAGGAAAATGCGGCCACCAAAAGCAGCGTGATCCCTGCCGCGACGATTGGAATTAGGTAGATTTTTCGCATGTCCCTACTGATTGGACAACGCTGACCTCCTGACGTGTCACGCCTGCTGCGAAAAACACATCAATATACCGCAAACGTTCCGGCGTAACTCACCGGCATCCACTGGCCATCACCGATGTATTGCAATTCAATGGCGCTGTATTGTTGGCCAAGAAGATAGCCTGTCCCAGGGAAGGTGGTCGCTTGGGAAGTGTAAATCTGGCCACCAGCGACGATTGCAGCCAGTTTGTTTCCGTCGCCCGATGAAGTCATACCCAGCCAGTTTCGGCTGTTGTCACGCGGCGTCCAGGTAATTCCAGAATCAGCGGAGGTATAGATTTGTCCGCCATAAACTGCTGCGGCCAGTTTGTTTCCGTCCGCCGAAGAAGCGAGGGCAATCCATTGCCGAACGTTGTCGCGCGGCGTCCACGTCACACCAGAATCAGTCGAAGTATAAATCTGATTATTGAAAGTGGCGGCCACGAGCTTCGTGCCATCGGCGGACGAAGCAACCGACGACCAGGACCGGCTGCTCTCTCGTGCTGTCCAGGTCACGCCATAATCCGTTGAGGTGTAAAGCTGGCCGGTGCAGGCAGCAACCAGCTTGCTGCCATCCGAAGATGAAGCGACTCCATACCACGCTCGACTGCTTTCGCGGTTTGTCCAGGTAACACCAGAATCGCTTGAAACATACAGCTGGCCGTTGGCAGGAGCTGCTACCAGTCTTGTCCCGTCTGAGGATGAGGCGAGAGAACCCCAGGTTCGTACGGTACTATCCCGGAGCGTCCATGTTGCCCCTGAATCCGTCGACGTATAAATCAGGCTATTGCCGCCAGCGACAAGTTTCCATCAGCTGAAGAGGCGACCGATTTCCAGTTGCGATTTGTTTCGTGTCCGGTCCAGGTTGCGCCGGAATCCGTCGACGTGTAAATCAAACCGCCAAGAACCACCGCCACGAGCCTGGTTCCGTCGGTCGATGAGGCGATGGAATACCATGTTCGGTTGATGTCGCGTGCTGTCCAGAAAGCACCGGCAGCAGCGCTTGGAAGATTTCCCGCGAGAATCGTCTGGCCGCTGTTCTGCGCGATTTTCCATCCGCCAAGGCCCGAACCAGAAACCCGCAGCACATCCCCGACATTCGAAGTCACCGGCAACGTAATCGTCACGAGGGAACTATTCGTTGCGAAGTAACCGGTATTATTTTCTGCCTGTTGCGTTGTTCCCAAAACAGTCTGCCACTTGAAAGTTCCCGCTCCGGTGAACGTGCCGGTAAGACTGACGTTCGTCGCATTATTCGTAATCACGGCGGTTGGTAATTGTGCGACGGTCAACGATCCGCTGATGTTTGTTGCGGCTACGGACGACGCATTACTTGCGAATACCGCGACGTTGGCATTGACTGCCTGAATGGCATACGGCGATGACGTGACGGGCTGACGCGGAGCGAGTGAAACGTAAGGATTCACGTCACCATTGGTCCGCACTCCGATATCGAGCCAGCGCGCACCGCCGTTGAAAACATTGCCACCAAAGTCGAGCTGCACCGTAAACAACCCATTGCTCGCTGCTACGCTCGAATTCGTCTGGGCACTGGAGACCGCGTTTCCATTCGTCATCGCGTCATAGACCGTCAATCGTAAGTCATAATTGCCCGTCGCCGGGCCGCCATTGTTATTAAGTTTGCCTTGATACGTAAACGCTGTGGTCTGCGCATGTAAGCTGGTGAACAGACAAAGAAAACCGAGGAGGGCAGGGGCGATCTTCATGGTTGTAGGTTGTTTGGCCGCGAATACATCAGAGTAATCAAGATACACACCTCAGAACAAGCGGTTTCCGCTGCGTTACGTAGAACAAGACCATCACGTTGACGTTCTATCACCTGTCGATAGCTTTGCGCGCGAGAGTGATTTCATTTCCT
>CBHWET010000404.1:0-4533 GCA_966112985.1 uncultured bacterium | reverse complement strand
AAAAAATCCGGCGAGTAGGTTTCGCCGGATTCGTGGGTGATTAAACTGTCGGAGCGCTGGTGGAAGCACTCCGGAGTTTAGTAAATCTTAGCCTTGCAGCTTGTCCCATTCGAGGACCTTCGCGCTGACGTAATCGACTTCGTCGTCGCGGAGTTCCGGGAACATCGGGAGAGAGATACAAGCGGCCGCATTGTATTCGGCATTCGTGAGCGGACCGACTTCGCGGGATTGTTTGCCCCACGGATAACCAGCCTGCTTGTGAATCGGAATGGAGTAGTGCGTCTTCGCGTCAACACCATTGTCATTGAGCCACTTGAGGAAACCGTCGCGCTTGGAAGCGTCCTTGGTTTCGATGACATACAAATGATACACGTGGCGATAGCCTGGCGTTTCGTAAGGGAGAGTGAGGTGTTTGCACGCCTTGAGGCAACCGGTGTAACGAGCGGCCAAACGGCGGCGGCTGTCGTTACCAGCGTCAATGGCTTTGAGCTTCGCGCTCAACACACCAGCGTGAATGTCGTCGAGACGGCTGTTGAAACCGAAGCTGTGCACGTTACGGGCATTGGAGCCGTGGTTGCGGAGCTTGCGGACCTTCGTGTCGATGTCAGCGTTGTTCGTGACGAGCGCACCGCCGTCACCGAACGTACCGAGGTTCTTCTGGATGATGAAGCTGGTCGCGGTCGCATCGCTCAATTCGCCGATGCGGAAACCGTTGCCGGCAGCGCCAATGGCCTGGGCGTTGTCTTCGATGACGAAAAGCTTATGCTTGTCGGCAATCGCGCGGATCGCCTTCATGTCAGCGCATTGACCGTAGAGGTGAACAGGGATGATCGCCTTGGTCTTAGGAGTGATCGCTGCTTCGATTTTTGCGGGATCGATGCACTTGGTCTTCGGATCGCAATCGATCAAAACTGCGGTCGCGCCAGCGATCCAGACAGCTTCAGCGGTAGCGAAGAAAGTGTTCGCATTCGTGATGCATTCGTCGCCAGGTCCGATACCGAGCGCCATCAGGGCGAGCCAGATCGCGTCCGTGCCGTTACCGAGGCCGATCGCATATTTGGTTTTGGAATAAGCCGCGAATTCGCCTTCAAAACGCTTGAGCATGGGCCCGAGGACGTATTGACCGCTTTCGATGACTTCCTTGATATTGGCATCAATCTCTTTCTTGAGATTGTTGTACTGGCGTACGTGTCCGTAAAAATCGACTTTCATAGGGCGGAAAAGTTACCGGCGGCGCATGGGCCGGACAAGAAGTTTTTCCGAAAAATTTGGCTGAAACTGACGTTGGGGACGAACTTCGTTTTCCACGGAATAGCGTCTTTTCGCCGATCAACGACGCAAAAGCCGATCGATGAACGCGCCCACCAACACACCTATCGTGTAGGCAACGAAATCCATCGGATCAAAACCACTGCCCAGGACAAGATGCCCGATTGTCGTCGCACGGATGGAGTTGATCCATGGCGCCTGATAGAGCTGGGACGTCTCAATCAGGAAAGAGAACGTCAAAGCATACACCGCTGTTTGAATGGTGCGGGTCTTCGGAAACAAGGCTGCGAGTCCGAAGAACACCATCGTTGCCCAGAACGCATCGCCCGGATATTTGCCGAGTGCCGCTGGAAACATTGCGAATTTTCGGGAGCACAGGCCAAGGAGGATTGTGCACACCGTTGCAATGATGTAAGGCGTCCGTCTTCGTTGTGTATTACTGGAGATCGATTTCAACGTGAGTTCGTCCGTGAACGATGACGTATTGTTTTCCAACGTTCAAAAGAATGTTTGTGTCCTCTTTTCGAATGCTGACAATGGATCGGTGTTCGCGTGAAAAACTTTACCGTCAAAATGGTCCGGCACGACCTGGAAAGCCTGCCGGAATTCCCGGTGCCGCCAGGTTACGCCGTTCGATGGTTTCAGGCCGGCGATGAACAGGCATGGACGGACATCCAAAGTCGCGCCGAGAAATTTCATCCGATCACCCCGGAAACATTCGTCCGCGTTTTCGGCCGCAACGCCACATGGCTGGCACAGCGGGTTTGTTTTCTCCTCGATCCCGCAGGAAAACCGGTCGCTACCGGTGCCGCGTGGTTCGACGACAATTTCGACGGACGAAAATTCGGTCGTGTCCACTGGATGGCTGTGTTGCCGGAAGAACAGGGCAGGGGATTGGGGAAAGCGCTCATGTCCATCGTCTGCCAGCGCTTGCGCGAACTGAAACACACGAATGCTTACCTGATCACGTCGAGTGCCCGTATCCCCGCGATCCGTTTGTATTCGCGCTTTGGTTTTAAACCGATCATCCGCAATGCCGCCGACGAAGAAATCTGGCGCGAGCTTTCATCCGTAATCGCGATTTAAAAGATCCGCGTTATTTCGAAACGGCCGTTTCGTGCTCGCAACATCTCTGGACCTCCACGGTAACGTGAACCAATTCCTCGTGTTCGCGGAATAACGCGCGGTAATCCTCCACACTCTTCGGTTCATGCGCGGCAATTCCGACGATGGCGGCGAACTTGCCAACGCTCACCTGCCATACGTGCAAATCTGTCACGACAGAATCGCCATCCTGTTCAACCGCCTTGCGAATCTCCACCGGCAGATCGGAGGACGCCGGTGTTCGGTCCAGCAGAATACCGCTGGTATCGCGAATCAATCCTTTCGCCCAAAAACCGACCACCATACTGCCAACAATGCCCATCATCGCGTCCATCCACGCCCAGCCAAAATATTTTCCGGCGAGCAGAGCAATGATTGCAGTCACGGACGTCAACGCATCCGCGAGCACATGAATGTAAGCCGCACGCAGGTTTAAATCCTCGTGATGATGATGATCATGCGCGTCGCCGTGGTCGTGGTGATGATGGTCATGATCGTGGCCGTGATGATGATGGTCATGATCGTGGCCGTGATGATGATGGTGATGAGCGTCCTTGAATAGCAACGCGCACACGAGATTGACCGCGAGACCAATGACCGCCACCGCAATCGCCTGGTTGAATTGAATCGCGACAGGAAAGAACAATCGATGAATCGATTCACCGGCCATGAACAGCGCGATAATCGCGAGAATCATCGCGCTGGAAAATCCACCCAGCACACCCATTTTTCCTGTTCCGAAACTGTAGTGCGGGTCCGTCGCGTGGCGTCGACTGAAGTAATAAGCCAGCGCTGTTATCAGGAAGGCCGCGACGTGGGTGCTCATATGCCAGCCGTCGGCGAGCAACGCCATTGAATTAAAGACCGCGCCGGCCGCGATCTCGACAACCATCATTGCCGCTGTAATCGCGATAACGATGCGCGTCTTCTTTTCGGCCTTTGAGGAATCAGCGGCGTAATTGTGTGTATGACTGAAACGGTTTGCGCCGGAATGGTGCATCAGGGGATTATAGCATGATCTCTGGCGGTATCAAAAACCGCCACATAACTAAAAATGCGCGCGGTCACACCGTCGTGCATTAATCTCAATCAATTGAGAACAAGTAATGACACGACCGAACCTCAGTAACGCGAACCCTCTCGCCCCGCTAGCGCCAGCGCGGGGAGAGAGTTAGGAGAGAGGGGCTATTTAGAAACGCGCGCTGGATTGTGTCTGTGCGATTTGCAGAGATCAAAAACTCCTCTCCCTGAACCCTCTCCTCACGAAAAATGTTCGCGAAGAGAGGGGATTGCAAAGGTCTGGTGAAGGAGTGGACGACTATGTCGCGCGACTCGCGGCGACAATCTCACTCGCTTCGGCGTAATCTTCATCCCGCACCCAGATTTCTTCTGCAAAAGCGGTCGTTGCCGCCATCACTTGAGAAACCGCCTGGTTGCGAACTTCGCATTCGATATTTGAGGCATCAAGCACACTGCGGATGAATGCGACTTGCCCGCTATCGGCTGAACTAAAGATGTGTTTCATAGGCGAGTTCCTTTCCCCAGAGTATGGTTGGTCGTGGAAAATTTTGGAATGAAAAAGGCCGCCCCCGGTTCCGAGCGGTTTTAGTAGGGACGCCTCGCCGAGGTGTCCCATTATTTCTCCGTGCAGATGAGCGTCTGATTGAACTGTAAACGTTCCTTCGTCGAAAGAGCGTCTGTTCTGTCTGTCGTTAGTCACGGCAAAGCGGCAGCTTTGCCCTACCTATTTTATCGGTAGGGCGGCGTTGTGCGCCGCCCATTAATCCGATGTCCGTTCGCTGCCGCTGCCTTCTGCGATCCGACACGTTGCAGCGTGAACTCCACCGCTCATCCGCCTATCGTTCAGTCACGGACGCCTTGGCAATGCGTCCCTACCGGAATAAAAGGCCGCGCCGGGTTTCCCAAGCCGGCCGCGGCAAAAGGGATGCGAAGCACCAACCACTTCAACCTATTCCCTTCAATTACCGCTGCCGCTCAATTCATTTTGATAATCCTGCATCGTCATCTCGGAATAGGGGTATCGGAAAAGGAAATAAACTCTTCGAGAAACGGAAGGATCAACACTGCTCACGATGTCCAGTTGGGCTATCCAACGAAGGGTTGTTGGCACGAGATTCGGCAATGCGTTCGGCGGCAATA
>CBHWET010000403.1:0-4537 GCA_966112985.1 uncultured bacterium | reverse complement strand
CACGGACTGCTCAGCCGCATCAAAGCGCACGTGAAGGCGGTGGATGATGTGAGCTTTACGATCGATGCGGGCGAGACGCTTGGACTTGTCGGCGAAAGTGGTTGCGGCAAGACGACGCTCGGCCGTGCCATCGTAAAATTGGTGGAGCCGACCGCCGGCAAAATCTGCTTCGAAGGCAAAGACATTGCGGGACTCCATGGTAGCAACCTCAAGGCATCTCGCCGCGGCTTGCAGATGATTTTTCAAGACCCGATTGGCTCGCTGAATCCACGCATGACGGTGGAGGAAATAATCGGGGAAGCACTCGATATTCACGAACTCACGGACAGTGCGACGGCGCGTCGACAAAGAATCGATGAATTGCTGAAAGCGGTGGGCTTGAACGAACAATATGCACAACGGTATCCGCATGAATTCAGCGGTGGCCAACGTCAACGCATTGGGATTGCACGCGCGTTGTCCGTGGAACCGAAGCTGATTGTTTGTGACGAACCAGTGAGTGCGCTGGATGTTTCTGTCCAGGCGCAGATTGTTAACCTCCTGCAGGACCTGCAACAGCAGAGAGGGTTGGCGTACCTTTTTATCGCGCACGACCTGGCTGTCGTGAAACACATCAGCCATCGGGTGATGGTGATGTATTTGGGCAAAGTGGTGGAACTCGGTTCGGCGAAAGCCGTGGTGGAACAACCGAAACATCCTTATACCCAGGCGCTAATTTCGGCAGTACCGGTCGTTGATCCGGACGCAAAGCATCAACGGATTGTCCTTTCCGGGGATGTGCCGTCGCCTATTTCTCCGCCGAGTGGTTGTCCGTTTCACACCCGTTGTCCGATCGCTGAGTCCCGATGCAAAGTCGAGATTCCACCTCTCCGGGAAATCACGCCCGGACACTTCGCCGCCTGCCATTTCGCTAAATAATTGAATTTGGCCCCTCCTGAGGCTCGTCAAAGTTTGTTGAAGAGGTCCGTAACGCCTTGGGGCGTGCCGACGTCTATAGCTTTACAATGAAACCGACAGTCTCGAAGCAGGCGTTTACATTGATCGAACTACTGGTAGTGATCGCGATTATTGCGATCCTTGCCGGGATGCTTCTGCCCGCGCTGGGCCGTGCGAAGGAATCGGGACGCCGCATTTCTTGCGTGAACAACATGCATCAAATCGGGTTGTCGGCGGTGCTGTATGCCGATGAGAACGACGGTCGTTTTCCGCCGCGCGGCGTTCCTGTGAACCGCTGGCCGACAACGTTGCGGCCTGGATATCACGATCTGAAGATCCTCGTTTGTCCGAGCGAAATAAAGTCGCCGTTAGGGGGCGCCTTTCCGACGAATACGCCCGATGGCTCGCCACGCAGTTATATCATGAACGGTTTCAACGACTATTTCGGTGGTGCACTGACGAATACGGCGTTGCCGGAAAACGCGCTCGTTTATCCTTCGGATACAATCATGTTCGGCGAAAAGAAATTTGACTCGCAACATTTCTGGATGGATTACGCGATGTGGGATGATTGGAACCAGTTGGACGAGAAGAAGCATGGCTACGTTCCGAACAATCCAAAGGCCGGCGGAGCTAATTATGCGATGGGCGACGGCAGCGCGCGTTTTATCCCTAACGGAAAAGCAGGCGACCCGATCAATCTTTGGGCGCTCGATGCGGAACGAACCAACATGGTGTCGTTCTAGAGCGATTGCCAAAGGCAATTTCCGAAATGGTGAAGGGGGCCGGGGTGTTTTTGGTTTCTGTTTTAGTGGTCGATGTCCGCAACATTCATCGGGATAGTCTCTTCGCCGGACGCCTCGCCAAAATAAAATTCCTCCCCGTTATGCGAGGTATTAATTCTGGTCGACCGCTCTAACCGCGCTTCGTTGCTTCGCGGGTCTTGAAGTTAACTTCTCCCTTTTGCTTACCTGCTTCGATGAGGAGCATATAAACCGTGTTCGTGTGCAGCGGTTCGGCGCGTCCACGCGGGCTGCTTGGTTTCATTCCGCGAATCTTCATGCCGTAGACGATGCCCTTGGTGGGAACGGAATTAGAATCCGAAATTAAATGCCACAGGGCGTGCGGATACTTGTTGGTTTTAAAATCTTCGGCTTCCACCACTTTCAATTCCGTGAGGCGATAGTCATCGTCGAGAGTGAAAGTCACAGGATCGGTTTCCGTGGGAGGTTTCTCAGCATTTCGATCACGGCTGCCATGGCGCGACGAGGGGAACGAGGGGCGGACCTGGGCATAAATTTCGATCGCTCGTTTCGACCGGAACAGGTCGGTGAAGAAATAGAGGTACGCGCCACAAAGAATTAGAGCAACGATAAACAAACCAAACTGGCGGTTCATATGAGAAAAGGACGTGTGTTAGTGGTGCGTTGTTACAATTAACGCGTAGCGATCTGATGTTGGAATTCCTTTTCACCCCGTGTCGTGCTTGATTCTACGACTAGTTTATAAGTTTCGTTCGGCTGCAGCGGTTCGGCGTGAGTCTTATCCACTGCTGGCTTCATGCCTGGCACCGCTGATCCATAACTGAACGCGCGAACTGTCGCGGTTTTGTTCGTGGCCACAAGATTCCACAGAGCATGAGCGTATTTGTTCGTCGCGAGTTCTGAGGAGCGGAACACCTTGATGGATGTCAGTTCCGCCGGGGGGTCGAAAACGAAAACCTCCGGATTGTTTCGAAACTTAATTCGAATTTGTTCTGACCGAAACCAGTCCGTGAAATAGTACACGTACGCCGCTGCGAGCACGGCGGCCAGGGAGATCAGGAACAAAGTCTGTTTGTTCATTACAAAAGGATGACCGGTTTCTGAACGGGATTATTCGATTTCGTTGCAATTTGCAGAATTGAGAAAGGAAACGCAAACGATGACTACAAACATTCAAACAAACTCGCGTCAGGCTGGCTTCACGCTGATCGAGCTGCTTGTCGTGATCGCAATTATTGCAATCCTTGCCGGCATGCTCTTACCGAGCTTGTCGAAGGCAAAGGAATCCGGTCAGCGGCTTTCCTGCTTGAATAACATGAAGCAACTCAGTTTGGCTCTGACGCTTTATGCCGATGCGAATGATGGCCGATATTGTCCACGGACCGGAGGCGGAACAGCAGCGGCGCCTGATCCGCGTTGGCCGGGGCGTTTGCGTCCTACCTACTCAAACCTGAAAGTGCTTCGTTGTCCAATGGATGGCCCGACCGATCCACAGACAATGGTGAGTCCAGATCCATCTGATAATTCTCCACGGAGCTACATCATCAATGGTTGGAATGATTTCTTCAGCCCTGTTGGAGACTTTTCAAAAGTGGTGGCAGGCTCGACGATCCGCGAGAACGATATCTTGTATCCTTCGGACACAGTTTTTTTCGGCGAGAAAGTAAATTCCTCGGTGAACTTTTACATGGATTTGTTTGAAGTTGATCCGACCCTGCCATCAGGAAGCTATGGCAACGAAGTGAACGAGCTTGAGCAATCTCGGCACTCGAGCAAGTCCGGTTCGAACTACGCTTTTGCAGATGGCACCGTTCGTTTTTATAAGGCGTGGAAAACGCTCGGGCCGACAATTGATATGTGGTGCGTGACCGACCAGGGGCGTACGAACGCGTCGAATCTGTATCAATAGACAGCAGTGTTTCTGTTCTAATTGGTTACCGAGCCCGCCGAATCAAGGCGGGCTTTTTTGTTTGTAACGTTGCGCTCGCATGACGTTTTCATATTCTCGACGACGATGATTTTGCTCTTCGACATCGGTAACACCCACACACATCTTGGCCTTGCCACCGGAAAACGCGTGACACGGCAGGCGAACGTCGCGACGGCTGGGTGGTATGATGGGACTGCCGCGCGTGAGGTTCGGAAGTTTGTCGGAAAAGCAAAGATTGAAGGAGCTGGCTTGTGTAGCGTCGTGCCACGCGCGACGACGTTCGTACGCAAATTCGTGGCGAAAAATCTTTCGACGAATTGCTTTGAGTTGACCGCGGCGACGGCTTGCGGCGTCGGAATTGATTACCCGAAGCCCACGACGATTGGCCCGGATCGTTTGGCAAACTCCATTGCCGTGAAACATCACTTTGGCGCACCGGCGTTGGTGGTGGATTTTGGAACAGCGGTGACGTTTGACGTTGTGAATGCAACCGGAGATTACGTTGGCGGCATTATCGCCCCAGGGCTTTCGGTGATGACCGAATATTTGCATGAGAAAACGGCGCTGTTGCCGAGGATTAAAATTCGCGAGATCGACTCCGTCGTGGGAAAAAGCACCGAACAAGCAATGTTGATCGGGGCTGTGCATGGTTATCGCGGATTGATTCGGGAATTAATTGCCGAGCTGAAACGCGAGCTGAAGGCGAAGCGTTTACCGGTCGTTGCCACCGGCGGTTACGCGAAATTGATTTCGGCAAAATTGCCCGAGATTACTGCGGTCGACCCGTTGCTGACGCTGGAGGGATTACGTCTGGCCTGGTATTTTCATAATCAGTCGGAAAATAAGACACGGTCCAGGGGAGGGGAGAAGCCGTGTTTTTTATGTGAGGGCGATCTCTAATCTCACG
>CBHWET010000402.1:0-4567 GCA_966112985.1 uncultured bacterium | reverse complement strand
CCAGCACCGGACACATCGAAAACTTCCTTGGCGACGGTGGGAATGTGAAAAGGCTTCTGGCCACGCTGGCAAAGAAGCATGCCCTGATCACCTAACGTGATCAGCAGCAGCGCCGGTTGAAGATCGTGAAGGAGCTTGTCGCACACTTGCATTAAATGTGCATCCTTGAATGGCGTGTCGGCTCGCGTTGAATCCGAGATTCCTGTGAGTTCAAATGCTTCTTTGCGGTTTGGAGTAATCAAGGACAAGCCGCTGAGATCCAAATGGTGAATCGGTTTCGGGTCGACGCTCAGCCAAATTCCACGAGTATGGCACAGGCTTTTAAGCTCATTCAGCAGCCGCTGTGTCACCACCCCTTTGCCGTAATCACCAACAATTACGGCGTCCGTCGATCCAAGTTGCGCTTCAATGGAAGAAATCAAACGGGTCGTTGTCCGGTCGTCGATATCGCCGCGTGTTTCGCGGTCTACGCGAACGACTTGTTGCTGATGGGCGACAATTCGCGTTTTGATGCTCGTCGTGGCTGTAGACGAATTCAAAACGCCGCCACAACCGATACTCTGCTGTCGAAAAAGCGTTTTGAGTTTTGTGGCGGCGTCATCATTGCCAACCACGCCAAAGATATCTGTCTGCGCCTTCAGATCAGCCAGATTGCGGGCAACGTTCGCTGCGCCACCGGGCATGAAACTTTCACGTTCAAATTCAACGACAGGTACGGGTGCTTCGGGTGAGATACGTGACACACGGCCCCAGAGAAATTGATCGAGCATGACATCGCCGACAACGAGCACTCGAGTCTTCGCTGCTGCATCGAGCAGTTTCTTTACACGTCCAATAGATAAAAGCTTCGTACTCATGTTTACGAACTGGCGACAGATCAAACACTGAGAGGGATAAAATGCGAAGGTTTTTTATCCGCAACACCAACCCGTTTCTCAGTTGAGAAACGCTGTCAGGGGACTCGTCGCGCTGGCAGTGTCGTGCCGTCCGGCTAAACCAATCTCGAATGCGGCGCGTCCCGCTTCAACCCCCATTTTGAATGCAGCTGCCATGCGCACTGGATCGTTCGCTACTGCAATGGCAGTGTTGACCAGCACCGCATCGGCACCCATTTCCAACGCCTCAGCGGCCTGGCTTGGTGCTCCGATACCCGCGTCAACAACCACCGGCACCGTCGCTTGTTCGATAATAATACGAATCTGGCCGCGGGTCTCGACGCCACGATTTGAACCAATAGGCGAACCGAGCGGCATTACCGTTGCGACGCCAACATCCTGTAAACGTTTCGCAAGAACTGGATCGGCGTTAATATACGGCAGCACCACGAAACCTTCTTTCACCAGGATTTCGGCGGCTTTAAAAGTTTCAACCGGATCAGGCAGGAGATAACGCGGATCGGGATGAATCTCGAGCTTCACCCATTTTGGCAATCCAGCGGCCACTGCCAGCCGTGCGAGCCGAACAGCCTCTTCGGCATTCATCGCGCCGCTCGTATTTGGAAGAATCAGGTATCTCTTCGGGTCGATGAAATCGAGAATGTTCGCAAAGGGGTCGCCCTTGCCGCTGAGATCGGCACGCCTCAAGGCAACGGTTACCATTTCCGTCCCGCTCGCCTGCAGCGCATCGCGCATCATCTCAGGAGAACAAAATTTTCCTGTGCCAACGAACAGGCGCGAGCGAAACTCACGCCCCGCAATAACAAGGGGTTTTCCGGCTGAAGACATTGTCAAAACGACGGATTAGTCTGCGACCGCCAAGTCCATGTCGCGGGTGTAGTAAAGGATACGCGCGCAGTTCGGACACGTCACGATGCCTTCCTCTTTTTTGCAGGAGAGGATGATCTGTGTGGGAAATTTCATATGACATCCCCCGCAAACACCGTTGTTGATACCGACAACGACGTTTTCGCCTTTGTTCTTCAACAGGCGTTCGTAACGTGAGAGGGCACCTGGTTCCACGACATTCGCCAGTTCACTGCGATTCGACTGCAGTTCGTCGAGTTCCTTTTTCAGGTTCTGTTCGCGACCGGCAAGATCAGCAATTTGCCCATCAATGCGCTTTTTCTCTTCGTTATAAATCTTTGTCGCTTCCGCAACCTGTTTGGCTGCAACCTCCGCCTGCTCCATCAATTCAATTTCCTGATTTTCCAACTCGAAGATGTTTTTCTTACAGGTCTCGATCTCATTGCCGAGGGCGCGAAACTCTTCGTTTTTCTTGGTCTGAAACTGTTGGAGAGAATATTTCTCGATCTTTTGTTTTTGAGCTTCGATGTCGAGTTCGATGCGCTTGCGATCGGATTCGATCTGTTTGCCGCGCGTTTTGCCGTTCTCGAGCGTCTCCTGCGCCTTCGCGAGTTTCGCCTGCAAGCTCTTGCGCTCGGGGTCAACGTGCGCGAGTTCGTTCTTGGTGCGAATGATTTTCCGGTCGCGGTCCTGGAGAATTAGCAGTTTTTCGATGACTTCGAGCATGGTGAAATCCGGTATAAGATTCGAGTCAAACTATCGGTGGCCGCACGCCAAGTCAATGCGCGGAATCAAAGCAGGGCTCCCTCCGAAGGATTTTTGAACGTTTTGCCGTAAATTGCTCTCGAACGTTCAATAAGGTGATTCCAAAAATCAGGGATTACCACAAAGGATAAGGATGAACTCGCTCAATAAATTTTTCTCATCGTTGCTCGTTGGAGGTGTTTTGGCATTTGCGCCCGTCGTGCAAGCGAAGGATTCGCCCGCCGTCGACCTCGCGAAGCAATTGAACAATGCATTCATCGAGGTTTCCGACAAAGTCTCGCCGTCTGTGGTGGTTATTACCGTAACGGTCAAGCAAGGGGCCAACACCGATGAAGACGCCGATAACCCGTGGTACGATCTTCTTCCGCCGGAGTTAAGAAAACGTTTCTTCGGTGAAGACGGCGACGGGCAGGGGAATCGCCGCAGTCCACGTGGACAGCAACGTCGCGCGCCTCGCTCGATGGGCCGCGGGTCTGGTGTCGTGCTGACTGAGGACGGCTACATTCTGACAAACAATCACGTGGTCGAGAATGCCGATCAAATCGAAGTTCGGTTCAAGGACAGCAAATCGTTCAAGGCCGAAGTGAAAGGCCGAGATCCTCAATCCGACCTCGCCGTTATTAAAATCAATGCCAAAGGATTACCGGCAGCGAAGTTCGGCGATTCGTCCAACGCACGCATTGGCGAATTTGCAATCGCCATCGGCGCGCCCTTCGACCTCGATTACAGTGTGACGGTCGGCCACATCAGTGCCAAAGGCCGTTCATTCGAAGGACAATTTGTGGCGGAAGGCCTCGGCAGTTACTTCGACCAGGACTTTATCCAGACGGACGCGAGCATTAACCCCGGCAACAGCGGTGGCCCGCTCGTTAATCTTTATGGCGAAGTTATCGGTATCAATACAATGATTCGCGGAATTGGCACAGGGATCGGTTTTGCCGTCCCGAGTAATCTTGCCAAGGTTGTTTTCGATCACTTGATCAAAGAAGGAAAGTTCGAACGTTCACGCATCGGTATCGAAATCCGGGGACTCAAAGAAGACATCGAATATCATGACGCAGTTCCGGGCGTGGAAGATGGCGTCATCGTCGGGGGTATTGCACCCGACGGTCCAGCCGCAAAGTCAGACCTGAAACCCGGCGACATCATTACTGCCGTGGATGGCGCGCCGGTGAAGACCGCGCGGCAATTAAAAGAACAGATCGCCTACAAAAAGGTTGGTCAAACCGTAACGCTCGATGTTTCTCGTCCCAGTGGCACCAAAGTTCAGAACGTCAAAGTCAAGGTGAAGACGGAAGCGATCCCGAGCGAAGATAATGGCAAGACGAAGAAGCGCAGTGGCACAACGAGCGGAGAAGGCGAAACGTCCAGCTACGGACTGACCGTGAAGTCGCTCACCAGTGAACTGGCGGATCAATTCAACGTGGATGTCGACAAAGGCGTTATCGTTACGGCCGTTGAGCCCGACAGTGTGGCCGAACGGAAAGGTATCCGACCTGGTGACGTAATTACGGAGGTAAATCGTTTACCAGTGACAAACCTGAAGACGTTCCGTGATGCCGTGAAAGGCGCAGATCCGAAACGCGGTGTGATCATCAACTTTATCAGCCGCGGTACCAGCAGGTTTACCGTGCTGAAGGAAGAGTAAGTTCAGGTCCCCTTTTGTTGGAGCGCGCCGAAGGTAAAACTTCGGCGCGTTTTTTTTCAAAAGATCACCACGCCACTTCCGGCTTCGCGAAATCCTCCGTCATTTTCGTTGGTAGACGCCAGACGTGTTCGCCTTTGTCGTTTGTGAAATAAATCGATGATTGCGAGGCCTCGCGGGCGTCACCATCTGCCCAGAACGCATAAAAATCTGGATGCGCATTCAATGGCTTGCGTGCATAAGTATGATTGCGAGTGCTGTTCGTGGTTAATTGTTTCACTTTCGTCCAGGTGTTACCCTCGTCGCGGCTTGTCCACATCACCATTTCGCCACCGGGATTGTATGGCTGAGGGCCGGCTTCGGTCGGCGCAATAATCTTCCAGGTTCCATCCTTTTCAATGTAAAGCGAGCCATG
>CBHWET010000401.1:0-4590 GCA_966112985.1 uncultured bacterium | reverse complement strand
AAGTTCCCGGTCAAGATCGAGCAGAATGAAGGTGGCCAGCATGCGATCATGCTGTTCAAAAACGTTCAGTTCACCAAACCTGCCGACAAGGAATTCGAAGTGCCCTCGGAATATACGAAGTACACCAGTATGCCGGAAATGATCCAGGCGATCATGACCAAAAAATTCGGCGGTCAGGGCGGATTTGCTCCTCCTCCAGTACCAAAACGTCCCTAAGTTTCCATGGTTCTAAAGCAAAAAGCCCTGTCGTGTGACAGGGCTTTTTGCATTTAAAGTGGGAATTTCAAGCAGTGTGTTTTCTGCCATGCTTCCGGTGTTTCCGATGTTTCTTATGATGCTTGCCTCGTTTCTTATGCTTGCGGTGTTTGTGATGTTTCTTATGCCACTCGATTTCGTGGCCGTCCTTCGCGGGTGCGGCATGAGTTTGGGGTGTCAACGGGCCGAAAACAAATCCGAGCAACGTAAGGAGAAGAATGATCTTTTTCATAATACTGCACCTATTTGGACGAACGCTCAGGCCGTCCGGGTTACATCAATTTTCACGACTATAAACACCATTGCTTTCCACGAAACGAATGGTCTTTCCCGTCTGCTTTAACTCAACTTCGTAAGCTGTCCCGTCTTCATCGGTTGATCGCCAAATCGATTCAATACGTCCGTTAGATGTTTCAGCCCGTATCTGCTTCTGGAGAGCCGCCGGCAACTCACCAAACGACAGTTCCTCGTCTTCGCTGCTCAGCAAGCCATCGTCACCGAAGCTGAATACAATGAGATGCCCGGCTCGTTTCGCTTCCACATCGTAAAACACTTCTTCGTCTTCCGTGCTCTTGGTGATGCCTTCGATCGTCGCATCAGCCACTTTTTCCCGAATCGAAACTTGCACTGCCATCGGAAGATCGTCATACCGCACCTTCATACTGATAAGATCACCCGCGGGATCGACGGTAAATTCCAACGGTTCGTCGTACTTTTTGCCTTCGACATCGTAGGTCGTTTCTCCATTCTCGATGACTTTTCCAATCGAATGGATTTTGCCATTGCCCACCTCGCGTCGAATCGCCTTCTGGACCACGGCAGGAAGTTCATCCATCTTGACTGTTTCTTCGGTGCTGAGGACAGCACCCGTAGCGTCCAATGTATAGTAGAGCTCGCGCTTTCCTTTCATGAACTCAACGTCGAACGTCAGTTCGTCACCATCAAAAACTCGCGTGATGCCCGACAATTTATAAAGTTGAGAAAGCTTTTTGATCTGTTGCTGCACGGTCGGCGGGGTGACGTCGGCCAAAGCCAATTCTTGTTCCGAGCTGAGCAGTTTTCCATTGCTGGTCACATCGACTTCAGCATCTTTGCCCTCTTTCGTGCCAACGATGTGGAAAACGACCTGATTCTTTTCAGTCTTCCGCTCCACGACACCTGGTGTGTCGAAGAACGGCTTCGCAATTGTTTGAGCTGCGGGCGAAACCTGTGCCCACGGAATAGTTTCAGCCAGTGACAGCTCCGCGCCGAGTGCCAGCGCCGCTATCACAACGACAAACTGCGTCAGCCGTACAATCATTAATTTAAATTCAGCAATCATTGCTAAGCGAGGTTGAGGTTCGACTGTATACCCGTGGCAGAATCATGAAATGCAACCAATTCCCGCAGTTCCGGGTGAATCTCCTGTTGGCCGAAGTGTCCGATCAGACGACAGACCGCGTGTTTCTGTATCGCAGACCGGTATTGCTCACTCCATTGCTCGAATTGTGCTTTCGATTCTGCGTTCATCCATGGCCACCGTGTTTTCGGTTTTTCAATTCCACAACGCCATGGTTTGGGAGTGAGCCGGGCACGAAAACATTTCTGGTTTACACAGAGCTTACGATAGAGCCAATCCGCACCGAAAAATTTGAAAGCTTCGGCAGAAACGGTGTCTTCAGGACCAATTACGTTGTGCGTGGCCAGCAAACGAATCCCCGCGCGCGTTCGATAAACACGCAAGCCCCAGTCCGGACGTGTCGACAGCCACTTTTTAACGTTGGCCACGACGTTACCGTCGAAGCCTCCGCCGCGAAAGAGCGAGGCTACAGCCGCAAACAATCCGGTAGAGCGCTCATCAATATCGATAAAGAGAAGATTGGTGGTGTTAAGGACAAGACAGCCGTAGCTGTTGCGTGAGACAACAGCACACCGTGATCCCTTTGTGTCTACAAAGTCTCGAAGCACTTCTTCACGCATTCGCCGATCGGGATATCCATAGGCGCCACGGTCGCCCTCCATCCCCGTTCGCAGCCACTCAATAATCCGATCAACGCGCGACAGCCCTTCTTTCTGCGCTTCGGCCAAAGAAACATCAGACCATCCCCAAGCCGCGACGCCGCCCTTTTTTGCCAGCGTCCAAAACTTTGGGAAATGCATGCCCAGCGATTACAGCAAACTTTCCACCTTGGCAAGCGCCTCGGACAGCTTGCTGCTGTCCTTGCCCCCGCCACGGGCATTGTCTGGTTTGCCACCACCTTTCCCATTCACAATCGGTGCAATCGTTTGGATGATTTTTCCTGCCTGAACTTTCGCTGTGAAATCCGGCGTAACCGCAGCAACCAGCGACACCGCGCCATTGGCCACGCCGCCAAGAACAATAACTCCTTTGAACTGGGATTTCAGCGAATCAACGACGGTTTGCAAAGTGTCACCATCAGCATCGCCGAGGTTTTGAATAATCGCCGGCGTTCCGTTGATGGTCTTTGCCGCAGCAACGAGTTCCTTCGCGCGACCAGCAGCCTGTTTCTGGTGAACGGCCTTAAGCTGTTTCTCCAATTCCTTTTGCTGCGCCAACAAGGCATCCAGTTTCTTTTCCAACTCAACCACCGGTGAATTCAACTTCGTCGCAATACTCGCAACCAATTCGCGGTCAGTGAGGGCTTTCTCATAAGCGGTGAGTCCCGCGACCGCTTCGATACGACGAACACCCGCGGCAATCGCGTTTTCGCCGATGATACGGAACGAACCAATTTCGCCCGTAGCGCGTGTGTGCGTCCCGCCGCAAAGCTCCATCGAATAACCGTTCAAGTCCCCTGCTCTGCCGCCGATCTGCACGACGCGAACCTTATCGCCGTACTTCTCGCCGAAGAATTGCATCACTTCTTTACGTCCTTTGATGTCGGAGTACGGAACTTCCGTCCAACTGACTGCCGCATTTTCGACGATACGCTGGTTAACAAGCTTCTCGATGTCGGAAATTTGCTCGCGAGTCAGTGGTGCGCTGTTGAAGTCGAACGTCAGTTTGTCCGGTCCAACAAACGAACCCTTTTGGGAAGCCTCTTTACTGACCACTTCGTGCAAAGCCCAATGGAGCAAGTGCGTGACAGTATGATGCCGTTGAATCGCATTACGTCGGTTCGCTTCCACCGTGAGCGTTACCTGTTGCCCGACGGCCGGCGCTTCTTTCTCCGCAATGAAATGCAGGAACGTGTTGCCGACTTTTTGCGTATTAACAACATACCAGAGCTGTCCACCGGCAACGAGTTCCCCGGTGTCGCCAACCTGGCCACCCATTTCTGCGTAAAGCGTCGATACATCAAGAATTACGGCGAGCTTGTCTTTAACCGTGACGACTTCGAGCACCTTTGCCGACGTCTGCAAAGAGTCATAGCCGACGAAACTCGTAGGCCTCGAAGTATCAATATTCGAAACAGAGACGATCTCCTTTTTTTGCGCCGCACGCGCACGAGCGCGCTGCTCTTCCATCAACTTTTCGAAGCCAGCATTATCCACCGACAATCCACGCTCACGCGCCATCAGTTCTGTGAGGTCCAACGGGAACCCATATGTATCGTAAAGTTTAAACGCAAAGTCGCCCGACATGGTTTTGCCCGAAAGCTTCTTCGCTTCGTCGTTAAACAGTTCAATGCCGCGATCAAGCGTCTTATTGAATGCTTCTTCTTCGATCTTGATGACATCCTCCACATGACCGCGGCGTTCGCGAATCTCCGGGAATACATGCCCCATATGCTCCGCAAGCACATCGACCAGCTTGTAGAAGAATGGCTCGTGAAAACCAAGCGTGCGTCCGTAACGAACGGCGCGTCGCAAAATACGACGCAGAACGTAATTACGATCGGTATTGCCCGGCATGATGCCGTCGGCAATTGAAAAACTCAGCGTGCGGATGTGATCTGCAATAACGCGAAACGCCACATCGACTTTCTCTTGCTCGGTGTCGCCGCTGCTGCCGGTCTTTGGCAACGTCGATTTGTATTTCTTCCCGGAAAGTTGTTCGAGCTTATCGAAAAGCGGACGGAAAATGTCCGTTTCATAATTCGAAATCATCCGGCTGAAGTCCGTAAAGTTCTTCGTATTCTGAATAATGCCGGTAACGCGTTCGAAACCCATGCCGGTATCGACATGTTTCGCCGGCAACGGTGAAAAGGTGCCGTCTGGATTCGCGGTGAACTGAATGAACACGAGGTTCCAAATCTCAATGCATTGCGCGCTGCCTTTGTTAACGAGCGAACCTTTCGTATCTCCATTCGGGGTCAGATCGACGTGTAACTCTGAGCAAGGGCCGCATGGGCCCGTCTCGCCCATCATCCAGAAATTATCTTTTTTATTCCC
>CBHWET010000400.1:0-4597 GCA_966112985.1 uncultured bacterium | reverse complement strand
GAAACGCACCGTGATATCGTAACGCGCTTGCGTCACAATGTTTAAATCCCAATGCCCGATTCCTTCGGCGCCCCATTTTGCCTCGGGTCCACGCCAATCCTGTCGTGTCAACAAAACCGGATTCTCTTGCTTCGCGCCGACAACGATCGACTGCGGTTTACCAAAGTCCCGTCCGCCAGTAACATCATCGAACCATCGATCATACGCTGCCTTGAGTTCAGCGACACGCGCTGGTTGTTGCGCCGCCACGTCGTGCATTTCAAACGGGTCATGCGCCATGTCGAACAGTTGGAATTTCGTTTTGCCATCCCACGAATCTCGACCGAACTCCTGCACCAGCTTCCAATCCTGGGACCGGATTGCGAAACTGCGGTAGCGATCGGGAACATCGCCGCGATGCCACTGAGCAACCAGCGTGCGATCCGGCCAGTTAACGGCCTCGTTTCGTAACAAAGGCGCCACGTTGCGACCGTCAAAACTCACGCGGTCCGGCTTCGGCACTGCGCACAAATCCAACAACGTTGGAGCGAGATCAATGTGCGAAGTAATCGGCGCCACCTTCAATCCGGCTTTGAAGTGCGATGGCCATCGGACAAAACAAAACTGGTGAATGCCACCTTCAAACGGCGTGCCCTTCCAACCTTGGAACCCGCCCTGGAAACCGTTATGTCGCTGTGCGCCGTTGTCGGAGCAGAAGACGACGATCGTATCGTCAGCGAGTCGAAGCGCTTCGAGTTTCGCAAGCAGACGGCCGACGTTATCGTCGATGTTTTCCACCATGCCATACACACGCGCAAGCGCGTCCGGATTTCGATCTTTGGACATCGGATGGCCGCGGTCCGGAAAATTCGTCGGGTTAAACACGTTCCGAGGATAATGGCGTCGATACTCATCCGGAACTTGATGTGGCGAATGCGGACAATTGAAAGCGAGATAAACGAAGAATGGATTAGCCTTTTGTTTCTCGACGAATTGCATCGCGGAATCAGTGATGACATCGCTGACGTAGCCTTTTGTTTTCACCCACTTCCCGTTATGCGAGAGCTTCGCGTTGAAATAAGCGCCGCGCGAATCGGTGCCGTCCGGCGGATCGCCCGGTTGCGCCAGGCCACCGCCGTTTAAAACCAAAGTTTCTTGAAAGCCCTGATCCATCGCGCGCCTCGGATAGTTGTCGCCCAAATGCCACTTGCCAAAAATCCCTGTATGATAACCAGCGCCTCCAAGCATCTCCGCCAACGTCGTTTCATTCGGGTCCATGAGTGAACGACCCAGCCACGTATCCGTAACTCCCGTCCGATAGTAATATCGCCCTGTCAACAACCCCGCGCGCGTCGGCGAGCACACCGGCATAACATGAAAGTTCTCAAGCGAAACGCTTTGACTGGCGAATCGATCAATGTTCGGCGTGCGAATGACGGGATTGCCAGTCACGCCAAGTTCCGCAAACCCCTGATCATCCGTGACAATGACGACGACGTTCGGCTTGCGCGTGGTGGCCTGTGCGCTTTGCAACGCTACGAGAAAGAGCAGCGGAAGAATCGCAGGCAGCGAGATCAATCGTCTGTCCATTCGCAGGGAAAACATTCGAGCGACTCTATAAAAAGTAATTGGGGAAAGTAAAACGTTAGGTTCCCCGAAGTATTCCGATTCTCCGAACACAGCCGCGGTCCAGCAAACGTAGCAGCGAACGTGAGTTCGCTCGTTCTACTTCCACGGAAAAGCGTGGCCGACTGGCGAGAAAAGAGTCAGAGCGGACTCACGTCGCGCTGCTACAATCAAAAACGAAAAAGCGGAGCCGCCTTTCGACGACTCCGCCTTGTTCTCCCCTGCCCCTTTTCCCCTCTGCACCCCTTCACGCTTCACGCATCACGTTTTACGCATGCATAATCACCGTCACCGCCTCCGTTCTCGACGATTCACCTCCGGTATTCACCGCCGTGATCTGAATCTCGACCGTCGCACCCGCTGGCAGATTCTCGATTGTGAAATCGAGGTCCGCAGGCGAACCAACAGCCACGTAGTTCTCATCCACGCCAGTGACCTTCTTGTAGACGCGATAGTAAGCCGCGCGTTCCGCTGCTTCCCATTTCAACGCCACCGCCGTCGGTCCGATCAACGTCGCGAGAAGCCCTGTCGGCATCTCCGGCGTCTCATCCGCACCCGGCATATTGAAGCCGAACTTCAACCAGCGCGGGTCAAGCGGATCCAGTTCCAGACGCAGTTCCTGGTAAACGTCGCTGATCCGTTTACGAACGATCTCGTACTTCTGATCGCGCGTATTCATCAGCGCTTCGACGTTCGCCTCCTGCGACATCAACGCGTGTTGAGCCGCCTGCAACGCATCATGCATTGCCTGCGCACGCGCTGCCGTCACGACCGTGCCGACCTCCAGGGATGGATTCGCCGTCAGATGCGACACCATTGCGAGGAGGATGCGTTTCAAGTCCTCCGGCACATCCGGCACGCCGAGTCCATTAGAGAAGCCCACGACAGTCCACAGATCAGAGTACTCGTTGCCGAATATTGATTTGAGGAAGTCGCGCACGAGGCGGACGAATTTCTGCGATTCATTGATCGCATCTACCAAGGCGTTGCGGCGGGTCGCCTTCACTTGTTTCGCTTGCTCGAGGTTGCCGCAAGCCACGATGATGTTAGTTAACTCTTCGACAATATCCGCCTGCGGACTACGTGGCAGGAAGACCGAGGCACCGAGTTCCGTGATGCCAAGATTGATCATTTGCGCGGCATTAATCGCGCCCGTGACCGTGTTTATTTGTTTTTGTTTCATGTTATTTATTTTTCTTTCTATCCGATCGACGCGGTTCAATTCCCTGGGTGGCCAGACTTCCTCGACTTATATATTGCGAAGAATCGATCTTTTTTACGCACAACCGAGAACACCTCGATTCAGCACGGGCCATTGTCCGGTAACGAATCCGAATCAATCGAACGAGGAAGATCATAGAATGGGGGGTATGAAGTTTCACTTCACACCCCCTCCAACTATTTTCAGGAGAATTTCGCTGATTATCAGCTACTTACAGAAGTGAGCGAAAAAAAGTTCCAAAAAGCGGAGCTTTGGAAGCGCGGGTTTCGGCAGTTTAGGGTCAGAAAAAGGGCAAAATAGACGGCGAACACGAATTGCTCCAACTAAGGAGCGTATCTGCGACGCGTTTCTACCGAATCCAGCAGTAACCTTAGTTCAGGTGGATCTATCGAACGCCATCGTATCTATTTTCCCCCTTAAATCGATCGCCACCGAGACGTTTATCATGATTGTTTAACGGGTGGCGGCAGACCGGCGGCGGATTCGATACCAAAGAGGAACATAGATTAGAAAGAGGTAATAGGGAGTTCGCAGCAGAGAGCTAACAACTAAAAGTGTCGGCACCAAGACGATCACGTGAAGCAACGTACTCCAGAACATTGCTACACCTGCAGATATTCGGGGCGAAAGCAGACAAGTAATGACAACCGGAAAAGCAAGAATGGCCCCAGCCAACGTTAGTCCAACAAACTGCACGCCATAGTGTGGATCACCGGAATCACCATGGGCCAAGTGAACAATTCCGCTAATCATGTCGTAGCACAGCACACCGATAGGACCAAGAATCGTCACCAAACCGATAAAATACACTATGATTCCGACCAATGTTTCGCGCGGCCGCAGGGTCAAAGCAAATGCCAACACCGACATCGCGCCGGAAATCCAGACGCTATACTTTATTGCGGTATCGACATCCATCGCAGGACATACTGCGGAGACCTCCAAATATTAGCACGAAAACTTTTGAGCCCGACTTTAAGACCATCGTTCAGAGCATGGTTAAATCTCCCAAACGCACCGCCCTCACCGTTTTTTTATCCAAATTCTTCCATTCGCATTGGTTGATAGACTTCAATTCCCGTCATCTTGAAAAGATGACAAGCACTCAGCCCAGCGGTTGCGAGTCCGACGAGCTACCCTGGGTGGGGCGACCAATAGTCTCCAACGCTGAAAGCGTTGCATCAATCCCACACGTACCGTTCGTCGAATTCAATCTCGTAACGTTTCAACAACGTTCGAAATTCGTCCTGAAACGAAACGGTGCGATGATGTTCTTCCTGGCCACGAATATAACTGCGGACGGATTCAATTTGTGAAAAGCCGATTGAAAACATGCCGTATCCGCTCTGCCACGAGAAATCTTGTGTGTCGACGGATTTGGTTTTAATCCAGAGCGATGAACCGCGTTTGAGTTCTTTGATCATCTCAGCTGGTTGGATGGTGCGCGACAAGGCACACAGCACATGGACGTGATCCTCAACACCACCGACGATGATTGGCTGGCAATCCAATTCACACAGAATGCCGCCCAGATAAGAATGGAGTTCGTGACGTAAATTTCGGTCGCGCAGGAATGGGCGACGTTCTTTCGTGGAGAAGACGGTGTGGATTAAAATTTTCGCGAGGGATTGGGCCATAAATTTTTGCGATTACGAAATGATATCGTCAATTGATGCAACGCTTTCAGCGTTGCGACGGACTCCGACGATACCCAGGGTAGCTCGTCGGACTCGCAACCGCTGGGCTGAGTGATTTCATCCTTTCAGGATG
>CBHWET010000399.1:0-4598 GCA_966112985.1 uncultured bacterium | reverse complement strand
CGTACGTTTCTTGAAAGACGAAGACTGAAGCAAGCGTTGGAGAAGCTTGCGGCACCAGGGACCGTTAAAACCCTTCTTCGAGATGGTACCGTGCAGACGTCTATCACTCAGGGGCACATCGAGTTCGTTCTGGCGTTTGTTCGAGCTGAGAGTCCGTCACAGATTTCTGAGCGAATGGCGAGGGTGGCAGATCTCGCCGTAGAGCACGGTGCGGTTGTTTACGATTTGGTTGGTGGGCTTGTCGTTATTGCGTTCGGCACCCATCCCCATTCTCCATCGCAATCTGGTAGTAGAGCATCGTTGGTTCAGACGTTGCGCGATCAGTTGGGCGGAGACGTGAAAATTGTGCATGGAGCAGCAGAAGGTCATCACGGGCTGTTTGGCAGCAACACGAGGCTGTCGTACACTTTCGTTGTTCCGCAGTTCGACGCGATACTCGGCACCTTGAGTCGCTTGGCATTCGGAGAAACTGAGGAGTTTCGATTTTGATGCGGGCTCACCGTGTCGCCGGGGCCAACAGCCGAGTAATTACGTCTTCGAACCGCTTCGCGGTTTATATCCAGAGCCGGCTGTGGCTCAGTTCTTACCGGTTAGCCCGTAGTCAACGTATGCTCGCATTTGAAATCTACGTGAACAAAGTAAAGGTGTGTACGGCGTCCCTCGATGATTTGGAATTCGTTACGGCTACACTTTCATCGAGTATCGACATGGATGGCCGACCGGATGAGCGCAAACTTCGATTCTCCGTCGGAGGGATGAACGTGAAGCATAAACGAATGTACAGGTGGGTTCATTACCAGATGCAAAAGGGAAATCGAATCGAGGTTCGCATTGTGGACGCAAAAAAGACTGATGAACCAACGGAGATAAAATGCTCCGGAGATTCATGTAGCCAATAATGCGGTGTTACGTTCCTCGAATCGTTAACTGCTTCGCGCTATGAGCTACCAATATCTTCTCACGCTATTGGGTATTCTGCTCCTTGCTCTCGGCGTATATGAGCGCGGATGGTTCCTTGTCGCGGTCTGGCTTGGTTGTAATTTTTTTATCCTCGGTGTTGCGCACTGGCGCCGTGCGCATGGCGTGTTTGGCAAACGGGCAGATGGCACTTTGCCGTTGTGGAGTTGGTTGATGTTCTTCCCACTCCTCATCTACACCACTGCGGTTTGGCATTTGGTGCGGCGGTTCAGTCGTGAGCCAGCGATCACCCAAGTAACCGACAATGTAGTTGTCGGACGACGGCTGCTCGCATCTGAGTTCGAAGGAGAGTTCGAGAACATCGTTGATCTCACGGCCGAGTTTTCTGAGCCCTCGCCTGTTCGCTGCTCCGTATCTTATCGAAGTTTTCCAATTCTTGATGCCGCGGCGCCGGCGCCCGAAGCGTTACGTACTGCGGTTGCCAACCTTCGGCCGGGCCGCACATTTATCCATTGCGCTCAAGGTCACGGACGGACAGGTCTGTTCACGCTTGCTGTGTTACTCAACTCTGGTGTCGTTCGCACTGTTGAAGATGGCTTACGAATGCTATCTGCGGTGCGCCCGGCAGTCCGCTTGAGCAAAGAGCAACGCAAATGTATTGAGGCTTATGCACAAAAGATCGACTGCTGAAGCGTTGTGTTTACCGGTATCGTCGTCGACGACTGCCAAAGGCGGTGCTCTCGAACTGTCTTGGTTCGTATGAAGTATCAGCAAGAGAGATACTCGCTGGCGCTCGCGCCTGCGGCAGAGTGATAGAAAATTTTTGGAATGGTTTACCCCGGCTTCCGCGTTGCTCAAAGCCGGGGCTATTATCGGGTCGTGCCTACGGCACTGCCGAAACGCTTGAGATCAGAACGCGGGCGTGTGGAAGCGACGTTTGAAATCTCGGGCACCATTTCAAAATCCTGAAAGGATGCCATCCCTCAGCCCAACGTTGGCGCGGGCGGCGCCTACGTTGGGTAAACGTTCCAAAATAAATCCATCAATGGCGGCAGCCGCGAGCGCAGCGAGTTTCACCCGTGTCACGAGTGGCGTGGGGTTGCTCATTTTCCCATTGTCTTCAACTCGCTTGTTAACGATGTGGTCGGTCTAACCATTCGTCTTGGGGGGCGGACAATCGTCGATTGCGTTTTTCCCTTGATTCATGGAACCCTCGGTTCGCGATTATCAGATTACGATTTATCACAACAAGCACGTGGTTCAGCATCTTCGACGCTGGCGACTCGGCTGGCATGGTTCGCGTTATGACTAATTTTAACTCACCGAAGGTCCCAATCTGGAGAGTATTGCTTTACGGATTCCTGGCGATCGGCGCATTCGCCTGGCTTGGGCATGCCTTGGGTGATATCCGTCTTGTATGGGCTGGAGTGATCACCGTCCCAATTTTGATTTTGCTGATGATGGGAATCGTTCGAGCTGCGAACAGTCAATGGGCGAAACGGCATATAAGATTACTGATTGCGGTTTACATCATTTTACAGTCGGCTTTGTTGATTTGGCGCATCCTTGAGAAGCATTGAAATGACGGCATGGCGTAAAGCGCCGGGCGCTAACGACACCCATTATGAAACCGATTCTTATTTCACTCGCAGTAGTCGTTGTTATTTGCGCTGCAATTGGCGTGTTTGTTTTGCTGAGATTCGGCAGCACTGTGGGAAAGGCGCACGGGCGTGCATTGTATTCCAGTGTTGGCGCATGGACGAGGGTTCAGGAGTTTGCGCATGCGCAGGGGAAGAGCAATTACATCGCAGAGGCGGATAACAAACTGGCGCTGCTGCAGAGCGACCTGAAAGCGTGGCGCGACAGCGCTCCTTCGGACACGGATTTCGCAGCACTCGAAAAGTTACAGGCCACCGCTTACGAGACGACCGACCGCAATATCAAAAACGGACAAAATCCTCTGGCCTATCTTGATTTGCCGCAGTGAGCAAAGGAACGGGCCTCAAAATTAGGTGCGTCCATTTTGACGCCTCGCCGTTTCTGAATCAAAGTGGGCTCATGTGGGTTGTTCGGTTGGGTTTGTTTTTGTTAGGTTTCGTGATCGCATCTACTTCATTCAACAATCAAAGCAACGCCGCCGCGGCTGAAGGGCTGGAAAATTTTTTGCAGCATAGCGATTCGGCGTTTTCCTGGCGTGTCGTCGAGAAAGACTCGTCTCACGGGAATGTGATGGTTCGTGTCCAGATGACTTCGCAGGAGTGGCGGGGAACTAACTGGATTCATGAGATTGTTTTGGTGCGTCCGAAAAATGTTCGCAATGCCGATATTGGTTTTCTTCTCATCAGCGGCAGCGAAGGAGCGGCGAGTCACCTTGACACTTTGAAATTGTTGGCCGAGCGCGCTGGTGCTGTCGCGGCGGTGATCTCTGATGTGCCGAATCAGCCGTCGTTTGGCTTGGTGGAGGATGCATTGATTGCGCACACGTTCGATCAGTTCGTTCACACGGGAGATGCGACGTGGCCTGTTATTTTTCCGATGGTCAAGAGCGCTGTCCGCGGACTGGATGCGGTGCAGGTCGTGGCACGAAAAGAATTTGGACAGAAGGTCGAACGCTTCGTCGTGGCTGGGGCGAGCAAACGGGGCTGGACCACGTGGCTGACCGCCGCAACCGACAAACGGGTTGTTGGAATCGCGCCCATGGTGTTCGACATGTTGAACATGAAAGTGCAGACGGCGTGGTCGGAAAAAGTTTATGGCCGGCAGAGTGAAATGATTCACGACTACACGGATGCTGAGCTGGTGCAGCGCGATGAACATCCTCGCTTGAAGACGTTACGCGAATGGGTGGATCCGTATTCGTATCGGAACCGTTATACGATGCCGAAATTGATTCTGCTCGGGACGAACGATCGCTATTGGACGGTGGATTCGTTGCGGCATTACTGGCACGACTTGCCCGAGCCGAAGTTGATTTATCAGACGCCGAACGGCGGTCATAGTCTTGGCGATGCGAAAGATGCGATAAATACGCTCGCGGCGTTTTATGAAATGATCGCGGAACGACAAACACTGCCAATGATGACATGGACGATGTCGGAAAACTCCAAAGGCGGTGCTCAGATTCGCGTTTCGATTGATCAATCGGCAGAAGAGGCGCGGCTGTGGACGGCGCAGTCGAAGGATCGGGATTTTCGCGATGAACACTGGACGGCTAAGGCTGTTCCCGTCATTGCGGGGGCACAGGCGCAAGCGAACGTTGAATTACCGCAACGCGGCTATCGCGCGTTCCTCGTGGAGGCGGAATTGAAAACGCCAAATGGTCATCCGTACAAGATTTCTACCGAGGCGCGCGTCATTCCTGAGATGCCTTAGTTAGAACGATTCGAATTCAACCACGGATGAACACGGATAAACACGGATTCTGAAGAAAGACGAAGCGCTTCGCTCCGTCAAAAGTGACAAACCGTTTGCTGCCATCAAAGCGCCCAATTCTCTGCGTTCGTATCCGTGTTTATCAGTGTTCATCCGTGGTCAATGCTTTCTGCTGAAACGGCCTACCTTAGTGATCTCAGTTTGGAGCAAGAATCGTGTGTTGCCATGGCGTTTCGATTCGCCTAAACCAGTTACATGAATCGCCGCCAGTTCCTTCGACGAGGTTCCGCTGCTGCTATCGCACTCAC
>CBHWET010000398.1:0-4603 GCA_966112985.1 uncultured bacterium | reverse complement strand
TCGCCGACGTATCACGAGCGCATGATCTGGGGACAAGGTGATGGTTCAGGACTGCGCGCCGTAAACAGCAAGGTCGGTCGCATCGGTCAACTGGCATGTTGGGAGCACTACAATCCTCTGGCGCGTTACGCAATGATTGCCGACGGCGAACAGATCCACTCCGCGATGTATCCTGGCTCCATTTTCGGTGATCTTTTTTCTCAACAGACGGAAATCAATATCCGGCAGCATGCGTTGGAGTCTGCCTGTTTTGTTGTCGCTGCCACCGCCTGGCTGGATTCCGATCAGCAGGTGCAAATCAGTAAAGACACTGGCTGCAGTATCGGCCCAATCTCAGGCGGTTGCTTCACTGCGATCGTGGCACCTGATGGAACGTTGCTGAGTGAGCCCATTCGCTCAGGAGAAGGCGTAGTCATCGCGGACCTCGACTTCACGCTGATCGATAAGCGCAAACAGATGATGGACTTGCGCGGCCACTATAGCCGTCCGGAATTGCTCAGCCTGCTGATCGATCGAACCTCCACTGCATACGTCCACGAACATACTTCGCACACTGGCTTGGAGAGGTGAGGTTGGTGACCATGAACGGACGAGCGATAGATATGTCAACGACAGAGATCCTAATTCGAAGATTCAGTATTGTATCGCTCAGACCATTCGAAGAGATCGTTAGAAAACTCACGGCAACAATTGGTCGTCCCGACATAAATAGATTCCTCAGGGCGGTCGTAGCAGCGAAGAGCACTGCTGAATTAAGAGAAGTAGTTCAAAGCGCGGTCGGGCCATCGGACCTGATGGAGTTCATCCGCTTTGATATTGGTGAAATTTTGCGTAAGGAACAAGGGGGACAAGAGCCCAGGATTATCCGCCTCATCGTTGGTAATCCGCTCATCATGAAAGAAATGGTCAAGGCCGTTCCCGATGCAGCATCGTACGCACCGGTTACGATCCTCGTCGACGAGCGCGCTGATGGCGTGCACCTGTCCTATGACTCAATGGCAAGCCTCATTGCTCCCTACGAGAGTCAGGCAGCGCTCGCAGTGGCGCATGATCTCGACGAGAAGATCGAGAATCTGCTCAAATCGGCTGCCTCGTGAGCGAAGGATTAGGCAGAAGTGCTTTCTTGCTATTCAGAAAACCTCCTTTATAAAGTCACGCTGCATTTCGGATCTGATGCTTTCTCCGACAACACTTTACACATGATTCGTATTCCGTTTTCGTTTTATCGTTGTGTTTTTGCCGGCGTTCTTCTTTTCGTCACCTCACTCGCTGCCCAGCCGATTACGCCGGGCAACATGATTTCGTTGGATGGGACTACTAACAGTTATGCCGTGGTCACGAATTTTACCGGCTTTCCAAGTAACGCATGGACGGCGGAGTTTTGGCTGCGCAGCACGAGCGTCCTCAATGCGGGAATCTTTTCTTACGCCAATAATCAAAGCGACAACGAGATCATGTTTTACCGTCCGACCAACCTCACCGTTTGGGTTGATGGAACCGAAAGCAATCCGTCGGGCAACATCGCCGACGGCAAATGGCACCACGTCGCGGCGTCGTGGACCAACAGCGGTGTTTTGAAAGTTTACGTAGACGGCACGCTGACGATTTCACAGTCGAGCCTACGCGCCGGCCATAAGATGAACTCGGGCGGTGCGCTGCTGTTCGGCCAGGATCAGGACGCGATTGGCGGCGGGTTCGATCCGACACAGGCTTTTGCCGGGGACATCGACGAGGTGCGAATCTGGGATCGTGTTCGCAATGATAGTGAGATTCAGACGAACCGTTTCAAATTGCTCGCGACGAATACTGTCGGTCTCGTAGCGTACTATCGTTTTGATGAAGTCACGACGGACGCGCCATTTTCGAACGCCGTTGCAAACACAAACCACGGGACGATTTATGGTCCAGTGGTGGGCAGTTTGTCTGGAGCGCCGTTTTATCCGGTGCTCGTCAGCTCCAATGCGGTTTCCGTCACCACCAACAGTGCCATCCTGACGTCAATCGTTTATCCAAATAACGTGCCGACCAGTGGGCGGTTTGAGTGGGGAACGAGCACATCGCCGTATGCGTTCACGAATCAGCTCGGATTGATCGGGTCGAGTAACGTTCCCGTCGTGACAACGCTGCAGATTACCAATCTGACCACCGGCACCTTTTATCATTATCGGCTGATCATAACGAACAGCATCGCGACCAATATTGAAAGCGACCAATTCTTTCCGGCCGGCATTTTCACCGTGACGAATATGGTGGATGACGGGAGTCCCGGGACGTTGCGTCGAGCGATTCGCTCAGCCGGTGATGGTGCGCAAATCTTTTTTGCGAAGACCGGAACATTCTTCATCACCAATGGAGCCATGCAATTCAACGGTAACGTGACGGTTCAGGGACCGGGACTGTCCTCCTCTCTGAATGCAAACGGCGCCTCCCGCATTTTTGAAATTCCGGCCAACAAAACCGTATTGATCAAGGACATTGTCCTCACAAATGGCCATGCGCCGAATGCGGTACAAGTGAATATTTTCAGCTACACCCCAGCAAGTAGCGGCGGTGCCATTCAGAACTCAGGGGCGCTAATTCTAAGCAATTGTATTGTGGCCGGTTGTAGCGCGGGAAATGGTGCCGGGGGAACCTTCGGGAGTGGTAACGCCGGTCATGGTGGCGCTCTCGAGAATATCGGAAGCGCAACGCTCCTCAATTGTGCTTTTCTCACGAACTTTGCTGGCGTCGGCCCGCAGGGGGGCAACGGAGGCGTCGGAGGCGCGATTGTCAATTATGGTTCTTTATCGATGTCTAATTCGAGTTTCGTGGGTAACGGCGCCGGTTCCGGCGGCTCAGCAGCCGGCAACGGCGGCGCAGGAGCCAACGGCGGAGCGATTCACAACGGTGGGGGTTCCGTCACCGCGATACAGTGCACATTTTCAGGCAACCGGCCCGGCTACGGAGCCGGATCATTCGGATTCGGATCGTCGGGCCCGAACGGAACCGGCATTATCGAAAACGTCAGTTCCGGTACAGTTCTGCTGCGCGCCTGCACTGTCGTGAGCAATTATGTTTCCGGACGGCTGCTCAACCAAACCGGTGGGACGAACTTTATTGTGCATAGTTCAATCGTCGCCGCGAATGAGGGTGGTGATATCGGCGGAACTTTCCTGTCACTCGGTCATAATCTCATCGGTGTTGGTGATACCGGGGTTGGTTTCACGAATTCAGTGAACAGTGACATCGTGGGAACTACCGCGTCGCCGATCGATGCGATGATGGCGCCGATGGTGCCGGGCCCGGGATCGACGTTGTATTATCACTCCCTCTTTGCATACAGCCCCGCTTTCGATGCAGGCGATGACGCTCTTCTTTATCTCGGAACCGATCAACGTGGTGGTCCACGAAAGATTTTTGATCATGTCGATATCGGAGCGATTGAACGCTATGGTCTTCCGCCGATTGCAGTAACAACTCTCAGCGCGACTGTTTCCTCGGACCCTGTACAAGGTGGGGCGGTCGTGAACATGAGCGGCGCCGTGCGGGCCGGCACGCTGGACGCGTATGCTGGTTTCCAATACGGGCTCACCACCGCGTATGGCGGTATCTCGCCGGTGACGCTCATCCCGCTCGGTTCCAATACCGTCAATTTCAGCATTCCGGTCTCTGGCTTCGCAGAAGGCTATACGGTTCATTATCGTGTAATTGCCACCAACGCGTTTACCAACGCCTACGGACAGGACCACACGATATCCATTCCATTCACCAGTCTTCCCGGAGATACGAATCGCGACGGCGTAATCAGTCCCGATGAATTCAAATCGGTGGTGACGAATTATGTTTCTTCTACGCCGTGGTTGCAGATTACGAATGCCACGGGTCTCGGAACGACCAACGTGACTTTTGCGCTGGGCACCAATGTGACGACTATCTATATGGTCGATGTGTCCACTAATCTTAGCGACTGGAGGCCGCTTGGACCTGCGTTGCCGCGCTACGATTTCCTCGATACGAACGCCGTCGACAACGTGCAACGTTACTATCGGTTGCGAGTGCCGTAAGCTGAAAATTCGGGGGAAACGGGATGGCGTTCGGGGCGGTTTTGGAAAATGGTAACGGGAACAATGGATCCAATTACTCATGGACTCGCCGGCGCTGCGATTTCTTATGCGTTTTTTGGTCGGCGACTGGGACGTCATGCGGCGGCGTTGGGCGCCTTAGCCGGGATGGCGCCGGACATCGATCATTTCGTCTCCAGCGAATCCGATCCGCTGCTTTACGTTCAGGTGCATCGCTCATTCACGCACTCCCTGCTCTTTGCGATTGTTGGTTCACTGATTTCTGCGATTCCCTGGCTGATGCGAAAACGGTTTCGACACGAATGGATGCGTGTCTGGGTGTGCGCCTTTCCAGCTTATCTCAGTCATTGTCTCATCGATGCTTCAACGACGTACGGCACGCAATTGCTCTGGCCGTTCAGCCATGAACGGTTTGGCTGGGATTTGATTGCGGTGATCGATCCGTTGTTCACGCTGGTTCTCGCAATCGGACTTTGGATTGGTGTGGCGAAGCGCAAGTTTAACGTTGTTCGAGCAAGCCTCGCGATATGTGCTGCGTATCT
>CBHWET010000397.1:0-4622 GCA_966112985.1 uncultured bacterium | reverse complement strand
GTTTACAATTCCGGTAAAACACGGTCTGATTTCTCAAGTGCTAATTTTTAAGCTGGCACTTGGAACCAAACATTATGATTTCGCGCTATCTGTCCTTCGCTTTTGTTGCGGCTGGTTTGATCCTTTCTCAGGTAAGCATCAAGGCGTCCGTCAATAAGCCAGTGGTTCCGTGGGGCAGCCGTCTATTCTGGCAAAACGCCAATGGGACTGTCGCTGCCTGGAATTTGCGCGGAGGCAATGTTCAGTCGGCAACGCGGCTGCTCGACGGCAAAAAACTTCCGTCCGGCTGGAAAGTGAAAGCAACAGGAGATTTCAATTCCGACGGGCAAACCGATTTACTCGTGCAACGCGGCGCCGGTCAGACAGCCCTGTGGCTCATGAACAGCAATAGCGTCGCGACGGTCGTCAGTCTTAACAATGGAAAAGCTGTAACGCCGGGTTGGCGGATTGCTGGTGTCGGCGATTTGGATGGGGATTCAAAGACGGATATCGTCTGGCAACATAACAACGGCCACATCTCAGTTTGGTTGATGGATGGGACGAACTTCGTCGGCTCGCAGTTTTTGAACCAGGGCCAGGCTGTTCCCAAAGGATGTCGCCTTGCTGCGGTGGGTGATTTGGTCGGTGATAGTTCGAACGATTTGATTTTCGTAAATCCAAGTGGACGTCTTGTCGTTTGGTGCATGAACAGCACAAACTTCGTTAGCAGCCAGTTGATCAACACGGGTCACAGGCTTCCTGCCAATTGGCGCGTTGTATCAGTGGGAGATTTCAATGGCGACGGTCAAAAAGACCTTCTCGTGCAGAACAAGAATGGTCAGCAGGCGTTTTGGTTTTTGAGTCCTGCCAGTCCCGCTACCGTCAGCAGTTCCCGACTGATTCGTGACGGCAAGGCGGCAGAGCGCGGCTCTGTGCTGGTCGGTGCGGAGGAAACGTTTGTCTCAGCTTCAGCGGCATCTGATCAGGCATCGAGTAACTCGATCGAAGGACAGCTTCTCGCCGCGGGCAAAGAATGGACGCGTGTTGACGGCGAAATCACGGTTGGCTCGTATGTGGAAGACATCTTGATCGGCCGCCTGAACCAGCCTGAAGGCAGAGGATCAATTGCCATCGTGGTCGAGTTAACGTCTGAGGACGGTCGTCCGGTCGCCATTGTTGATTTTGGTCTTGGATATACCGTTGGCATCTACTTAAGCGAACTCTGTCTGTTGGATGTGCATGATGCGACGACGCCTGTCGGGCTTTCCGTGGAAGAGCAATTGATCGCCGCGGGCAAACAATGGACGCGTATTGACGGCGAGATCACCGTGGGCTCGTACGTCGAAGATATTTTGGTCGGGCGGTTGAATCAGCCCGAAGGCCGGGGTTCGATCGCCATTGTCCTCGCGCTGGCAAGCGATGGCGAACGGCAGGCTGCGATTGTCGATTTCGGCCGTGGATTAACGGTCGGCATTTATCTCGACGAACTTTCCTTACTGCAAATCAGTGATGCGGTGACACCTGCTCCGACTGGTCTTTCGATCGAACAACAGCTAACCGCCGCAGGCAAACAGTGGACGCGCACGAACGGCGTGATCACGGTGGGCTCTTACGTTGAAGACATTTTGGTCGGCCGTTTGAATCAACCGGAAGGCAGAGGCTCAATCGGAGTCGTGCTTTCGCTCACGAACGACAATGACCGGGCAGTGGCTATTGTTGATTTTGGCCGCGATTTTTCCGTCGGAATCTTTTTGACCGAACTTTCTTTGGTGAACATCAGTGACGTGGTTGCCCCGACAGAGCTTTCGGTCGAAGAGCAATTGATTGCTGCAGGCAAACAATGGACACGCACGAACGGGGAGATTCAGGTGGGTTCGTATGTCGAAGATATTCTCGTTGGTCGATTGAATCAGCCGGCTGGCCGCGGCTCGGTTGCGATCGTTCTCTGGCTGGCGACCGACGGCTCACGGCCTGCAGCCATGTTGGACTTTGGTCGTGGATTTACCGTGGGCATCTACCTGGATGAACTTGCGTTGCTGAACATCAGCGATGCGGGAACGCCAACCGGCCTCTCGGTCGAAGAACAATTAATTGCTGATGGAAAACAGTGGACGCGCATCGGTGGTGAAATCACCGTGGGATCGTACGTTGAAGACATTTTAGAAAATCGCCTCAATCAGCCCGAAGGCAGAGGGTCGGTCGGCATTGTAATTTCGGTTTCGACGAACGGCCAGCCAGCGGCGGTTGTTGATTTCGGACGCGGATTTTCGGTTGGTATCTTTTTGACGGAACTTTCTCTGCTGCAAATCAGTGACGTTGTTCAGCCAGTGGGACTTTCGGTTGAAGAACAATTGATCGCAGATGGCAAACAGTGGACACGCGTTGGCGGGAACATCACGGTGGGCGCCTACGTTGAAGACATTTTGGTCGGTCGATTGAACCAACCCGATGGCAGAGGATCTATCGGCAAAGTCGTGTCACTCGGTACAGACAATGGCCAGGCCTACGCGATGGTCGATTTTGGCCGCGGCTATACAGTCGGTATCTTCTTAACGGAACTTTCACTACTCGAAATTAGTGACGTCGGCCAACCAGCGGAGCTTTCGATCGAGGAGCAATTGATTGCTGACGGGAAAACATGGACGCGTGTCAGCGGCGAAATCACCGTCGGATCCTATGTTGAAGACATCTTAGTTGGTCGACTGAACCAGCCTGCAGGCAGAGGATCGATCGGCAAGGTGGTGTCGCTCGGCATGGACAACGATCGTGCTTACGCGATGGTTGATTTTGGCCGGGGTTATACCATCGGCATTTACTTAACCGAACTTTCGTTGCTTCTCGTTCAGTAACGGACCGCTCTTTTACTACGATGGACTAAGCGCGGCGTCCGCATTCGCGACGTGTGGTCTGTCTCTGTTGGAAAACTGAATCGCGAACGTCGGCCGTTCCGTCGCTCCCCACAAATATTTGTAAGGTTCCCGGCCGCGGAGGAAATCGAACTCCAGGGAACCGTCTTCAACCGCTTGTTCAATGGCGCGTCCGATGATCAGCGTCCCGGGACTTAACTGCTTGAACTCTGGATCATAACCAGTGAGGTAAAGGCTCGTTCGGCTCGCGTTTTTAAAACAGTAGGCGCTCGCAATGATTTTGCTATTCAAGCGCAGCGTGTGAAGTCGAAGGCTCCCGACGGCCATGCACCTGGCGGCGACCTCCGCGTGAAAAGAACGAACGGTCTCGTCCGTAAAAGCACCTTGAACACCTCTTGTTTTCCAACACGCATTGTGAAGGCAGAACAAGGCTTCCAGGCATTCTGCAAGACTGTCTGGACGAGCTACTTCATAAGTCACCGTGCCAATCTTGGCCGACCGATTCTGATAGTATGTAAGGTTTTGACGGATTTGCTTTGGCAGTGTCCGGGGTAGTTCTACGAGATTTGGCGGGAGTGCGAGGGTGAGACACGGTTCACCTTCGCGACGTCTGGCTGTTGGCCAGAGCTGTATCAAACGAGCATTCCAAGCCAGCTGTTCGAAGCGACACACATCCCATTCGGTCGAAAGCGCGTTTAGAAATTCTGCAAACGCATCGGCGCATGGTTGTTCGGTTCCAGGCTCAATCAAGCAGTCAATGTAATCGCTGTGCGAGATTCCTGCGGGCAGCAATTGGCGTTCGCCGGTTTCATTCGTCCAGAGGAACATCGGCGCAATCCCAATAAGATGGCCGTCACTGCGGCGAACTATAAGTGCGCGAAGCGTGTCGCCGATAAAATGCGTCACCCACGGAATGAGCCACGCGGGTGATTGAAAGACTGTTGCGTTCGGGCACTGGTTGAAAAGATTCTGCCACTCGCTTTCAATCGCTTGAAGGGCGTCTGGTGCGCTCGTGATTTCAATTTTTACCTTCATACACCACAGCGAGGACTGGAACACGTGGCGGGTTGTCCCTTAATGTTCGCAAAGCATCGAGGCATCCTGGTGACAGGCGAGTCGCTCGTACAAAGCGAGGTATTCGCTCGCCATTCGATTGGCCGAAAAACGTGCGCGAGCAGCCTCGCGACAGGTAGCGGGATCAAGCAGATGCGCAACACGGATTGCAGCGGCCATTTCGCGTTCGTTTGCGACAACGAACCCTGTTTTGCCGTGCTCAATGATGTCGGGCAACGCTCCGTTCGCAAATGCAATCACCGGCGTACCGCAAGCGAGCGCTTCCATCGCAACGAGGGAACTTGTCTCGGGAACAAGACTTGGGACAAGAAGACATTTGGCCGCTGTAAGTAGCCGTCGCTTGCGTTTAAATCCGACTGGACCGACAAAGCGCCGTTCCCGATCCAGTCGAGGCGCTATCTCCGCATCGAAGTAACGCGTGTGACTCTCGTACCGAAATAATTCTCCGCCAAGAAGCAATGCGGTTTTGCTGCGGTGAGCGGCGTCCAATGCAATGTGAAACCCTTTTTCCGGACAGATCCGACCGAGGCAAAGCGCAAAGCTGCGGCGCGCGTGTCGATTGCAAAAGTTGTGCACCGGCACACCATTTTCAATGGGTGGCAGCAGATGATTTGCAGGGGGACAGGCTCGTGCCTGGCTCTTCGATACGGGCTGTAGATAAATCGTGCGGTGCTTGAATTCAAAAATTTCCGGCGGATACCA
>CBHWET010000396.1:0-4629 GCA_966112985.1 uncultured bacterium | reverse complement strand
TCTCGTCGAATTGCAAATCGTTTCATAATCGTCAGCTAAACTCATTGTGCCTGTATACAGCATCCGCGAAAACTGTGCGTCTTTCTGCACAGGACGGCACGACGTTACGCATCGTCGAGCGCGCATCCAAGGGCCGTAAGCAGTGCAAAATGACTGAGGGAATAGCTGACTGGCAAGCTGAAAATACTGGATAACGTGGGTTTTAATCAATGCAGCAAGCCAAGAACTGGCCAAGGTTCGGTGTCCTGCGAGGGTGACGTTCAGCCATCGTCGGGTATGCGAGTACTGTTTCAGCGTGACCATGGGGGCATCGCGCCTTAATTCTACCCGCCGTGATCGCTGCATTCTTAACAGCAATTCTTTGGGCGGCCTCAGCCGTTTTCGCCAATCGCTCGGCAAAGCTGCTCGGGGGGAGCGAGGCGAACTTTTGGAGACTGGCGACTGCGACCGTGCTCTTATCGGCGTGGGCGATTTCATTCGGCCAAGGGGTTTCGGGTGGCGCTTTTCCGCATTTTTTGTTAAGCGGGATCATCGGTATCGGAATTGGTGATGTGGCTTTGTTCCAGGCGTTGCCACGGTTGGGTTCCCGCCTTTCCATTCTGTTGGTCCAGTGTCTTTCAACACCATTCGCTGCGCTCATTGAGTGGATTTGGCTTGGGACGAAATTGAATACGCTGCAGATCATTTGCGCTGCGACAATTCTCGGTGGTGTCGCATTGGCATTATCGCCTGGGGAACATCTGATGATCACGCGTCGACGACTGGTGGTGGGCGTTATCGCGAGCATTATCGCAGCGCTCGGAAATGCGATGGGCGCGGTTCTGAGCAGGAAAGGCTATTTCATAGCTGCAGCTGCACACCAATCGCTCGACGGTCCCACCGCTGCCTTTCAGCGATTGGTCGGCGGATTGTTCGTCGCCGGCGTGTGGCTGCTTGTTGTGAAACAACAAACGCAAACCGTGCGGTTCGCGTCGTCCAAAGAAAAATGGCGGAAAACATGGCCGTGGATCCTGGCCAATGGCGTCACCGGACAAACGCTGGGCGTGAGCTGTTATCAATGGGCGTTGAAATCTGCGCCAACGGGCATCGTGATGCCGATTGTGGCGCTCACGCCGCTCATGGTAATTCCCTTCTCGCGTTACGTTGAAAATGAGCGGCCCACACTTCGTTCGATCATCGGGGGAGTTATTGCGGTGAGCGGAGTCGTTGCTTTACTTTGGTTGAAATCAAAATGAAAGAGAGCCTCGAACTGCAAAAGGTGGTGTTGTTGGGGCGGACTTTCGAAGAATATGCCCGTTATTTTGGACTAAATCCGGCCGAACTCGTTGGCAAAGATGTTCTGGATATTGCGTCGGGGGTCAGTTCGTTTTGTGCGGAGGCCAATGGGCGCGGCATCAAGACAACGGCGTTCGACCTGATCTACGATTTTCCGGCAGAGGAGATTCGGAGCCGTTGTGAGCCGGACCTCGACGCGGTTGTTGCAGAGATTGGACGCGTGAAAGCCTATCGATGGGATTTTTACAAAACGCCGGCTGGTATGCGGGTGTTTCGCGAACGTGCTTACAAGACGTTTGTCACCGATTACGTTGCGAATCGCGAACGTTATGTCGGGGGAAAGCTCCCGGTCCTTCCGTTCGGAGACAGGCAATTCGACCTGTCGCTCGCATCCTACCTCCTGTTTGTTTATGAGGAACAACGGCAATTTGATTATGCGTTCCACAAAGAATCGATTTGCGAAATCATGCGGGTGACGAAGGTTGAGGCGCGAATTTATCCTCTGGTTAATTTCAGGGCTGAACGTTGCTCTTTTGTGGATCGGATGAAAGGTGATCCGGACATGGCGCACTTCAAATTTGACGAAGTGAGGACCGATTTCGAGTTTCTTGCCAATTCGAACTCCTTCCTTCGGATTACTTATCGTTGAGCTTCAGGGATTTACTTTCGTCCACCGATCTACTATAACATCCATAATTCGTTCCCCTATGGATACGTCACTGTATTTCATTCGCTGCAAAGGCGAGGAAAAAGGTCCCTACGCCTTTTATCAGATTCAACAGATGCGAACGAACGACGTGTTCGTTCCGGCCAACTTTACACCGGACGAGTGGGCGCAACTGGAGGAGTTTCTTGATGATGGCGACATTCCGCGTCCGCGTGACGGTGGTGCACCGGCGATCCGGCGCCAGGAAGATGCAGCAACGAAAAAGCAAACCGAGCGGAGTCTTTCGGTATGGCTGACGTATTTGAGTTATGCGATCGGCGGCTTTTTCGTGATGGCGGCGCTGATCCTCGGGAACCAGGATTATATTATGCAGGCACGGCCAATGTTTTGGCTCGGCATGTATTTTTCTGCGGCGTTGTGCCACACCGCTGTTGATCGGTTTTGCCGCCGCCAGCTGACGCGTTATCCAAAAAGCTCGCGGCTTGATCTGTTTGTAAAATATTTTGTCGCGTTATTACTGTTTGTGGCTGCATGCGGAGCCTTGTACGGTGCCGGGAAGTTTTTAAAGAGCAGCCTTTTGGACCCGGAACACATTCGGAGCACTGGAACTAAATATTTGATTTGCGCGGCGATTGTTGCGCTTTATCGCCCGTTCTACCTCTCATTCATGGCAACTCACGAGTTCCTGAAACCCCGTGGAAAGGCATCTTTGCCGTGGATGGCGGTGCTGGTGGGATTCGTTGTGCTGCTAACATTGTATCTCGCCCCGACGGCAGGATTGAGTCATCCCATCGTTGATTCTGTCCGGCAACCGCTCTTTGCTTCGGACTCGGCGGCGACAGGTGAGAGTCTTTCTGAATGGAAGTTTCCGATTCAATTGGGTGACACGCAGAAGGCTGTCCAACGCATCTTTGGCAAACCCCAGATTGTCGGCCGGGATTACGTTTATCATTCGTTACGGGTGTCATTTGATCAACAGCTGCACGTCACACGTTTACATTTTGATGGACGTGAATTGCCCAAGTCGTTGTTTGCGAAAAAACAGGTTTTCGGCGGTGTCACGCCTATGGCGAGTTTGAAGGAACTTAAAGGTTATCTCGGGGAAAAGCATGTAACGTTCGGCGACGATATCAGCGAGACGCACGTATGGGAGATGCCCGGGTACCGCGTGGCCGCTGCATTTTGGAATAAAGACACGGCGACGGGAAAGGCCAACGCAGTTAAGTGGCTGGAAATATCCGCCACTCAATAGACGCTACTTACAAGAAAATGCGCTGAGCTCGTGTATATTGGCGCATGGAACACATCTGGATCGGCACCAGCGGCTGGGTTTATAAGCACTGGGCGGCAAGTTTCTATCCGCCCGAGTACCCGAAGAAGGACGAATTCCAGTTTTACGCCACGCAGTTCCCGACCGTTGAAATCAACGCCACGTTTTATCGGCTGCCACCGGAAAACATGGTGAAAGGGTGGCGACAAAAAGCGCCGGACAACTTTATCTTTGCGGTGAAAGGCAGTCGTTTCATCACGCACATGAAACGGTTAACAGAATCAGGTGCCGCCCTGGACATCTTTTTCAAGCGCATCGCTCCGCTGAAGGAACATCTCGGTCCAATTCTCTGGCAGTTGCCGCCGAATTTTGAGAACAAACCGGAGAACCTCGAACGACTTAGCCGTTTCCTGGATGAGATTCCGAAGAAGTTTCGGCACGTAGTAGAGTTCCGTCATTCGTCGTGGATGGATGCCGCAACATTCGATATTCTTCGGCAGCACAACGTGGCGCATTCGTGGTTGAGTTCGCAGAGGATGCCGATGGATTTCACGATTACCGCTGATTTTGTTTACCTGCGCTTTCATGGGCTTGAGCACGGCGCGGCCCACGACTACACAGATGCTCAGCTCAAGCCGTGGGCCGAGCAACTGATCAGGGCGGCGCAAAACGACAAGCCATGTTTCGTGTACTTCAATAATGACTGGAATACTCGAGCGCCGTTGAATGCGAAGACATTGATGAGAATGGTCGGCCAGCATGCAGTTGAAGCCACTGCACCCAAAATAATTTTACAGCCCGGTCGACGGAGAACAGTGCGGCCGCCCGATCGAGCCCCCCGCTCCAAGCGCCTTCGCCAGTCGTCGGGGCGTGCCACCTAGCCTTTGGTTTGATAATCTGTGTGGCGGGAGGAAAAACCCCTCATTATATTAGGCTTTTGCCCTTCCTTGACACGTTGGGCTTCAAATTTATAGTGCGTGCAAAATGCAAATCGAATGCTCACCGGGCGCGACGGGAGATTTGCCCGATTCTGCACAGTTGCAGGCACTCAAGCAGTTTAAATCCGCTGGCCGTGGTTTTTGGAGCCATGTTTCCGATGCGGACTGGAATGATTGGAAATGGCAACTCAAGAACCGCATTACTACGCTCGAGCAACTGCAGAAGCTGATGCCCACGCTCACGCCGGAGGAATACGCAGGAACGGTTCTGGCGAACAACAAGCTGGCGCTGGCCATCACGCCTTATTTCTTCAACCTGATCGATCCCGCGGACGAGAACTGCCCGATTCGCTGGCAGGTGATTCCACGGGTTGAAGAAACGCATACTGCCCCGTGGGAACTGAGTGATCCTTGCGGAGAAGACTCGCACTCTCCCGTGCCGGGACTTGTTCATCGCTATCCTGATCGCGTGTTGTTTC
>CBHWET010000395.1:0-4630 GCA_966112985.1 uncultured bacterium | reverse complement strand
AAGCGTGTCCGCTCGGCATTCCCAAATCCTTCCAGACATTTGGCAGGTCTTCTTTCTTGATGCCGAGCAGGTCGAGACGCTGACCGCCGGTAAACTTCACGAGTGGCACTTTGTATTTCACGGCCACAGATGCAATGCGCATCAATTCATCCGCCGAGGTAATGCCACCGTAAATTCGTGGAACAACAGAGAACGTTCCGTCGCGTTGAATGTTCGCATGCACACGATCATTGATGAAGCGCGCATCGCGTTCGTCGTCGTATTCCTCGGCCCAAAGAGTCTTCAGCAGAGAAGCGAGGCCGGCCTTGCTGCCCGGGTCTTCTTTACCGCCCGCCAATTCACGAAATACTGCGCTGACGGATTTCAGACCGCGTTGTTTGATTTCCGCAACCAGTTGTGATTTCTCCAACGGCACGCCGGGGACATAATAATTTTCGGAGGGATCATCCGTCACTTCGCCGGCGTACGCTTCGATTAATTGAGCGATCAACGTTTTGCAGGAACCGCAACCCATACCAGCTTTTGTGCAGGCGCCAATTCGCGACACAGAAGTGCATTTACCAACCTGGATCGCTTCTTTGATCTGGCCTTTACTCACGCCGTTACAGTTACAAAGCTGCGCATGGTCTGGCAGATCGAACACGCTGAGAACTGGTGCGCCTGTTGATGTTCCGAATAACAAATCGGCGCGACGCGACGAAACGGCCGTTCCGCTCATGAACATCTGCATCAGAATTCCGGCGGTGTCCGTTTCGCCGAGCAAAATGGCGCCAGCGAGTTTGTTGTCGCGAACGATGAGTTTCTTATAAACACCTCGGGAAGGTTCGCGATAGACGACAACTTCATCATCGGGGAGCGAAGGTTTGGTTTCTCCCATGGAAGCGAGTTCCACGCCCATGACCTTCAACTTTGTTCCAAGCTTTGATCCTGCATACGCAGCTTGTGGATTAAATCCGGTAATCACGTCGGCCAGCACTTTCGCCTGTTCCCAGATGGGATCAACAAGGCCGTAAAGTTTGTGTCGATGTTCGACGCATTCGCCCACCGAAAAAATATTGAGATCGCTGGTCCGCATTTGATCATCGCAAACAATTCCTTTGTTCACGGTGAGACCGGATGCCGTAGCGATTTCAGTAATGGGACGAATACCCGCGCTAACGACCACCATGTCGGTTTCCAATGTGGAACCATTCTTAAATTCCAGATGAGTGATGCGGCCATCCTTTGCGGCAATATTTGTCGTAATGGTGTCCGTGCACACCTTGATACCCATGTTCTCCATCATTCCACGCAGCATCTTTCCCGATTCTTCATCGAGTTGCGCTGCCATCAGCTGGGGTGCCGCTTCGAGGACGGTGACTTCGACACCATGCGTGAGAAGTCCGCGCGCTGCTTCGAGTCCCAGCAAACCGCCGCCGATGACTGCAGCCTTTTTGCAGGACTTCGCGTAATCAGCAATGCGGTCGCAATCATCGATTGTGCGGAACATAAATGTTCCGGAAATTCCGAACCCTTGCATGGGTGGAACGAAGGGACGCGACCCTGTCGCGATGATTACGTAATCGTATGATTCACTTATTACCTTTGCGTCGCGCGCAACTGCGGCATCAGTGGCGTAGGCCAAAGCGTTCTTCGCGAGCGGAGTGCCTATTACTATTTTATTTTCGCGGTCGATCTTCGTTGCCCTGACCCCGGCGTGGAGCACGATGTTGTTCTTTTTGTACCACGACAGCGGGTTCATGAAAATTTCCGTCGCGGCCTGGCTTCCGTTCAGGACGTTACTGAGAAGGATGCGGTTGTAGTTCCCGTACGGCTCTGCGCCGAACATGACAATGTCAAAACGGTCAGGGGCGCGTTTGAGGATTTCTTCGACAACGCGGGCGCCAGCCATGCCATTGCCGATCACTACCAGCTTTTTTCGATTCGATTGCGCGCTCATGGGGCTGAAAAGGAAATGAATTATTTCGCGGCGAATTCGGGCACGGTGATGTTGCGTGCTGGTTCCACCGATGGAGATTTCTTAGGCTTTAACGTCAGATACAACGCCAATCCCGTGAATAGATACCCGCCGACAAAATTTCCCAGCGTGACAGGAATTTGATTCCACAACCACCATTGGGGAATGGTCGTCTTTGCACCCAGCATCATGCCGAGGGGAATGACGAACATATTAACAACGGAGTGCTCGAAACCTTGCGCGAAGAAAATAAAGATGGGTAACCATGCAGCGGTGATTTTGCCGATAGTTGAAGTCGACGTCATTGCCGCCACAACACCTAGCGTCACCATCCAGTTGCAGAGAATCGCTTTGGTAAAGCAAGTCACTAAGCCGGCACCGCCGAATTTTGCGTAGCCGAGCGTTTTAGCTTCGGCGATCGAAACAATCTTCTGAGCAAGTGCATCGGGAGCGGTTGAGCCACTTGTGGTCAGAACGCAATAGAGCAGGGCAGCATAAAAAACACTGCCGATCAGGTTGCCGAGAAAGACCCAGCTTAAATTGGAAAAGACCGTCGCGGCCGAAGTTTTCCCGTCGCGATGTGCCAAAGGAAGCAGCGCAAAACTGCCGGTGACCAACTCCAGTCCAAGCAGAACAATAATTACGAAGCCAACTGGGAAGATAAAAGCGCCGACTATCGGCATGCCTGTTTGGATATTTGAGGTGAGCGCGAGACTAGTCGCAAAGCCAAGCAGTGCGCCCGAAAGGAAGCCGCGAATCAGCAAATCTTTTCGCGTGAGAGCTGCTTTTGTGGTGCCGGCTTTTACCATCGTTTCAAGGACCTCAGTGGGTTTGACGTAATCCATACTTTTTGTGTGTTGATGTGTACAGACGACGCAAGCTCATCAAAAACTCTGGATTAGGGGACTTGCGCTCGTCCGAAAACTCCTTTCGCACAAGTCATACCAGAAGTCAGTGTGAGGTTGGGGACGGTGTGAATTGTTTTAATTCCGAGAATGATTTGTATTCATAAATCGGAGAACGCCATTTCTGACCGGAGCCGTCGCGATCTTTGAAAATGCTGAAAAACCCGGGATTGTCTGTAGAAATGAAGAACGGAGAACCAATTACTATTCGATGAATCAAAAGGATGAATCTCGTTCATCCGGTGTCGGCTGTCGTTTTTTATCCACCTTGGAAATTTGCGGGCAGCCTAAGAGTGTTAAAACAAACAGGCGGGTGGGTTTTCGGCCGTTTTTCTTTCCTGGACTCAGGCAGGGAACTTATTTGGCGTATTTTGAAATAAATCTGTCTGTCTGTCCGAAGAACCAATCGGGGTCATCCAACATAATAAAGTGACGAGTTTCGGATAGCGCAATTTCGGCCGATTTCAGCTTGGCGAATTGCGCACGGATTCGTTTTTCCATTTCGTCGCGGCTGACAAAGTCTTTCGAACCAATCCAGGTTCCAAGAACAAGGGAGGGTGAAGTAATTTTTGCGAGATCCTGGCGCAAGTCATGGCTGTAAATATCTAAAATGGCATTTCCAGCGGCAACGGGGTCGGTTGCTTTAATCCACGAAAGAACCAGTTCTCGATCCTTTGGTTTCGTGACCATCATTTGAAGTGCCTGTTGAGAGGATTGAACAAATTGGTCGCGGCTGGCTAACATCTGAGCACGAATTTGTTCGCCGAACGGCCTCGCTGTATCGACCGTGGCATTTGGATACATTCCCGCGGGAAAAAATGGCAGCGCGTCAACGATTACAAGTGGTCCGACGAGATCAGGATTTTGAGAGGCCAGCCACAGTGCAACAAATCCACCAAGGCTGTGGCCGACGATGATCGGGCGATTTAACTGGTGAGTACGGATGTAGGCTGCCAGATCCTGCCGAACTTTTTCCAGAAACGGCCCCTCGAGGCGTGGTTGTCCCGCAAATCCAGCGAGCGTCAGTACGTGACATTCATAGCGATCTTTATAGTGGCTGACGGTGTTGCTCCACACCTCGCCGGAGCACGACAGTCCTGGAATTAGGATCATAGGACGTCCCTGTCCACTTACTTCGACGGCGAAAGATTTCTTGTGCTCGTTTTCGGATGCAACAAGCGATAGCCCCGTAAAGATGAGGCACACGATGATGGTTGCGGCGACGCCAATAGCCCGCGTAGAAAAGAATTTCATAAATATAGGGAATTAAACCTGGCCGGCTTGCACTGACTTCTGTTGTTTCATTTTGCGGAGTCTGAAGAACGTTCTTATCCCAGTTACGACACCACCCATTCCGAAAATAAAAGGAAAGATCCAGATGTAGCGGAGAAACGAATCCCCGCGACCGAATGCTTGCGCCGCCGCATCATTGGCATGGGTGGCGTAAACTGCGTAACCCAGTGCGTAATCGCCGGCGACCGCCGCGCCTCCAAATGCTCCAATCCATGCTAAAGTGCTGCCACCGACTGCGAAAATACCGAGAGCGGCCCCGCCAACCGCCCGATAGCCAATTGCAAGCGCGCCCATAGCAAGTCCGCCGATTGCAGTGCCTCCACACGAAATCAATCCTATCGCAAAACCTCCCATGCTAACGATTCCGACGGAAAACATGAGTCCGTCGGCAAAGAGCACCCCGTAGGCAACTGTTCCGATTGCGATCCAACCTTTTGCTGGAAGTATTTTCCCGTTTTCAATGCAGTTGGTTCGA
>CBHWET010000394.1:0-4641 GCA_966112985.1 uncultured bacterium | reverse complement strand
CTTATCCACGCCGCCAGCGTTCGTTCTGAGCCAGAATCAAACTCTCCGTAAAAAAATTACGTTAGTTTGAACTGTGTTGAACCGGTCAAGGTTCAACTGCTTGTTCAATTAATTATTAAAACTCTTCAGAATCAACCAACTAACTGGTTGATAATGAAGGGGCTCTTCACTTATCGCACAATTCAATTTTCAATGAGCAGCGGGTGTTTCCACCCAAATTCTTATCGGCTTTTGCATTAGGCCGCCACATTTGGCGACAAAAAACCCGAGAGCCGATTTTCACTTCGGTCGGCCTCTCAGAGCCGTATATTGTTTTGTTTAAGCAACTTATATCGCTCAAACCGCCTGTCAAAAACTTTTTTTCGTTTTTCAGACGAACCGCTCTTTTTCGGAGCGGGCGGTTAACTTATCGATTCTCTCCGATTTGTCAACCGCTTATTTTGACTTTTTTCGATTTATTTTCGAACCTTCGTTTTTTCGAAGGAGGCGAGAAGTTATTCGTTTCTTCGCCACTGTCAAAACTTTCTTCAAACTTTTTTTCGAACCGCTTTCGTTTCGAACCTTCCGTTTGAAGGAGCCGAGAACTTATTGATTTCTCAGCCAGTGTCAAAAGTTTTTTCAAACTTTTTTTCGGATCGTTTTTTCGATCCCTTCCTTCTTTCGAAGGAGCCGAGAACTTATTGATTTCTCAGCCGCTGTCAAAAGTTTTTCGAACTTTTTTTTCAGCTCCTTTTCCGACCACCTTTTCGGAAAGGGACGCAGAACTTAGTGATCGGTAACCAGACGCGCAAGGGATTTTTTATATTTTTTTACAGCGCATTTTAGAACCTCAGCTTTATTGGGGTTTTCTGCTATTCGGTGAATCTTTATCACCGGGGTTTGAGTCAGCCGGGACCGTAGAATTCTTGCATTCGTTGAAGACGAAGCGTCCGGTGAAGGCTGCTCCATCAGGGCAATTTTGATTTTTGAAAGGCCGCGCCGCTTCAACGCATCCATCGATAAAAACGTATGATTTAAGGTTCCCAAGCCGTTTCGTCCGACAAGAATCACCTCACATTTTAAAGCGGAGATTACGTCAAGAATATCGCAGCTATTAGAAAGTGGCACCCGCAATCCCCCAGCGCCTTCAACCAGCAAAATGTCAGTGGCACAGGCAACCTCCCGGATCTTCGTAACGATATTTTTAACGCTTAAAGACCTATGTTTCCCTGGTTGTGCTGCCGGAGCAACAGGCTGGTCAAAATAAAATGGATTAACCACATCGTCCGGTAGTTCTCTGCCTTGGATACTTTGGAGAAGCTCAATATCTTCGCGTCCTCCTGAGCAAAACGGCTTTATCGCTACTGTTCGGCCGCTTTTATTTTGACGCAAATAAATCAACAGCAGAGCGGTTAAAACCGTTTTGCCCACCCCCGTGTCAGTTCCCGTAATGAAGATGATTCGACTCAACGAACGCTATTTTCCGTAGAAGCTCAACACGCTATACGCGTTGTTATTCAGACGCCGCACAATGCCTACGAATTGTTTTTTGTAACCGTTAACATCCACGTCAACAACTACTTCAAACGTGAAACTTCTGACATCACACAACGCGGCGATCTTTTGTCCGTCCAATGGAACAAGTCCGGGAACATTCGCCGCAACATCTTGCGCGCGAATAAAAGGAATATCGTCGGCCGTCCCGTCCTGTCCGTCTGGACCGGCTCTTTGGCGAATAACCGCAGTCGCAATATTTTCATCCCCGCCGAAAACCATTCGCAACGTGTTCATCGGAGCAGTATTCACGTTGATGCGGCCGGCCGACAATGTCGTGAAAAGATCATTCAAGCCGCACACGTAGTTTGGTCTCTCATTTTGCATACGGCTGCTCGGCGAATCGTCCCGCGGCTGATAGAGAGAAATGGTGTTATTTGTTGAACTTGTCCCCCAAAAAACGTCTGGCGTAATACCTTTTACCAGAAGCAGTTCGGACATGTCATCAATTAACCCGTTCTTGCAGTAGTATCCCGGATTCAGAGACAAGTAATAGTCGTTTTCGGCACCGCTCGAGAGAGCGTTGTTATCCAAATCCAGCCAATCGACGATGGAATCAACTATGGTCGGCGAGGTTGCGGCATCCACCCCCATCACCAGCATCGCCTGCTGTAAAACTGCAGGGTTTAACTGCACGGTATTAATATTAAACTTTCGTTCCAGATCCGTTATTTTTATCGAAAAGCTACCGGCTCCAAGTTGGTTATTTTCCAACGATATTTCTGACAAGGGCCCATTGGTCGCGTCCAAACCCTCTCCTCCTGCCCACCTTTGGCTCAGACAATGGATCTTCGGCCCCGCAAGCTTATCCTGTTCAGTTAACGCAAACCTCGCGAGTTCCAGCCCCGAACGCCCCAGCCATTCCATCTGCGAATCGTAATTGGACTGCGCTGCAAGGCGCATTTCCACCTTCATCGTGTAGGCAAATCCGCCGGCTAAAACGCTCAGCACGAGGATCACAATCATCACGATAATCAGCGCAATTCCGCGGTCTTTTCTTTGGCAAAGAATTCTCATCGATCGGCTTTTACGGTCCTTGATTCTGCTGTGGTGGCGGCGCATTAGCGTTCCCCATGTTCGGCAAAATCGGCCGTTGCACGTCTCCCATAATGACCGTTCCAGGCAAGGCAATCACACGCGAGACAACTTCTTCGGGGTCGTTGGAATTCGGCAAATGTCCCACGCCAATTGTCACGCGCATCATCTTCGGCAATTGATTCGTAACAATAAATTGTTCAGCCCAGTCGGATTTCTGAACATCCCAAAACTCCAGCACGAAAAGACTGACATCCTTCGCGAGAACAATCGGATAAGGCGTCATTGTTTCGTTCGTCGCCAAAAGCATCGGAACCTGCGTCATTACGAGCTGATTCTTACGATCCTGGTCTGGTTCAACGGTGAAAGTAACACGTCGAATGGACTGATCACCGAACAATCCTGAACCGGGAAAAGTGGACGACAAATGTGCCGTAAATGCCAATCCTGCAAAATCCCCTTCCGAAGCCGTTTCGAACGAATAGTAACGAATATTCTCCCCGTACATCACCGCACCCGTCAGAGCATCTTCCACGGCCTTGATGGCCACGCGTGAACGTTGCGCTTCTGCCGCATAGGTCTCGCCAATCTTTGTCGCGCGGATAACGGCCGCCCAACTCGAGTAAATCGCTATCATCACCAGGCTCAGCAGCGTGATCGCGATCATCACCTCGATCAGCGTAAACGCCCTGCGAAACTCGTTGGAACGTTGCGTTTTCACCGTTGGCCCGGGCGGATAGCGTTGTTGGGCTGCGAATCAGGGCGATACAGAATCAGGCTGACCGTCGAATCGATGTTATTTTTGTGCAAAACAACAATCTCCACCTCGAACAGCCCGTTTGTCCCATATGTTTTGATTTCACGCTCCCAGGAATAATCTTTGTAGACATCGAAAGTGCCGCTTTCCACGCCTTCTTCGAGTTTGTTGGTCAAAGTCAGATCCGCCGCCACCATGCCTGCGGTAGGACCATGCGTTTTCAACAAACGAGCCGCACGCAGGCTCTGGCTGGTAAGCGCCAGGATTGAAAACATTGCCGTAAAGAAAATGAAGATCGCGACCATTACCTCCAACAGCGTAAAAGCCGTTTTCGAGCGCATTTGCGCCGTTTTTTCAGGTAATAACCGGTTAAACCTCATTTTAAGTCTTCAATATCAAGAATCCCCGTCACGACCTCCAGCGTGAGCTTCTTGCCCTTGTGATCGTCGGAATTCAGCACCAGCGTAAACTCGTCACACGTCGCATTTGGCTGGAATTTCACCCGCGCCTCTTCTGCGTCCTGAAGCTCCACAAAATTCACCCCCATCAGCTCAATCCAAACATTCGACGGAAGTGTCGCTGAAAAAGGAGTCGGGCCGGTGACATCGATACTTTTCGTCTTCGGATGAATCACCATTTCAGCCGGTTGACCGCTCAAAATCGCATTGGCGCGCGCCTGCCGCGCCGCGTCCATGACACTCGTTACCGCTTTCCCCATCCCTTCGCGGTGCAAAACGCGCGCAAAAGCCGGAATTCCCAGCGCCAATGACACCCCGAGGATACCGATGACGATCATGATCTCGATCATCGTGAACCCCCGTTGCGACGGCGTATTATTATCTTTGAATGTCATACTTAACGGCCGGTTGCTGAAATGTTCGACGTAATGGCAAACATCGCCGAAAGCACGCTCAGCAGCAGGAAACCTACACCCAGCGCCATTACAATAATCAGCACCGGCTCGATCAAATTCGTCATCACGCGCAACGCAATCGAAAGCTCGTTTTCGTAAGTATTGGCAAGGTTTTTAAGCGATCCAGGAACATCACCGGTGTCCTCGCCGATCTTCACCAGGTCAACCATCAGTTGCGGAAAAATCTTACTGCGCGCGAGCGGCTGCGCGAGGGTTTTACCGTCGGTCACAGCTTCTCGCGTCGATGCGATCGCCTCTTTGACAATGACGTTCGGAATAATGTCCTCTGTAATCTTTAATGCCGTCAGGACTGGAACACCGTTCTGCAACAACGTCGAAAGTGTTCGCGAAAACTGGCCGAACAGGTTCAATTTATTCACTTTCCCGAAGACCGGCATATTCA
>CBHWET010000393.1:0-4686 GCA_966112985.1 uncultured bacterium | reverse complement strand
ATAGCCGTCCCAAGCATCGCGTTAATCATCAACACGAAATCGATCGGCCCGCGGCTACCCAGATAAAATCCGACAAACGTCGTCAGAAGAACAAGCGTCGTGAGCCGCGCTTTGAACAAGTCACACATCACCGCAAACCACGACTTTTCAGTCGTAGCCGTGATCGTGATTGGTTGCGCGGTGGCTTTCATGAATCAACGTGACGAAGCAACAGGTTGGGAAATAAACGGCGAACTTGCCGATGGAGCAAGATTATTCTGTCCTCGGGGAGCCAATATCCGAAAAGAAACGATCGCCAACAGGCTTCCAGTTACGAGGCTCAGTGCTCCAACCGCAACATGCGCCGTGGCTACATCAGCAGCTTTATCAGTCCAGATCGTCGCTGCTCCGAGAAAAACCTGAACGACGATCAACCCCAGCCAAAGCGTCGCCATCTTTGTGATTGGATTCTTCCACGTTAAATATTTTCGCGTCTTTCCTGCACAGAACGCGACGGCGATGAGAATCGCCAACGCCACGATTCGATGCGCCATCTGCAAATAAATCTGGAAAGCAGTAATGTCATTCTCCCCTGCTACCTCCTGTCGTTTCGCGTTATACGCTGCAATCGATGCCGGATCTGTCGCCGGCCAAAGGGCACCGTGTGCCAAAGGAAAGTCACTGATCGAAAGGCCCGCGTGTTGATGACGCATGATCGCTGCGATGCCCAATTGAACGACAATTAATACAGTCGTCGTGATGAATAACATCCGAAAGCCACGGTCATCTGCGGCCTCACGAACAGGCAACGACTTCCACCACTGCGTCTGGGTCAAAGCAATCGCCGCAATCAAAACCAGGAACCCTTGCGCCAGCATCGCGTGAAAGATTCCGATTTCATCTTTCATCTCGGTCACACGCAATCCGCCCAGCACGCCTTGAACAATCACCGCGCACAGCGCCGCAAAGCCAAACCATCGCACCCCCGTTATATTCCGGTTTCTAAAAAGTCCAACGACGGTCCCAATCAACCCCAATGAAGCAATCGTCACGAACACCGCCGTTTTGCGCACGCCAAACATGCCGCCGATCACAATTAAAATCGCAGTGATCGTGATAATGGCATTCCGCCGCGCTTTTCCTGAAGTTTCCTCAATCCAGATCCAAATAGCTAACGCCGCCGTGAGCAACCCAACGATCGACGCAATCAAACGATGTGTATGCTCGTGAAACGCACCGCCGGTCCAATTGGCAAACGGCAGGAAAAACATGTGATAGCCATAGCTGGTCGGCCAATCAGGCACAGCCATCCCGACATTCTTACTAGTCACTACGCCGCCGACGCAAATCAGGCACAACGTAGCAAAAGCAGTAAAGATCGAGAAATTTCGAAGCGCTCTATTTACACCGCTATTCATTTCGAGCCACGCAATCTGGCAGATAAGGTTTCTAGACTCAAATTCATTTCGTATATCAGCAGAATCGTTAGAGGCAACCTCACCCCGGCCCTCTCCTTCCCAGGAGAGGGAGAATTTGTATCCCGCAGTTTGGCCTGGTCACGCGTCCTTTGCAAAAAATCCGTTTGTCAGGATTCGCCCTAAACTGACTCGGCCAATGGATCGTCAGCCAGTAACCAAATGGACTCTTGCTGTCCCCTCTCCTGGGAAGGAGAGGGTCAGGGTGAGGTCATTCCCCTTCGCAAAATCGACATCCAACAAAACGGAATAACGTCACACTTAAACGATAAAAGCCGCTGCGGGCAAAAACCCACAGCGGCTTGGTAAATCTAATTAATTACTGCTGAGGAACAGAGAGCTCGAGATTAACCGGCTCGTTCTTGTCGCCAACCGTGATTTCTTTCGTCACGACACCAGCTTTCATGTGCTTGGCTTCCAGCGTGTATTTGCCGGCAGGAAGATTCGGGATCGTGAACTTGCCATCTTTATCGGTCACAGCAAAGTACGGATGATCCAGAACACCGACATAAGCAAACATCCACGGATGGACATCGCACTTGAAGCGCACCATCACTTCAGGCTTCGAGAAACTCTTTTCGTTCACCTGCCCTTGCACAGGCTGGGCGAAATTGAATTCCGTATTGGCCGTCGGAGTCGCATGCACGTTGTGCAGCACAGGATCAGAATTCTTGATCTTAATCTTCTGATCAACCATCACGCCGGAGACGTATGGTTCATAAATACAACCAACCTGATCGAGCATCGCTTCGCCCTTGGCTTCATACTTCTTGCCTTCAGGCAAACCGCTCTTGATATAAACAAACGTGTTGGCCAGACCATTGTCCGCGCCAGTAAGATAAAAACGCGTCTTGACCGGTTCCTTGTGCAACTTGCCGCACGTCGGATCCTTCGTCAGCGGTTCAATTTCTTTTTCCGCAGGAGGGGTGCCTTTCAAAGTGATTTTACCAGAAACATCCGCAGCGGACGCAATTTGAAGAGCGCCTACCACGAGAGCAGCGACGCCAAAAGCAAAAGATTTTTTCATAATATAGATATCGTTCTTAGACCGATTTTTCGGAAACTAACATTGTGCAATTTTCGTGCAAGGAATTTGTGAAAAGTTTCACAAGCGTTCCTGCTGATAGTTAGACGCGGGTTTCCCGTCTGAATTCAACGAGGAAAACCGGAGAGATTGACGCAAATCAAAGGAAAAACAGCTCGCTCCGTCGTCTCTCAATCATGGAGCAATGACACGCAGAAACTGCGTTGGCCCAACACCCAGCAAAACATTCGTAACAGTGGTCCCGTCCGAATAAATCAGATTGGTCACATCGGTCCAACTGTTCGACAAGAGAGTAGTCGAAGATTGAATTCGATACGAAATGCCCGGTGTCGCCTCTTGAAGTGAGCAACTCACCCTCGCATCTGACCCATAGGAGAAATTGCTCAAGCGTCCGCCCGAAACAGGACCAAGATACGCTTTCGCCAAATAAGCCGCTCCTTTGTTGCCAGCGGTAGTAAAGGTGCCACCCGCGTACAACGTGTTGCCGGAGACCGTAAGAACATAAACCTGGTCGTCCATCCCTGATCCAAGCGCCGTCCAATCGTTCCCATCCCATTTAGCGATTCTCCGCGTTACGTTCGTTCCAGCAGTTCCGAAGTAGCCCCCTGCATAAAGATCATTGCCCGACGCCGCCAGCGCCCATAGCCAGGTCCCAAGGCCAGAGCCCAGATTCGTCCATGTTGTGCCAGTCCATTTCGCCACATTCCCCGGAATGTATTCGCCGCCGGCGTAAAGATTTGTGCCGGACACCGCGAGCGCATACACGTTGCCGCCCGGGCCCGTTCCAACAGACTGCCACGCAGTTCCGTTCCATTTGGCCACCCAAAGGGCCTGTCCACCACCAGCGGTAGTAAACATCCCGCCTGCATAGAGATTTGTTTCCATGACAACGAGTGCATTCACGCGACCATTGAGCCCTGAGCCCAACGGTTCCCATCCGCTTCCATTCCACTTGGCGATGTAATTGGCCGCAACGCCGCCGGCGTTCGTAAAATTTCCCGCGACATACAATTGATTGCTGAACACAGTAAGCGCCTGGACGTAACTGTTCAGACCAGAACCAAGAGCCGACCAGTTCGTTCCATTCCACCGCGCAACGTAATTGGCGTTACTGCCACCGGCCGTCGTAAATGTTCCCGCTGCATAGAGCGTGTTGCTTAACAAGGAAAGTGCCGTAACGGAGTTATTCATTCCCGAACCGAAAGCCGCCCATGTGCTGCCATTCCACCGGGCCACGTAGTTGACGTCGACCGTGTCAGCCCTCGAAAACGATCCACCAACATACAAATTTGTGCCCGATTCCAGAATGGCTTGCACAGCGCCGTTTAATCCCTTCCCCAGTGCAGACCAACTATTTCCATTCCATTGCGCCACACGAAAAGCCGTCTTGAAGTCTGCGTTATCAAACACGCCTCCCGCATAAACATTAGTCCCGAAGGTCGAAATCGAATACACGCTGCTGTTGAATCCATTCACCCCCGACGACAGCGCGCTCCAACCGCCGTCGTATCGCACGATATTCCGCGAAAAGAGGCCGTTCGCCATCGTAAAGTCGCCTCCGAGGTAAACGGCGTTTCCAGAAGGGCACAATGTTCTCACTGTTCCATTAACGGCGGACCCCATGGAATACCAATTGGAACCGTCCCACTGCGCGACGCGAACAGCGGTGACCGCATTCAGACTGTTATTCGTTACCCGCGTAAAATCGCCACCCGCGTATAGATAATTGCCCGCAATCGCGAGCGACCAGACGACATTGTTCGCGCCAAAACCAACCCGCGACCACGAGCTACCGTTCCATTTCGCAATCCTTTGCGCAGGACTTCCGCCCGCCGTCGTGAACCAACCACCTGCGTACACCGTTGTCCCCGAAGCGGTGACTGCCAGGACGTCGCTGTTAACCCCAGTTCCCAGTGCCGTCCACGCGCTGCCATTCCATTTCGCAATGTGACTGGCGGAAACGTTACCGGCCATCGTAAACCGTCCACCTACATAGAGATCAGAGCCCGAAGCCGCCAGTGAATACACGACATCATCCATCCCGCCTCCTACGGCCGTCCAGTTTGTGCCGTCCCACTTGGCAATGTAGTTGATCGAAAGGCCGCCCGCGTTTGTAAAGTAGCCCCCCGCATAAAGGTCTTTGCCAACGAACGCGAGAGTCCAGACATCGTTATCCATGCCGGAACC
>CBHWET010000392.1:0-4696 GCA_966112985.1 uncultured bacterium | reverse complement strand
GGCTCTACAATCCGCTCTTTTCCATCGTAAACAAAACGTAGCACTTGCTTCTCTTTGATAGCAGAAACCAAGTTCTCATTTTTGTTCAAGCCAATACCCAGTTCGCGAAATCTTTCCCGAGCTTTTTCTGTTGCACGCCGGTGGGCACGCAAACCACGTTGAACAAAATTTGGCACTTTTGTTTTCTTGGATTGGTCGGTTTTCGAAGCCGCTTTCATACACGAACGAGACCTTAGCTTTAAAATAGGATGTGTAGCCGATGAGGCAAGAGCCTTTCCGAAACGGCTGTGCCCATACACCGATCGTTTGCTACAGGAGGGTATTAAAACGCTTGTAGCGCTCCGCCAAAACAGCGGCAAACGTCAATCGTGCAAAAATAAAGCTTTATACAACGTATCCAAGGCCTATCAAATCAGTTCGCCTTCGCGTAAACTTCCGCTCCCTTCTGAACAAATTCCTTACTTTTCTCTTCCATGCCTTTCTTCAGCGCTTCTTCTTCACTCATACCCTGTTCCGCTGCGTATTTGCGGACATCTTCCGTAATTTTCATCGAACAGAAGTGAGGGCCGCACATTGAACAGAAATGTGCGCTTTTGGCTCCTTCCTGCGGCAGCGTTTCGTCGTGGAATTCGCGGGCGGTTTCGGGATCGAGGCCCAGATTGAATTGATCATCCCATCGGAATTCGAAACGGGCTTTACTGAGCGCATTGTCGCGGTATTGCGCACCAGGATGACCTTTCGCCAAATCCGCCGCGTGAGCAGCAATTTTGTACGTGATAACGCCGTCTTTGACGTCCTTTTTGTTCGGCAGACCGAGATGCTCTTTTGGCGTAACGTAGCAAAGCATCGCGCATCCGTACCAACCAATCATTGCGGCACCAATACCGCTCGTAATGTGATCGTAACCAGGAGCAACGTCGGTCGTGAGGGGGCCAAGCGTGTAGAACGGCGCTTCATGACACCATTCCAATTGCTTCGCCATGTTCTCTTCGATCATGTGCATTGGCACGTGACCGGGGCCTTCGTTCATTACCTGCACACCTTTGGCCCAGGCGCGCTCGGTCAGTTCGCCTTGCACTTTGAGTTCGCCAAACTGAGCTTCATCGTTTGCATCAGCAATCGAACCGGGACGCAATCCGTCACCGATGCTGAAGCTGACGTCGTAGGCGGCCATAATGTCACAGATTTCGTCCCAATGGGTATAGAGGAAACTTTCCTTGTGGTGCGCGAGACACCATTTCGCCATGATGCTGCCACCGCGCGAAACGATTCCTGTCATGCGGGAAGCTGTCAGTGGAATGAATCGCAACAACACGCCAGCATGAACGGTGAAGTAATCAACCCCCTGCTCTGCCTGCTCGATCAAGGTATCGCGATAGATCTCCCAGGTCAGTTCTTCAGCTTTGCCGCCGACTTTCTCAAGCGCCTGATAAATCGGGACGGTGCCGATTGGGACCGGTGAATTGCGCAGGATCCATTCGCGGGTGGCGTGAATGTTTTTTCCCGTGGAAAGATCCATCACTGTGTCCGCACCCCATTTGGTCGCCCAGCGCATTTTTTCAACTTCTTCTTCGATGCTCGAGGCGACGGCGCTGTTGCCAATGTTCGCATTGATCTTCACGAGAAAGTTGCGACCGATGATCATCGGTTCCAATTCCGGGTGATTAATGTTCGATGGAATGATAGCGCGTCCGGCGGCCACCTCGGCACGCACGAATTCAGGCGTAATTTCTTTGGGAATGCGTTGAGGGAATCTTTGAAAAACCGATGGCGTATAAGGACTGCCAGACGTTTGCGCAGACCCAGCGTGTTGCTTGTTCAGATCGTTGCGAACGATGTCCTTCGACATGTCAGCCATTCTTGCGCGTCCCATGTTTTCGCGAATCGCTATGAATTCCATCTCCGGCGTAATGATACCTTGTCTCGCGTACCAAAGCTGTGTAACTGGATGTCCTTTGCCTGCGCGTAACGGACGGCGGCGTTGTCCCGTCAGGCCCGGAAACTCAACCAATCGATTCTTCTCCGCCTTGCTCGCATACTCGGCGTGTTTGCCGGACAGATAGCCATTGTCCTGCGGCTTCACTTCCCGTCCGTCATATTCTTCAACATCGCTACGCGATCGAATCCATTTCGCACGCAACGCCGGAAGCCCTTCGTCGGAATTGCCGGTGAAATTCGGATCACCCCATGGGCCCGAGCAATCATAAACCCGAACCGGCTCATTCGCTTCCATGCGACCGTCGAATGTTTTCGTCGGACTGAGTTCGATTTCGCGGAACGGAACACGCACGTCAGGATGAATGGTGCCGCTGACGTAGATTTTTTTGGAATTAGGAAGACGATCCGAACTTTGCGGTTCCAGAGATTCTTTAGTAGCGATCATAACATTTATGCGCAGGGGAACCGGGAGAGATGTTCCTTGCGCCGGCATTATCCGGATCAAGTTCACGGGTCATTCGCGCTCGCGCGCAAAACTCTCAGCGTCACCGCAATGGTGATTTGGCTCCCCGATGCATCGAAGGTAAGAGCCACGCCGCAGACCGTCAAGAAAGCTCGCTAAAGAAGTGTCCCCTTCAGAACTACCATCGCCATCGTGAAATAGATAACGAGACCAGTGACGTCGACGAGCGTGGCGACGAAAGGAGCCGAAGCCGTAGCGGGATCGAGACCACATCTTCGCAGGATAAACGGCAACATTGATCCCGATAGCGTGCCCCAGAGAACCACCCCGATCAGCGAAAAGAAAATAACGATCGCAATCAAATGCCAATGTTCACCATAGGCATGAAAGGCAAAGTGCCAGAATGCGATGCGCAAGAAGCCGATCGTTCCCAGAATAATTCCGAGCGCCAGGCCGGACATGAATTCCCGCCGCATCACTTTCCACCAATGGGCTAACGTCACCTCACCGATGGAAATCGCTCGGATAATCAGAGTAGTCGCCTGCGAACCGGAATTGCCACCACTGGAAATGATGAGCGGCAGGAAGGTCGCGAGAACAACCGCTCGCTCGATTTCCTTCTGAAAGAAAGCCATCGCAGTCGTTGTCAGCAATTCACTGAAAAACAAAATGACAAGCCATGGAGCACGTTTGCGGACCATCTTGAAAGTGGTCGCCGCGAGATATGGCTCGTCAAGGGCGACCGAGCCACCAAGCTTTTGAATATCTTCGGTCGTCTCCTCTTCGAGAACGTCGAGCACGTCGTCGATCGTTACGATGCCGACGAGTAATCCAGCAGAATCCACAACCGGCAGTGCGGTGCGGTCGTATTTTTTGAAAACTTCGATTGCCTCGTGCTCAAGGTCGGTAACCTTCAGTGCGACAAAATTTTGATCACGAATGTCGTGCACCTTCGCTTCCAGTGGACGCAGTAGAAATTCGCGAATACGCACGTCGTCAATCAACTTCCCGACTTCATCAACAACGAACACAACGTTTAGTGTTTCGCGGTCCGCTCCGTTGGCGCGAATGTGATCGAGCACCTGCTTCACCGTCCAATCATCGCGCACAGCGATATAATCGACGGTCATCAAACGACCAACACTCTTCTCTGGATATCCAAGAAGGTTTTTCGCAATTTTTAGTTCTTCAGGCGAAAGGAGCTGAAGTAAGCCAGTAACAGCCGTCGGGGGGAGCTCTTCCAGGAGAGCAGTACGATCGTCCGGCGACATTTCGTTGAGGATCTTGACAACATCCTCTTTGCCCATTGCCTGGAGCAATCCCTTCTGCGCGTCGCGGTCGAGGTATTCAAAAACATCGGCGGCAACATTCCTCGGAAGCAAGCGAAAGACGACGACTTGCTCCTCGACGCCGAGATCAGCAATAAGCTCCGCTAGATCAGCCGGAGGCCATTCGGAAAATATTTCCTTTAGCGCAGCGAAGTTGCGCTCTTTGATCAACGTCCCGATTTCGGGACCTAAAAGTTTTCCGAACATGGTTGTTGTGCAATGGACCGACCAATGTCTCGAGAAGGTCTAAACTCAATGCGCGATAACGCAAAGTCAAAAGCAATCTCGAATCTCAACGAAAAAACGCCGTCACGCGTTTGCAACGTGACGGCGTTTTGAAAGCAAAAACAATTAAGCCTCGAAGGACTTGCCGCAGCCGCAGCTTTGACGGGCATTCGGATTGGTGATTTTGAAGCCACCACCGGTTAAAGCATCGGAAAAGTCGACTACGGAGCCGCGCACATAATTCGCGCTGAATGGATCAACCAATACCGAAACACCATGGAATGACGCGATAAGATCGTCGGGACGTTTCTCATCGAAGACCATTCCATATTGCAGGCCGGAGCAACCACCGCTTTCCACGTAAACGCGTAATCCTTTATTCGTTCCGTCCTTTTCTTTCGCGAGCATCGATTGAACTTCTTTCGCAGCACTTTCGGTGAGACTGACAACAGCGTTTTCGGTAGCGGTATTCATTACTGTGAAAAAATTAATGGAGACTGAAAGTAGTGTCAAACGCAGGCTATTTGGTGCCGGACGTGGATAACTGCGCTTCGGCAACAGCGATTTTCTTATCCAATATGGACGCGAGCGGCGGAAGCGCCTGAGACATGCGACGATAAAGGCGCACCACGGACTCCCATTCACCTCGGGTCTCGAGAATCTTACCCGCAGCCAGTCCGGCTTCCTTTACCCAAAATGGATCAGAAGGTTGCTCGTCTTCCGCATATACCACCTTCAGATA
>CBHWET010000391.1:0-4720 GCA_966112985.1 uncultured bacterium | reverse complement strand
AGTTGTCGGTCGAGCGAACGGTACTGGATCGCCTCGGAAATATGTTCGCTGGAAATCGTTTCGACCGCTGCGAGATCAGCAATCGTACGCGCTACTTTCAAAATGCGATCATAGGCACGTGCGCTGAGGTTCAGGTCGGTCATGGCGAACTTCAGCAACTCCTTCGTCGGTTCATCCAATACGCAGTGCTGTTTGAGTTCGCGCGTGCCCAGACGGGCGTTGCAGGTAATCTTTGTTCCAGCCAAACGTTTCTGCTGACGTTTGCGCGCACAAATAACTCTTTCACGAATCGCCGCCGAGGATTCGCTCGGTTGATCGTTTGTCATCTCCCGGAACTTGACCGCCGGTACTTCGACATGCAGATCGATGCGGTCAAGCAATGGACCCGAAATGCGGCCTAGATAATTCTGAATTTCGCGCGGGCTGCTGCGTGATTCCGCCGGCATCTTTCCGTCAGGTGTCGGGTTCATTGCCGCAACGAGCATGAACTGCGAAGGAAAGGTCATTGTTCCTGCCGCACGGGAAATCGTAACATAACCCTCTTCGAGCGGCTGGCGCATTGTTTCCAACACGCTGCGTTTGAATTCGGGCAATTCGTCAAGAAAGAGCACGCCATTGTGCGCGAGGGAAATTTCGCCCGGCGTTGGATTCACATTGCCTCCGAGCAAACCGGCATCACTCGCCGTATGATGCGGAGCACGAAACGGACGTTGTGTGACCAATGCCTGACCGGCTTTTAACATGCCGACAATGCTGTGAATCTTTGTTGTTTCGAGCGCTTCTTCGAGTGTAAGCGGCGGCAAAATCGTTGTGAGCCGCTTGGCCAGCATGGACTTGCCAGTCCCCGGTGGTCCAATCAGCAAAACATTATGTCCACCAGCCGCTGCAATTTCCAAAGCACGTTTCACCGATTCCTGACCTTTGACATCAGCAAAATCAAATTCATCGTCCCACGTTTGTTCGAAAAGTTTTTCCGTATCGACTTTAATTGGCGCAATTTTCGCCTGCCCCTCAAGGAATGCGGCAGCTTCGCGCAAATTCTGCACTGGAATGACCTGTAGCCCTTTGACAACAGCAGCTTCTGCCGCGTTGTCGACCGGAACAAGGATGCCGGTCTTTTTGCTTGCCCGTGCCTGTAGGGCGATCGGCAACACACCTTTTACGGGACGAACGGCGCCGGTCAATGCGAGTTCGCCGACCATAATGAAATTATCGAGTTGATCGGTTTCGATCTGCTCGCTCGCGGCTAACATCCCAACGGCAATGGGGAGATCGAAACTAGGGCCTTCTTTTTTAACATCCGCCGGCGCGAGATTGATCGTCGTGCGTCCCATGGAAAATTTAAACCCGGAGTTGCTGATGGCAGTGGTCACGCGGTCGCGTGATTCTTTTACCGCGGCATCGGGCAGCCCAACAATAACGATGACAGTGTCGCCCCAGCCCGCGTTGACTTCCACTTCGACGGGATAAGCTTCAATTCCATTGACCGCAGCCGACAAGACCTTCGCTAACATGTGCAGCGATTGTTCGCGAAAACTTTAAGTTCCCGCAACGCCTTTTTGCTCTTTGAACTTCGATTCTTCCGCAGTGAGCGCGAGAAACGTGTTTTCAAGCGCACCGTCGAGCCCAGTTTGTTTGCGCAATTCATCGCGCGTGCCCATAGCCACCAGTTTCCCCTGGTGAATAATTCCGATCCGGTCCGCCATTTCTTCGGCGACGCTGAGTTGGTGCGTGGAAAGAAAAACCGTCATGCCCTTCCGCGAACGTTCCTTGAAGATGTCTTTCACGACGCGGGCATGTTGCGGATCGAGACCTACCATTGGTTCATCGATGACGAACACCTCAGGATCATGCATCAACGCGGAAACAATCGCTACGCGTTGGCGTGTGCCATGGGAAAGACCTTCAATCGGTTTATTGATGAATGGTTCGAGATTGAAGCGCTCGATCAACTCCTGGCCTGCACTTCGAATTTTCGCCTCCTCCATCTGAAACAATTGTCCGATGAACCGCAGGAATTCCCAGGGCGTCAATTTATCATAAAGAAATGGAAAATCGGGAACGTAAGCGAGACGCCGACGCGCTTCCAACGGATGGGTCTGCACATCGAAGCCGGCGATGCGCGCGGTGCCAGCGGTTGGTTTGATGAGTCCAGCAAGGATTTTAATCGTGGTCGTCTTCCCCGCAGCGTTTGGCCCAAGCACTGCAAAGAATTCGCCCCGCGGCACTGTCAATGAGATGTCGTTGACCGCGGTCAGGTCACCAAATCTTTTAACGAGGTGAATAAGTTCGATCATCTCTAGAAATGCGTGAATGCGTCGTTGCGCAAAACGAATTCGTCCGGCAAATGCACCCAAAGAATTTCGCCGACTCGACTGACAAAAATAAAGATTTTATAACGATCAAGGATTTTCGCTTCCAGCTTGTAGACTCGGACCTTCGAATGGCCGAATCGCATCCAGTCGTTGTGTCCTTCCCAGTTCAATCCAAGCGATAGCGGGGACACCTTGCTTTTGTTGGTTGATGCACCGAGGCCTCCCATCAATACCCACGCCATTGGCCCACCGAACTCATCGGCAAGAAATTGTGGATTCTGCAGGTCAGCAAATTTATAAGTCCTGTCCCAGTGACCGGAATTGTCATCGGTGCTGAATTGCACGATCTCGTCCGCGGCCGACGCACGCAGTTCCCATGTATTCGGACGAACGCTTACGTGGACAAAGAATTCCTGCCAAACTCGATTCGTCGATAATTTCAAGGTGAGATTGAAGCGTGCGCTGTTTGTAATGGCTGAGATGTAAACGTTCCCTTCGAGTTCCAAGTCATAACTGGATGGCGACGTGACCATCCCCTCTGGCTCAAACTCGTCCGGGTCGACGTTCGACATCGCCCGGTTCTCCTTGACGTTGGCCTGCCACGTGCAATCACCGATCTTAACGCCGTTATGAAGGATGTTGAGGGAGGAAGCGTCGGGAGCGGTGAGAATCTTTTCCCAAACTTTGTCGACGGGAACTGAGCTGGGCAGTTCATTGCGCCCGCCAAATTCGGAGCGCCACAGCAGGAAATTCATCGTCACCCAAAACGAAGTGATCAGCAGGAAAATCAGGCGCGAGGACATGCTACGACGCGGGGACGGCAAGCGTCTGCCCGACTTTCAAGCGGCGTGGGTCGATGCCTGGATTCGCCTGCAACAAGGAATTAATCTTCACGCCGCAATCTTTCGCAATCGATGTAATCGTGTCTCCCGACTTGACCGTGTAATTCCTCGCGCGCGGTGTTGGCCCGGCCGGTGTAGGTCTAACCGATGACGCCGGCTGCGTGTTGTTAAGAGCCGTTCGATTATCGGCACCTGCACCGGGCGAACGTAATGCTGGCTGAGGCGCCGCATTCGTGGCGAGCACCTGGCGCACTCCGAGTTGCGCCTGCAACAATTCAATCTGTCGTTTCAGTGACGTGTTCTCGGTCGTCAAACGTTCGAGGTCACGCTGCAAACCGACGTTCATCGGCGCCACAAATTCGCTTTTGAATAATTCTGTCTTGTACGTGCGAACCAGTCCATTGATTCTATCCGCGTATTCAGAAGTTGGACGGAGTTTCAGGTGTTGCTGCAAATGATAGATTGCCGCGGCATAATCCTTGATCTGCTCGCCGTAGATCAATCCAAGTTCGAAATGGGCGGCCGAAGAGCGGGGATTTACTTCCAGTGCTTTCTCGAACTGGCCGATTGCCCCTTTGTAATCAAGTCCGCGCACGAGGTTGCAGCCGTTCACATAGTGCGGATCTTTTTGTTCGTCGGAATCACTGCTCGAGGACGGCAGGCAGGCGCTTAGAAACGCGCACGTGATCAACAGTGCGGCGGTGTGGGTTAACGACGACCAAAAGCGCATCGCCAAAAAGCTAATGAAAGCGACGCCGATGAGCAAGAACCGATGAGCGATTGCGCATTGCCAATTCTACTGCGGTAAAGCTATTACTGGTGCGTGTCCACGGTTGGAGAACAACTCCGTCAGGCGCGGGAAGCGCAAAATCTGACGATCAATCAGGCTGCCGAAGCGACGAAAATCCGCGGCGACCATATTCGCGCGCTCGAAGAAGGCGATTACAGCGTCTTTTCGGCGCCTGTTTATGTCCGCGGTTCAATCCGCACCTACGCCACTCTGCTCAAGCTGCCGACCACCCAGTTGATCGAGCAGGTAAACAGCGAACTGGCACGTTCTCCTAAGCATCACGAGCCCAGTTTTCCATCTCCACCTAGGCGAAACGTTCTGGACTTCATTATGTACCAGGTTTCGAAGCTCAACTGGAGAATTGCATTGCCTGTATTGGGTGTTGTGATCGTCATCGCTGTTGGCATTTTTGCGCTTCAATTCTGGGTCACCCATCGGAACAAAGATCCGTTGGCTGATTTAAAGCCGGCTTTGTATCAGCCGACCAACGGAAGTACAATGAATACGCTTCCTTTGCCCGCACCAGTTCGACGGTAACACCAAATCAGCCATTGATTTATTGGCCTTTCATCGTAGGTTTTGCGCCTTGTCATGCCGGAAAAGAATAAAACGAAGAAGCCCATCCGCGTTGGTCTGATCTCCCTCGGTTGCGCCAAAAATCTTGTCGATGCTGAAATTATGCTCGGCTCGCTGATGAAAGGTGGAATTGAAATCACCAATCAGGCGGAAGATGCCGACGTGATGATCGTCAACACCTGCTCGTTTATCGATGC
>CBHWET010000390.1:0-4726 GCA_966112985.1 uncultured bacterium | reverse complement strand
AAAGGCGGTGTGGTAAAAACGAAAACTCCAGAGAAGAAATCGAGCGAGATCGCAGGCGATAAGGTTGCCGTCTATGTCGTGCAGACCAACGTCCAAAAGATATCCATTGAGGACCTGCTCTGGAATAGCCAAACAAAAGCCCGGGTTACACAAGGCGAATGGATTTACAATGGATCACGAATTATTGACCAGACTTTCCTCGCGCAACGCGATGGCTCCATTCTGTCGACGATCGCAGATCCTGACGCTCTCGCGAACAATCCACGGCCCGGCCGCGACGATGACGATGTCTGGCAGGTGAATTCGACGAACACCCCGCCCGTCAATACGCCGGTGCAGGTAATATTTCAGTTGTTAAAGGAGAAGCAGAAATAATTTGAACATGAAAAATGGATTCGAACGAATGGTCTCAATTGCCATCGCGTTTTTCTGCGCGATAACCCTGCACGCCAAGACCGAAGATGTTTCGTTGCGTAACGAAGTCGGCCATGCAATCGACAAAGGCCTGGCGTGGCTGGAGAAACACCAGGACACAAACGGCGCCTGGAATGCCGAGCAACCGGCAGTCACAGGGCTTGTTCTGACAGCATTCAACGGCGAACCCAGCGGCAAATTCCGTAAGAGCCCCCCGGATTTTCTCAAGCGCGGTTATCAATTTATCCTGAACGCCACGAAGCCGGACGGAAGCATTTACCTTAAAAAAGAGTTGGTGAACTACAACACGGCCGTTTCGACGATGGCACTCATTACTGCTCGCAATCCTGAGTACCGAAAGACGATTGTTAACGCACGAAACTTCCTGATCGGAACTCAAGTTGACATGGGGCAGCGCGGCAAAGTCGATAATGTCTTCGATGGCGGCATCGGCTACGGGAGCCATTACGAACATTCAGACCTGAACAATACGCTGTTTGCGCTGGAGGCGGTTTACTACAGCAAGGACCTCGCCCGAGACGCCGACGCGAAGGACCTGGACTGGCAGGCTGCAATTCACTTCCTGCAAAGCTGTCAGAACCTGCCCGCCTATAACAAAGAGAAATGGGCGAGCGATGATCCGCAAAACAAGGGAGGTTTTATCTATTACCCGGAGAAAAGCATGGCCGGTGAAGTCACGAACGCGAATGGCCGTGTTGCGTTCCGCTCGTACGGCAGTGCGAGTTATGCCGGGTTGCTCAGTTACATTTACGCTGATCTGGATCGCAACGACGCTCGTGTGAAAGCAGTCGTAGATTGGCTTCAGAAGAATTTCACGCTGGAGGAGAATCCGGGAATGGGCCCACAAGGCATTTACTATTATTATCACACCATGGCCAAAGCGCTGACGATCTACGGCCGCGATACGATCGAGACAACTGACGGCAAACAAGTGAACTGGCGAAAAGAGCTGGCGCTAAAACTTATCAATCTGCAAAAAGCCGACGGCTCGTGGTCCAATGAAAACGGTCGATGGTGGGAAAAAGACCCAGCGCTGGTCACTTCTTATTCGGTTATTGCGCTGGAACTGATTCATCGGGGACTTTGAGGTTCTCCGGTTTGTCAGACTTGAACCGAATTCGTTCAAACGCCCCTGGGTTTAGCGTTAGCTTGCCGAAGTTCAAACTGCTCGCGACCACACCCTGTTCATCCCACTTCTCAAGCATGAATTTGATGCTGCCACCGCGCGCATAGAAGCCCTGGACGAGATTTGCATCGGATTTCCCGCCGTCCCGCGATGTTTCCGGCTTTTTGAATTCAATTTGTTTCACTCGTTTCCACGGAATCTCCATTTTTTTATTTTCGCTCGTGGTAAACAGAACCTGGTCATCGCGCATCTGGTTGACCGTGCCTTCCACCTGATCGCCGTTTCGTAACCTCGCAACATCCAATTTATTCGTCGCAGTGACAAACAACGGCTCTTCAAACTGGCCGTCCCAATCTGTAACGAGAAGGTTGTTCAATTTGATCGATCCAGTCCCGTGATGAACGAAGCGGAGTGCCGTCCCCGTGCCTGCAAATCCTTCTGCATCAAACCAACGATTGATCAAGTTCCCATCAACGAGTAAAGCGACTAAATGCCGCCGTTTATCCACGCGGACTTCAATACGTGCGTTATTCTTCTGATGAAACGCGGGAACAGTAACGGTGCCAAGCGTTGGATTGCCGCCAGTCTCGTGTTTCTTTACCGAAATCAACTGCGTGTTGTAGGTGTTGTTCAACTGCAAACTATAAAAGCCACCGAACTCCGGCTCGTTATCCTTGTTCGCCAGATTAATTGGCTGGAGATAACTGGTATAAAGCGCGACGGCAACACCGAGCGATCCTTTCCAATTGAGATCGAATTGAATACTGGCGCGGTCAGGAAGGCCAACATCGCGTGCGATTGCGGCCGATTTCGTTGCGTAGAAAGCGCCGCCTTTGTACGTCCACTGACTTGCGTCCGGCACCGTCGTGACTTTGCCAACTGTCCAACCTTCCAAACCTTCGGGCCCCTTGAAAATAACCGACCGATTGGCTGGCGCCGGCGTCAATGCACGCACGGCTTTGCGCGAGAGTTGAACCTTTCCCGCAAACCAGTTTTCACAGGTTATTTTTTCCGAATCGACCCCCAGAATCTCTCCTTCGAATTCGTCGCCATCGTAAAACGAAATCTTGGAAACGTTTCCCAACACTGGTGAACGGGGACGCAGCCGCACTTCTGCGATGCGCTCTGGCAGAAACTCGATGGGCCGGATCGTATCTGCCCGCGCCCAACGCAACGTCGACTTCGGTTCGAGACTTTGCATGTGACCGAACAACACGTCTCCGTTTTCAAACTGCAACATATCTTCGTTCGTTGGCGTTGCGATCTCTGTAGATTCATCGGCGTCGCCTCCCTGCTCAAGACTCCGCGGTTGATCCGGATTAAACTCGAGCTGACGGACAGCGCGGGGATCAAACGTTATTCGGCCGAAGCTCGGATGAGTGCCGGAAACTTCACGTTCGCCCCACTTGTCGAGAACCAATGAAAGCGCGCCGCCACCGAAAAAATAACTTCGAACTTTCCAGGGATCTGCCGGTGCCGATTTCTTCAAAGGTACAGCAAACACGATCTGTCGAATTCGCTGCAAAGGAATCTGCAACGGTGTTTGCCAGGTAGAGAAACTAACTTTGTTGTCACGCATCTCTCCGACCGTGCCCGTGATTTTGTCGCGGTTCGCGAGCGAAATGGCGTCCTCAGTAATAGCGACATCTTTCGATTCTTCAGTTTTACCGTCTGACTCCGAGATGCGAAGATTTGTAATCTTTAACATTGGACCACTCATCTGAGCGGAAAAAGCCAGCCCGGTGCCACCGCCAATGAAGCCGTTTTCATCACGCCATTGGCCTGTAAATACGCCGTCGATGAACAAACCAAACCGGGCCTCATCTTTGTTGCAGCGGATTTCGATATGCGCGCGGTTTTTCTTCGCAAAGACCGAGACTGGAATCGTCGATCCGAGGTACATAATACCGCCGCCATTTGGATGGACACGCTGCAAGCCCGCCGCATTTCCGCCTAAATACAGGACGTAACAACTCGCATTGAAATCGAATCGATCAACAACGTCGGTATAGAGCGGCACGAGCAGGACGAACGGAGCGCTCCATGCGAGGTCGAATTCGATCGTAGCATTATTGGGTAACTTTACATCGCGCCCGAGAACACCATTTCGAGTCGTGACAAACGCGCCGTCGCGGTATTCCCATGACAAACCGTGATTGGCTTCCAGTGACCATCCAGCCATGGTAGTCGGTCCCTCGTACACTACGGAAAAACCGTGGAACGTAATCGATTGAACAGAATCACGAGAGGCCTCGAGGTTCTTTCCCAGCCAGGAGTCAAAGATGATTTTGTTCTTATCGATCCCCTTGAGATTGCCAAATAGTTCATCGCCATTAAGAAATCGAAACCGGCAGTTGGCGTCGAATTTCGGCGACATCCGACTACCGCCTTCGAAGCTGATCGAGTCAAGGTTTGACGACTTGAACTCGGCGGGTTCCTTTGCATCCGGATGAGCCCATCGAACACCATTCGTCAGGTCAATAGAAGCCATCTTGCCATGCAGCGACGAGCCGTCGAGGAACTGCAGCCAATCCAACGATGAAACGGCGTTGCTGTTCGACGGAGCGCCACCGGTCGGCGCGACACGAAAAACAACTGCCGATTGCACCGCAAACGCGAGAGAAAGAAATAGTGCAGCAGTGGTAAAGCGTCGTGAACTCATGCAGTGCGTTGGTCGGCGGCAAATCATCGTTCGTATATCGGCAAGTAGCGGTAGTTCAAAGCCAGCGACAGCAGCGACGCCGAAGTGGAAAAGGTCGGACCGAATTGGCCTTCCCAACTTCCTTCTCCGCTTTGGGAGGCTTTTAACGTTTGGACGTTTTTCTTATTCCAGCTTTGCCACGCCTGAGGGGACGCATGGAAAAATGCCTGCGCGCCGTAGTATAAATAATAGTGCTGGTAGTTTGGTTCGGGCGGAGCTTTTTGCAAAAATTCAAATGCCGTTTGATAAACGCGAGAATTTTTCTCCTTGGCTAGCGCGAGCACAAGGCATCCGATTGCGGTTCGCGGAGCGTTAGGACCAAGGGCTGAGGTGTAACCAAAACCGCCTTCCGGCGTTTGGCATGTCAGGAAAAACTTCAGTCCACGTTGAATCGCTGCCTCTGGAACAGCGATACCGGCATTACGCGCGGCGAACAATGCAACCATTTGTGCGCCGCTCACCGT
>CBHWET010000389.1:0-4743 GCA_966112985.1 uncultured bacterium | reverse complement strand
TTTTTTGGGCCACCTCTCTCCGGCTCTCTCCCCCATTTTGCAAATGGCGGAGAGAGGGGCCGCGCCTTCGAACTTTTCGGTGGGCAACGACTTATAAGGCGGCGCACGGGGGGTGCCGATCACAATTGAAAATCGCGAAGAACCGGCCGCTTTGTGCAACTGCTTGGTTTTCAGCTATTTGGCCGAACCAATATTTTTATAGAATGTTTTTTAGAAGCTAAAAAACTTTCTGTACTTTTATGGAACCCTTTTTAGATCCTAAAATTCGTTCTGTACTAGTACAGAATCCTTTTTAGCTTCAAAAATGGAGCCAATATTTTTATTGAAGCCATTTTAGTCCCTAAAACTCCTTCTGTACTTTTATAGGACCCATTTTAGCTTCTAAAACCGATGCTGTACTTTTATGGAAAGCCTTTTAGCTTCTAAAACGGGTTCTATATTTTTATTACAAGCGTTTCGGTTCCTAAAACGTGGTCTGTACTTTTATAGGGTCCGTGTTAGTTCCTAAAATCCGTTCTGTACTTTTATGGCGTCCGTTTTTGGAGGCAGATTCCGTTCTGTGTTTCCATTTTGGCGCTTTGGCGGCTAAGAATCTTGCGTAACTACGAAACCGATGCTTTCGAGAAGTGCTCCCTTTATCGATATCGAGGAAACGCTATTCTTTCCTTCAAATCCGTTGGTCTTGCGCTACATTGCGTCCTTAAATTTTTGACGCATTCGGCTGGCTGTCGTACGGTGTGCGCCGAACGTCCGATTCTATGATTGGTTTTATCGTAAAAAAGCTCATCGGTTCGAAAAACGAACGCGAGGTGAAAAAGCTTCGTCCTTTGGTCGCAAAGATCAATGAGATCGAAACGGGTCTCAATTCGTTGTCCGATGACGATCTCCGGCAGAAGACTGCCAAGTGGAAGGAAGAACTTTCTCAAATAAAGGACAACGACGAGCTGCGTCGGCGTCTGGACGAAATCTTGCCCGAAGCTTTTGCTGTCGTTAAGAACGCCTGCCGCCGTCTGACCGATCGCAAGTCGGAAGTAATGGTCCGCAATCACCCGTTGAAGTGGGAAATGGTTCCTTTCGACGTTCAATTGATCGGTGGCTGGGCCCTGCACAACGGACGCATCGCGGAAATGGCAACCGGTGAAGGTAAGACGCTCGTGGCGACTTCGCCTGTTTATCTCAATGCTCTGACCGGACGCGGCGTTCACGTCGTGACGGTCAACGATTACCTCGCCGCTCGCGATAGCGAATGGATGGGCGCTGTCTATAAGTTTCTCGGTCTGACGGTCGGCGTGATTCTCCATGACCAATCGCCTGCCGAACGTCGCGCCCAATACAACTGCGATATTACCTATGGTACGAATGCTGAGTTCGGATTCGATTACCTCCGTGACAATGGCATGGCAACGACGAAAGAAGACCAGGTCCAACGTGGTCATTACTTCGCGATCGTCGACGAAGTGGACTCGATTCTTGTCGACGAAGCCCGCACGCCGTTGATCATCAGCGGCCCGGCTGTGGTTGGTTCTGATAACCAGGTTTATATCAACTTCAAGCCCGCGGTTGAATCAATCGTCGCCGCGCAGGAAAAGCTGTGTAACCGTTACCTCAACGAAGCACAGGATCTGATCAAGAAGTTGCGTCCAACCGACGGAACGAATCCGCAGAATCCTGAAGCGCTCGAAAAAGAAATCGGGCTATTGCTCTATCGCGTGAAGGTTGGCCAGCCGCGTTCCGAGGCCTTGATGAAAGTCCTCGAGGAACCGGAGAACCTTCGTTTGATGAATCGCGCGGAACTCGAATTGCACGCCGATCAATCGAAAAAGGAGCTCTACGCACAGAAGGAAGAGTTGTTCTTCGCGATTGAAGAAAAGAGCCACGATGCCGACCTGACGGAAAAAGGCCGCACATTCCTGCGTCCGAAGGATCCGGAAGCGTTCGTGATGCCTGACCTCACGACAAAATTCCAGGAGATCGAATCGCGTCCTGACCTCGATCCAAAGCAACGTCTCGAATTGAAATCGCAGGCGCAGGCGGAGTTTGAAGTTAAGGCACAGCAGATTCATGCGATCTCGCAGTTGTTGAAGGCTTATTGCCTGTACTTGAAGGACGTTCAATACGTCGTGCAGGAAAACAAAGTCATCATCGTCGATGAAAACACTGGCCGTCTCATGACAGGCCGTCGGTGGAGTGACGGTTTGCACCAGGCTGTTGAAGCGAAGGAAGGCGTGGAGATTGAACGCGAAACACAGACGCTCGCAACGATCACGATCCAAAACTATTTCCGTCTCTATACGAAACTCGCCGGTATGACCGGTACCGCTGAAACGGAAGCTGCGGAGTTTCTCGATATTTACAAACTCGGCGTGCTTGTCATTCCGACGAATCGCGCTGTGGCGCGCAAGGACGCGAATGATTCTGTCTACAAGACGAAGCGTGAGAAGTTCAACGCCGTCTTGAAACAGATTCAGGAAATTCACGCGCAGGGCCGCCCGATTCTCGTCGGTACCGTTTCTGTCGACACGAGCGAACAGGTTTCGCGGATGTTGAGGAAAGTCGGAATCATTCATTCCGTTCTCAACGCAAAGTATCACCAGCAGGAAGCTGAAATCGTTGCGCGGGCCGGTCAACGTGGTGCGGTTACGATCGCGACGAACATGGCCGGTCGTGGTACTGACATTAAGCTCGGTCCGGGCGTGGCAGAAGTCGGCGGCTTGCACGTGATCGGCACCGAACGCCATGAATCGCGTCGTATCGATCGCCAGCTGCGTGGTCGTTGCGCGCGTCAAGGTGATCCGGGTTCATCGCACTTCTTTATATCACTCGAAGACGATTTGATGCGTCTCTTCGGTTCTGACCGCATGGTCAAGCTGATGGAGAAGATGGGCATGGAAGAAGGACAGGAGTTGAATCATCCGCTCCTCAATCGCTCCATCGAAACGGCCCAGAAACGCGTTGAGCAACACAACTTCCAGATTCGTAAACGCACGCTCGAATATGACGACGTGATGAACAAACAGCGCGAAGTCATTTACGGCTTCCGCAACGAAATCATCAACGGCGATGAAGTTCGCGGCCGTCTGCTCGAGATCATGGAAGAAGTTGTGGTGGCGAAGGTGGAAACCAATTGTCCGCCGGACGTTGATGTTTCGGAATGGAAAACAACTGGTTTAGTAGACTGGCTGAATTTGAATTGCCCTCGCGGTTTTTCTGAAGAGGAAATAAGGAACGCTGCCAAGAATGCCGACAAGACGCCGGAGGAAGGTTCGATTTTTGATGGTTTGAACGCTGCGCAATATTCAGTAGCTCGTGACATCATCGATAAAGTCCGTAAGGCATACGACTCCAAGATCAGTTTCGAACCAAATGCCGAAACTTTGAAATCGATTGAACGCTACACGATTCTCAGCGCAATCGATCGTCTGTGGCAGGAGCATCTCTATGCGATGGATGCCTTACGTAACAGCATCGGTCTCCGTGCCTATGGCCAGAAAGATCCGCTCATCGAATACAAGGCCGAAGCATACACGATCTTCCAGGAATTGATGGTTAACATCAAAGGGGAGATCTTCCATAACCTGTTCCGGAGCGCGTCGAGCCTCATGGCATTCGAGCAGTTCCTTCACAGCCTGCCGCAGCGCACCGTTCATCAATCGACGAGTGCGTTTGGAGGTCAACCCGCGACGGCTTCAAATGAGGCAGCGGCACAAGCGCGTCCGCCGCAACAGCAAACGACGACTACGACAACACGCACCGCCAACGCAGCTTACGAACCGGGCTCGGCGATGGTCAGCGAAGCGATGGAAGCCGTAAGCGCACCGAAGCCGGTCCGCACCGCATTGAAAGTCGGACGCAATGAGCCATGCCCCTGTGGCAGCGGCAAGAAGTTCAAGCAATGCTGCGGTAAATAATCACCGAACGAATTCACAACGCCGTTTGAAACATGATGTTTCAAACGGCGTTTTTCTTTTATGCGACGCGATACTTCGCAATCTTTGCATCATCCAGTTCCACGCCGAGACCGGGTTTCGCATTGGCCCGCGCCTCGCCGGGGATAATCGGGAGTTGTTCTTTGACCACATCGTCTTCGTAGAAGAATTGTCCGATGATATCGCACGGATAATCTTCTGGAGTGATGCCGCGGGTGGCGAGCGCGAGATGGGTCATAGCTGCGGAGCCAATCCCGAGTTCCAGGTTGCTTCCCACGGTGCATTTCAGCCCCAAGGAAGCCGCGTAGTCGGCAATCTTTCGCGCCGGCCCGATGCCACCGGCTTTCCCCACGTAAATCGAGAACACATCGGCTGCATTCATGCGCACGAGCGTTTTTGCATCCTGCAACGTGTAAATACTTTCGTCGGCAACCAATGGAATGGAAATTTTCTTCCGGATTTCAGCCATCAGTATGATGTCTTCCGTTGCGACGGGTTGTTCGGCAAAATAGATTTTTTGCTCGGCGAGGCGGGCAATCGTTTTAACCGCATCGTCAAAGGACCAACCACCGTTTGCATCAACGCCGAGCTTGGTGTTTTCGCCGATTGCTCCACGCACGGCACGAACACGTGCGACATCACCGTCCGGATCAATGCCGACTTTTACCTTCATCGCTTTGAATCCCTGTGCAATTGCCCAAGCACCGATATCGGCTGCTTTGGACGGTTCGACGCCTGACACGGACCATTTGGTTTTTACATAATCCCGCACTTTCCCACCGAGTAATTCGTAGACCGGCTTGCCTGCTGCTTTGCC
>CBHWET010000388.1:0-4746 GCA_966112985.1 uncultured bacterium | reverse complement strand
AAGTCGAGATGGTTGGGCTGGGCTGTATTGACGGGTATCGCGTGTCAGTTTTACGTCGTCTTTCGCGTCAAAGCAAAGAGACGAGAGGAAAGCAAATGAAACAAGCCTCACGCACGCCGCTTTGCCGAGCACGGGATGTTAGTCGGCAATGCATCACATGATAGCGAAATTCCTTATTGCGGCATTCATTCCTCCGGAGCCGGGCGACCGTTACGCGCGCGAGGTTCTCTCGCATATGTCGCCGGCCGGCTTGGTTCTCACACTTATAATCTGCGCTGCGATTGTTGCATGGTTCTTTCAGAACCGGCGGCGGTGAGAATTTTTCGCCTAATGCAGGCTCACCAGCGCTCCCGGAGCCGCCTTTTCATTCCCTTCGTACGTGGTTTACATCGAGAGCCTCCTGTGGCTCAGTTCTAACCGTTAGGAATATGGTGCCGATCACGTCTTTCGTTCCGCTGCGCGATTCTCCTTTACTGACGCGGGCTGGCTGAGCTCTACGTTAAACCACACCCAAGATTTATTCCATGTATACAGGTAGCAACACACCACAAGAGGCCATCTGGGGCGGCTTTATTGCCTTTGGGTTCTGTTCGTTTTGGGGACTGCGCTTGCTGCTTCGAGGCATTCGTGGAGATATCCTCGATTCATCGGGGCATCCTGTTGCCTCACGTGGCTGGTTCATCGGTGGCGGAATCTTTCTTCAGTTGCCACTCATTGGCTTTTTGTTGTTTGTTTGGAGACAGGGATTTTTCGGTTCTTGATTATGATGATGTTGCTTAATCAGAGCGGTGCAGCGAACGAGCTCTGTGCTTTTCTATTTAGCAACACGGAAGTTCGTGAGCGCACGGTGCGCTCCGCGGCCGCTAAGGCCGTTGTTAAGGATGGGTATTACCCGTTAAGGAGCACGTAATGCGACCCCTTCGATTTTCTATCAATGTCACGTTGGACGGATGCTGCGATCATCGTGCAATCATCCCGGACGAAGCCTTGCATCGTCACGCAGCTGAAAACCTCGCCCGGGCCGATGCCCTGCTCTTTGGCCGGGTGACTTACGAAATGATGGAGTCAGCGTGGCGGGCTCCGGCGCGGACGGGAGTGAAGCCGGATTGGATGGAGTCTTGGATGCTGCCGTTCGCCCGAACGATCGATGCCGCAAAGAAGTATGTCGTGTCGAACACCCTGCCGCAGGTCGACTGGAACGCGGAACTCGTGCGCGGAGATCTGGAGAAAGCTGTTCAGCAACTGAAGCGGGAATCGGGCAACGGACTGTTTGTCGGAGGCACGAAGCTCGCGCAGGCGCTGACGGAGCTGAGATTGATCGATGAGTATGAGTTCATCGTGCATCCCAGGCTGGCGGGACACGGGCCGACGTTGTTCGCGGGTTTGTCGAAGCCTGTCGACTTAAAGCCTGTGAGCCGGCTGGAACTCGGGTCGGGAGCCGTGGTGATGCGATACGAGCTCAAAAGGTAACCAGCTCGCGATCTTTTTTGGATGATGAAAAGGGCTAAGATTTTCCAAGCCCGTCAAGAAACAAAGAATACGTCAGTAATATCCTCTAACTGACCAGCAGTTTTGCCGATTCACTCTTTTTCTGCGCGACCTGGTCCATTTTAAATTGCGTCGGAGCTTTATCCGGTCGGCTACTAAACCGCCACTGCTTTGCTTACAAGCTCGGCCGATAAAATTTTCTTCGCTGTAATAATTCTCCTTTCCGCTGCGACTAATCATATAAAGGTCCCGAAATTGAATTCGACGCCTGCAGACGAACACAAGTTCCTGGAGCTGGTGAATGAGAATCGAAATAAAATTCTCAGGGTCTGCCGCGTCTATGCATGGAATCCGGCCGACCAGGACGATCTATATCAGGAAATCCTGTTCCAAATCTGGCGCGGCCTGCCAACGCAGAAGGAAAAACAATTCGCCGATACCTGGCTATATCGCGTGGCGATCAACACCTCAATTTCATTCGTCCGCAAGCGGGCATCGCGCGCCGACCGGGTCGTTCATTTCGAACACGCCGACCTCACGCGCACGATTGAATCGCAGCAGGCAATGGAGAGTAACGCTGACGACCGCATTGCAGACCTTTACACCGCAATCTACAAACTGGATCCCCTCGAAAAAGCACTGGTCACACTTTTCCTGGAGGACTTCACCTACGAACAAATGGCAGAAGCCACGGGGATGAGTGCCAATAACGTTGGGGTCATGTTGCATCGGGCAAAAAAGAAACTTTCGAGTCTGATAAAGGAGGAGTCGCCAAAATGAATGACGACGAGCTAAAGAAACTCTGGCAACAGCAGCCGCTCAGAGAACCAGCCGTATCAGCGGCACAACTGATCTCTGCGATGCAGAAACAAACCACTCAACTTCGCCGCGTTCTGGAAGCGCGCGATATCCGGGAGCTATTGGCCTGCGCTGTTGTGATTATCATTTTTGGAATTTTCTATTTCACTGTGTATCGCACGCCAATTTCGCGTCTCGGCGACTTGATTGTCATTGGTGGGGCTATTTTTATTGCCTGGAAGCTTGTTCACGCCCGGCGGACCACTCCACCTGCCCCAACCGGCGCGACAGTCATCGAATCTCTGCGGGCGGAATTGAATTCGGTGCGCGCTCAATCGCGTTTATTGGGTTCAGTCCTGTGGTGGTATATTCTTCCGGGTTTTATCGGCGTGACCGTCGCTACCTGGGGCTTGGGGATTGATCCAATTGCGAAAATCCTTTGTACGCTGTTCTTTATTGCCGTAAATGCATGGATCTACCGGCTCAATAAGCAGGCCGTGTCCAAACAACTTCTTCCCATCGAAGCACAACTGAAAACGCTGATTCATTCGGCCGAAACCGGCGAAACGCCGGATGAAGCGCACGTCGCCAATCTGCGGCCGATAATTCTCTCAATGGCCGCTGCGGATCGAGTCAAACCTGTGGAATTTAAAGTCGCTTTTTGGCAGATCGCCATTTTCGGCATGCCCGGAATTGTTGGAATTTGGTTTTTCTTGATGCTCGGCCAGACCCTGGACAATTCAGTTTGGAAGGCCCGGGCGCTCATCCCGACGACAGTCGTTCCGGTCGTTCGTGCCGAGGAAGCGAAGCGCTATTCCGTCGTTGCTGAAAAGGTTGTTGATCGGTTCAACGCAGGCGATTACGCCGGAGTGCAACGGCTCTACAACGCGAAAATGAGCAAAGCATTTCCATCGAAGGAGACATCGGAATTTTATGCCCGGCTCGCGAAGACATTCGGCAAGATCGAAAGGATTGACGTTCCATCCGGCGGCGATCACGGATGGATCGCGTTCCGGCTGCATGGCCAGCGCGGCGAGTTGACGATGAGCCTGGCGCTGGACCCGGATGATCAAATCTCCGGAATTTATTTTCAGTCTGCAGCGACGCCATCCGTGAATAACAAGTCCTTCCTCCTGCACTTGTTCAGTTGGCGGCACCTCGTTTGGCTTCCGCCTTTCTTCCTGGCCGGCTTGTTATATTCCTGGTTGATGCAGAAACTGACCAAACGAGCCGTCGGAATCAGCGCGCTGGGTATTCATTTGTGTAAGGGGCAAAGCCTTGTTCTTTGGGAAGAAATCAAAGAAGTGCGACCACTGAGGTTTCTGCATATTCGTAATCTCTGGTTGATCAGAGAGTCAGGCGAAAAGACGTTAATGCATTGGACTCCCCTGGAAAGACATCCGGAGCTGAAAGCGGCGGTGGAAAGTTTTGCCCCCGCAAATCATCCAATACGCGAATACGTATCGCTGCTCAAAGTGCCGGGAAACCTTTAATCAAAGGCTTTGTCCCTTTGCTCCCCTAGCTGACAAGAAGCTTGGCTGATTTGCTCTTTTTCTGCGCGACCTGGTCCATTGTACATTGCGTTGGAGCTTTATCCGGTCGCCAGCGGAGGAGCCGCGTTCCGTGGCGGAAACGGTCGCCGCTGAAATGGTCGTAGGCAACTTCGACGACGAGCTTTGGCTCCAACGGTTCCCATTCGCCGGAGCGTTCGGTGCTCCAGCGGCTTGGTCCTCCGGGCGCGCGGCCAGTGAAACCCGGGCCGCCAATCAATGCTTCGAGATTCTTCGTTAACGCCCTTTTTTCTCCCGCTTTAATTCCCGACGTAAAACCGACGTGATGCAGCACGCCATCGTCGTCATACAATCCGAGCAAAAGCGATCCGACTTCTTTCTTTTTCGCGGCGTAGCGGAATCCGCCCACGACACAATCGACGGTGCGGATTTTTTTAATCTTTTGCATGCCGGTGCGATTGCCGGACTCGTAGGGAAGATCAAGTTGTTTGGCGATAACACCATCGAGACTCGGGCCGACGCCTTCAAACCATTGACGCGCGGCTTTAATGTCCCGTGTGGCTGGTGAAAGGCGAAGACCTTCGTTGCGTTCGGCAAAACGTTTGAAAAATTTCTCAAGCTGCGGTCGGCGCTCCGCGAGTGGTTTTTTGATCAGGAGGGTTCCTTTGTCATCCACTAATAAATCGAACACGATCAGCCAGGCGGGATGTTCGCGGGAGAGTTTCTCGATGCGACTTTGTGCCGGGTGTATCCGCTGCAATAAATCGTCGAAGGACAAATGTTCCCCTTCTGGAATTACGATCTCGCCGTCGACGACGAACTTTTTTGCTTTCAGCGCACGAAGGTTCGCGACGACTTCCGGGAAGTAGCGCGTCAACGACTGGCCGGATCTGGATTGCAGCTCGACCTTTTCCCCATCACGAAACGCAAGACACCGGAAGCCGTCCCA
>CBHWET010000387.1:0-4751 GCA_966112985.1 uncultured bacterium | reverse complement strand
ATCCTGCGGGATGAAGCTTTCCGGATGGCTGGCGGGTTCTTATCCCGCGGGATAAAAGAGTTCCTTCCGTCCGGCGACTCTTATCCCGCCGGATGACGGCTTCCGGACGGTCGGACGGTCTTCATCCCGTGCGATGACGGATTTCGCGGAACGGGAGTTCACCGATCCCGCAGTTTCCCGGGTTTCCGACGGCAGGAATTTCTTCATCCCCGCGGGATAAAAGTTTTCCGACGGCCAGGACGACTTTTATCCCGCGGGATATTTTTTGCAGGAGACTGAGCTGGAGCTACTTAGATGGATGGGGAGGATCTCCTTCCCGTTTTCCACAAGATCGGCCTAAGCATCAATGATTCCAATGCTTTGTTACGGTCCGACGCAAGGGGAGAGGCCATCGAGCTCACTTTGGTCGAAGAGTAAAGAGGTCAAAAATTGACAGCTGGAAAGTGAATTCTGGGCCAACAATTTCCAGTGAACGCAATTGACTCGCATTTTTCCCGTTCTGTATATTCGCAACCCGTTTGTGGAGCGCTCTAAGCAGCTCTAAACCTGAATATGCTTAATAAAGTGAAAAAATACGTTTACCTCTTTGGAAATAAGAAAGCCGATGGCAACGGCGCGATGAAGCCGCTGCTCGGCGGCAAAGGCGCAAATCTTGCCGAAATGACCCGCATCGGGCTGCCGGTCCCTCCGGGATTTACCATCACCACCGAAGTTTGCACTTACTACTACGCTCACAAAAAGACGTATCCAAAAGAGCTGCAGGCACAAATGGAAGCAGGCATCAAAAACATGGAAAAGATCATGGGCACAAAGTTCGGTGCCAAAGATTCCATGCCGCTTCTTGTCGCGGTTCGCTCTGGTGCGCGTGATTCGATGCCCGGCATGATGGACACGATTTTGAATCTGGGTCTTAACGACGAGACCGTTCTCGCTCTTGTTAAAGCCACGCAGAATGAACGTTTCGCATGGGATTGCTACCGTCGCTTTGTTCAAATGTACGGCGACGTCGTCCTCGGTGTGCAGAAGCGCGAAGGAGAAGATCATGAACCGTTTGAAACCGTTATTCATGAGCTGAAGCACGAACGTTATCATCGCGATCTCGTCGACAGCGAATTGACTGCTGAAGACCAGCAGGAATTGGTAAAACGCTTCAAAGCTCTTGTCCGGGAACGCACCGGCAAAACATTCCCGACCGATCCCTGGGATCAGCTTCGTGGCGCTGCGGGCGCTGTGTTCAGTTCGTGGATGAACGACCGCGCGATCGTTTATCGTCGCAAGTACAATATTCCTTCAGAATGGGGAACTGCCGTCAACGTGCAGGCGATGGTGTTCGGCAATACGGGCGAAACTTCCGGCTCTGGTGTTGCATTCACTCGTAACCCGGCCAACGGCGCCAAAGAATTCTACGGCGAATTCCTCATTAACGCGCAAGGCGAAGACGTTGTTGCAGGTGTTCGCACTCCCGAACCAGTCGCCAAATTGAAAGAGGTGATGCCAAAGTCTTATGCGGATTTGATGAAAGTTCGCGACACGCTTGAAAAACATTTCAAGGATGTGCAAGACATCGAGTTCACAATCCAGGAAGGCAGACTGTTCATGCTGCAGACGCGCAACGGCAAGCGTACGGCAATGGCTGCCTTGAAGTTCTCCATGGACATGGTGAAAGAAAAGTTGATCGATGCCGAAACCGCGGTGTTGCGTAATCCCGCCGATCAGCTTGATCAATTGCTCGCGCCAGTCTTCGATCTCGCTGAGGTCAAGAAAGCAAAAGCTATCGCGACCGGTCTGCCGGCTGGTCCCGGTGCGGCCTCCGGCAAAATTTATCTGAACGCCGAACGCGCCGTCATCGCAGCAGACAAAGGTGAAAAAGTTCTCCTGGTTCGTGTGGAAACTTCTCCTGAAGATCTACGCGGCATGATCGCAGCAGAAGGTATTCTTACCGCCCGCGGCGGCGTCAGTTCGCACGCAGCGCTCGTTGCCCGCCAAATGGGTAAGGTTTGTATCTGCGGTGCTGCTGCGTTGGAAATCAATTACGACAGCAAAACGGTCACAGTGAATGGCCAGACGTTTAAAGAGGGGGATTTCCTCTCCATCGATGGCACGGCTGGAACAGTTTACGCCGGGGAACTCAAGACCGCTCCATCAGAAATTATTGCCGGTTTGTTGAACGGAGACAAAGCCGCACAAGCTACCGAGAAGTTCAAGAGCTTCAATCAGTTGATGAAGTGGTGCTCGCAATACAGCCGTTTGCAAGTACGCACGAATGCTGATACGCCGGAACAAACCAGCAATGCCGTCGCCTTCGGCGCCACCGGTATTGGTCTGACTCGCACAGAACACATGTTCTTTGAAGGTAATCGTATCGATGCGATGCGCGAAATGATCCTGGCTGACACATTGCCGGCTCGCGAAGCCGCATTGGCGAAGTTGTTGCCTTATCAGCGCGAAGACTTCTACGGAATCTTCAAAGCGCTCAAAGGTTTCCCGGCCACCATTCGGTTCCTCGATCCGCCATTGCACGAATTCCTTCCTCACGCGAAGGAACAGCAATTGGATCTCTCGAAAAAGATGGGCATTCCAGTTGAGAAAATCATGAACCGCGTGCACGAGTTGCATGAGTTCAATCCGATGCTCGGTTTCCGTGGATGCCGCCTTGGCATCAAGTACCCGGAAATCACTCGAATGCAGGCTCGCGCTGTGTTCGAAGCCGCTGCGCAGTGCATCAAGGAAAAGATCAAGTGCAAGCCTGAGATCATGATCCCGCTCGTTGGTTTCAAGAAAGAATTGGATCTGCAGGTCGCGATCGTTCACGAAACGGCGAAGCAGGTCGAAGCCGAGAAAAAGGTGAAGCTCAGCTACACCGTCGGCACGATGATCGAAGTTCCTCGTGGTGCTCTGACGGCCGATCAAATTGCTGAAACGGCTGAGTTCTTCAGCTTTGGCACCAACGATCTAACGCAGACGACGATGGGTATGAGTCGTGACGATTCGGGCAGCTTCCTTGGACCTTATCAAGAAGCTGAAATCATCAAAAAGAATCCGTTTGCCACGATTGATCAGACTGGTGTTGGCCAATTGATGGAAATCGCGATTGCCAAAGGTCGCAAAACTCGCCCCGACATCAAGCTCGGCATCTGTGGCGAACACGGCGGCGATCCGGATTCAGTCAAGTTCTGCCATCGCATCGGCTTGACTTACGTGAGCTGCTCGCCTTTCCGCGTGCCAGTGGCTCGTTTGGCCGCGGCTCAGGCAGCGATCGAGGAAAAGCGCGCTGCAAAGAAGAAGTAATTTGATTACTTTCACCACGAGCCGCTCCGGAAACGGGGCGGCTTTTTTTATTTCAACTTCAAATAAAGGGGGCGGGAGTACGTGTGATTTGCTTTGTCCCTTACATCCGTCCAGACGAGCCGCTCACACGTCGATAACCGGTCCGCCGCCGCTGTTCCCACCGGCTGGCGGTGTTGGTGGGCGGTTCTTCTGAACCTTTACGCGGGCATCGCCTGTTCCGGTGATCGAATTGAGAATGATTGACGCGATTGCAATGACAAGCGCGCCTTTAAAAGCGGTCCAAAAACTGGCGACGTGAAAATGCGTAGTGCCCATTAAAGCACTTACCACCATGAGCAGCACGGCGTTGATGACCAAAGTAAACAGCCCGAGGGTGAAGATTAACAGTGGCAGCGAAAGTAACAATAGCAGCGGACGAAGGAACGCGTTGAGAATCCCCAGGATCAATGTTGCCGCGACCAGGTCGAGTGGTTCACCGTATGTGATCCCCTTAACCATATAGGTTGCGATCAATACCGCGAGCGTGTTGATCAACCACCGTTGTAAAAATGATTTCAAGCCAGAGCTCACGGATCGAATCTAAATCAACATTTCAATTTAACCAGCCGTGATTTCCAGGAAGGAGACTGGAGTCGCCGCCTGCACTAAGCAGTTGCCAAGAGCAGCTGGGACAAGTGAAAATTGCCCCGCCGACAACGAAACTTTTTCGTCTCCGCCTTCAATCCGCAGTCTCCCTTCAAGAACACCGAAAATCTGCATGCAGTTCGTTTGAACCGGAAATTGTTTACCAGAGTCGAGTTGCCACAGATTAACTTTAAACAATTCGTGATCGGCTAAAGTTCTGACTTTCGCATCGTTGCATGAAACAAATTCTGAAGGTGCTAACGATGGCTCAAAGTCGTTGAAGTCGATGCTCGCAAGCGATTTCGCGATGTGGAGTTCACGCGGTTTACCGTTGGTTTCCACACGATTCCAATCGAAGACGCGATAGGTGGTATCGGAGTTCTGTTGGATCTCAAAAATGACGTTTCCAGCTCCCAAGGCATGGACGCGGCCGCTTTGCAGGAACATCGAATCTCCCTTTCGAACCGGAATGCGATGGAAACATTCCGCTACTTTGCCGCTCTGAATTTTTTGTTCAAACTCCGTGCGAGTGACGCCGCGTTTGAGGCCAACGAATAAATCGGCGTCGGGTGTTGCGTCCGCGACATACCACATCTCTGTTTTTGGTTCTCCACCCAGCTCTGCGGCTTTGCTGGCCGGCGGATGGACTTGCAGTGAAAGCTTCTCTTGCGCGTCGAGAATCTTGATCAGCAGCGGGAACCGGCCGGAGCCGGCAGTTTTTGCATTTCCGAGCAAAGCCTGTTGATGATTGTCCATCAACCACCGAATCGACTTGCCGGCGAGTGGACCATTGGCAATAACGCTTTCGTCCTCCGGGCGATCGGAAATTTCCCATGATT
>CBHWET010000386.1:0-4767 GCA_966112985.1 uncultured bacterium | reverse complement strand
CTGCTATGTGGTCTTATTACAACTGGATACGGAAGAACGTTGAAGCGAACACACCGTGGGACAAATTCGTCCGGCAGATTATCCTGGCCGAAGGCAGCACGCTCGAGAATGGCGCCGGCAATTTTTACCAGTTACATGACAACCCGCGTGACTGCGCCGAAAACGTATCACTGGCGTTCATGGGCATGTCGATTCAATGCGCCAAGTGCCACAATCATCCAATGGAAAAGTGGACTAACGACCAATATTACCAGTTCGCAAATTTGTTTTCGCGCGTTCGCAGCAAAGTCGGTCCGGCGGGCGATGGAGACAATATTATCTTCGTGTCAAATGAGGGCGACCTCGTGCAACCTCGCACCGGCAAACCACAGGTGCCCGCACCGCTGGATGGCAAACCGGTGCCTCTGGACTCTGCCGAAGATCGTCGTAAAGCCGTCGCTGATTGGCTGACCTCGCCGGAAAATCCGAACTTTACGCGCGCAATTGTGAACCGTCTGTGGGCGAATTTTTACGGCGTCGGCCTCGTTGAAGCCGTGGACGATCTCCGCAGCACAAATCCGGCAAGCAACGATAAACTATTTTCCGCTGCCGCGAGGTATCTCATTCAGAATAAATACGATCTGAAGGCATTAATGCGCGCGATTCTGCAATCGGAAACGTATCAACGTTCCAGCCTTGCGCTCGAAGGCAACAAAGGCGATTCCCGCTTTTACTCGCGATACTATCCGCGCCGCCTCTCCGCTGAAGTCCTCTTGGATTCGGTCTCTGCCGTCACCGAAGCGCCCACTCTGTTCAAAGGCGAAAAAAATCGGGGCGGCCCGACGCCTATTTCCTATCCGGTTGGAATGCGTGCGCTGCAGTTACCCGATTCAAACATTGATTCGTATTTCCTGAAAGTGTTCGGCAAGCCCGAACGCGAAAAGACATGCGAATGCGAACGCACAGCGGACCCAAACGTCACTCAGGTGTTGCACATCTGCAACGGCGATACCATCAACAAGAAGCTTGAAGCCAAAGACAACCTAATTACGAAGCAACTAAGTCAAAAGCTGCCAAACGAGAAGATTGTGGATGAAGCTTACTTACGTGCTCTTTGTCGGCTGCCGTCGGATAGTGAGAAACAGGAACTGTTGAAGACGTTGGAATCAGCAAAAGACACTGAGCGCCGACAGCTTATTGAAGACACTTATTGGGCCGTGCTCAGCAGCAAAGAATTCTTGTTCAACCATTGATTATGATTTTTCGCCGCGTTCTTTTCACGCTCGCGCTGAGCGTCTGCGTTGCTGATGCCGCTGCAGTTGACTACTCAAAGATCGACGCGCTATTCGAAGAGCATTGCCTGGATTGCCACGGCAGCAAGGATCCCGATGCAAACCTTGTTCTCGAAGACTTCACGTCTTTGATGAAAGGCGGTGAGAACGGCGCGGTCGTTGTGGCCGGTAAAAGCAGCGACAGCGTTCTCGTCAAAATGCTCGAGGGCAAAATCGAGAAAGAGGGCAAAAAGAAGATCATGCCGCCGGGAAAAAGGAAGAAGCTGTCTACGGAAGAAATTAATTTGGTAAAGGCATGGATTGATGCAGGCGCAAAGGGTCCTAGCGAAACGAAAACCGCAAAGGAACTGGTTGTGCCCAAAATCGCACCGAAGGGTCAGCCGCGAAACGCAGTGTTTAACATGACGTATTCGCCTGGCGCGAAATTAATTGCGATTGCCCGCGTTGGAGATGTTGAACTGGTTTCGGCAGAAACATTGAAGATGGTGCGCAGACTGTCCGGCCATCGTGGTTCTCTGAATGCGATTGCCTTTTCGCCGGATGGTTCCGAGTTATTCGCTGTGTCAGGCGAAAACGTTTTATTTGGAGAAATTAAGCAATGGAAGGTCGCTGATGGGACATTAATCCGAACGATTCAGGGACACAAAGACATGATCTATTCAGCCGCAGTATCACCGGACGGCAAGATGCTGGCGACAGGAAGCTACGATCAGCAGATCAAATTGTGGGACACCGCCACAGGTAAAGAGATCAAGACATTAACTGGTCATAATGGTTGCGTGTACGGACTGGCATTTCGGCCTGACGGTAAAATCCTCGCAAGCGCGAGCGGAGATCGCACCGTGAAATTATGGAATGTGCAGAAGGGAGAGCGCACCGACACCTTGTCGCAACCGACGAAGGAAGTTTACTGCGTGGCGTGGAGCAAGGACGGCAAGACGCTTTACGCTGGCGGGCAAGACAATCGAATCCGCGTCTGGGAAGTAAGCGAGGCAGCCACGGAAAATACTGATCCGATCCTGGTTTCTAAGTTTGCGCACGAAGGTTCGATTCTACGTTTGGCTTTATCAGATGATGGCAAAACGCTTGTTTCATCTGCGGAGGATAAAACAGTCAAACTGTGGACCGCTGATCCATTGAAAGAACAGCATCTATTGGATCAACAGTCGGATTGGCCTGCCGGGTTGCTGTTTATCAAGAACGCAGTTGTCGTTGGATGCCTCGACGGGAGCATTCACCTTTACGACGCACAAAGAGCAAACCTCTTGGATGCCAAGATTACTGGAATTTCCTCCCCTGCCCTTCAGCCATTAAGCAAAAAGTAATTTATGCGAGCTGTTTTCAATTCGGTTCTGCTGTCGGTGGTTTGTCTTGGTCTGGTCGCGCCAGTGAGCGCGGCGCCCAAAAAGAAAAAAAAGATGGAAAAGGAGCCGCCAAAAAAAATGGTTGGCAACAAACCAGATATTTCGCGTATTGAGCCGCGGGGGTTTCAACGTGGGAACGAAGTAACGATCAAATTACTGGGAACGAATCTCGTCGGTTTGACTGAGGTAAAGTTTTCTTCAAAGAAGATTACGGCCGAAGTTATCAAGCAGGAAAACACGCATGCTCTGCTGAAAGTAAAAGCAGCTAGCGACCTCCCGCGTGCTCCTTACGACCTTTCGGTTGTTAATGAGAAAGGCGAAAGCACGAAGGTGAAGGTTTACATCGACAATCTTCCGGTCGTCACCGAGTCGAATACAAACGGAAATCATGTGACTCTGCCAATAGTATTCTGGGGCGAACTGAATCCAGCCACTGACACGGATACTATTTCATTCGAGGCGAAAACCGGTCACACGTTGGTAATGGATTTGTCCGGCAAAAGCATTGGTTCGAAAGCAAATACGACCGTGACACTGGTCGACGCGCAAGGAACCGTTCTCGGCAGCAATAATAGTTTTGACGGAGCTGATCCACTGCTGGTTCATTCGTTCGCCAAAAGCGGCACGTATCGCCTGCGTATCTCGGAGGAAACGCTTGGGGGGTCTGCAGATCATTTCTATCGGCTGTCTCTCGGCGAGTTACCAGAAGTAGTCGCCGTCTATCCACTCAGCGTTCACACGAGCGTCGAAGCCGAAGTGCAACTCGTCGGCTACAATCTTCCCGCAAACGCCACAGTAAAAATCAAAGCTGAAAAGCCGGGTGAAGTTGAGGTTCCGATCGACTTTGAAAAATACCGTTTGCGTCGACCGCTGAAAGTCCTGGTCACCGATCAAAATGAAAGCGTGGAAGCCGAACCAAATAACACTCCATCCGAGGCTAATAAATTACCTGTTCCAGGTGTGGTCAATGGCCGCCTATTTGCCGAATCCAGCGCGGCAACGGATACAGATTTATATCGATTCGAAGCGAACAAAGGACAGCACCTGATCCTCGAAACGGATGCGATACGCCGCGGCTCACCACTCGATACGAAAATTCAGATCCTTTATTCCGATGGCAGACCTGTGCCATCTGTGCTGTTGGAGTCGGTACGTGACTCGCAAATTAACTTCCGGCCAATCGATTCCGTCAGCGGCGCGGTTCGCGTGGAAAATTGGCAGGAGATGGAATTGAACGAATACATGTATCTGCAAGGTGAAGTCTGCAAAATTTTCCGTATGCCCGAAGGCCCGGATTCCGGCTTCGCTTTTTATGTCAATGGCGGCAAACGCATTTCGTACTTCAATACGAGCCCGATGGCGCACGCGCTCGACGAACCGTGCTACATCGTTGAACCGCATCCGCCGGGAACAAAACTTATGGCGAATGGATTACCGACGTTCACGCTCTATTACGAGAATGATGATGACGGCGAACGTAAGCTTGGCTCCGATTCCCGCGTTTACTTCGATCCGCCAGCTGATGGCAGCTATCTAGTTCGCGTCAGCACAAGCCGTAGTGCGAACGGCGAACGTTTTGGGTATCGACTGCTTGCGCGCGAAGCAGCACCGGATTTTAAAGTAACTTTAAATAACGCCAATCCGACGATCAGCCCGGGCAGTGGCCAGGAGTTCTCGGTGTCTGTTGATCGGATCGATGGTTATGATGGTGAAATCCACGTCGAAATTTCCGGAATTCCGTCCGGCTTTATCGTTTCTAATCCGCTCGATATTCAGGCCGGCCATCCTGATGCAAAGGCAACAATCAATGCGGCTCTGGATGCGAAGGACCCCACCGCCGAACAACTGTCACAGATCAAGATCACGGCGACGGCAGTGGTAAAGGGCAACAAGGTCGTAAAAGATGTGAATCGTTTTGGACAGATCAAGGTTGGCGAAAAACCGAAGCTCCTGGTTGCCCTTGAACCTTATGCGAAGGAAACGACCAACTGGGTTGATCGCACCATTGCTGACAAGCCTCTCGAAATCACAATTGCGCCGGGCGAGATCATTCCCGTCTGGTTGAAAATGAAACGCAGCGGTCACGACGACCTGGTCACGTTTACGGTCGAAAATCTCCCGCACGGAATGAT
>CBHWET010000385.1:0-4775 GCA_966112985.1 uncultured bacterium | reverse complement strand
CGCTACGGCGAACATGAAGCACGTTACTGGCTCGATGCAGTGCGCTATGGCGACACGCATGGATTGCACCTGGATAACGAGCGCTCGATGTGGCCGTATCGCGATTGGGTCGTGAACGCGTTCAATCAGAACATGCCATTCGATCAATTCACGATCTGGCAACTTGCTGGCGATTTACTGCCTAACGCCACCATCGAACAAAAAATCGCCTCAGGCTACAACCGCTGCAATGTCACAACGAGTGAGGGGGGATCGATCGATGAGGAATATTATGTTCGATATGCGGTTGATCGTACGGAGACAACGGCCGTGAACTGGATGGGGCTGACTGCGGGTTGCGCAGTTTGTCACGACCATAAGTTCGATCCGATCAGTCAGCGGGAATTCTATTCGCTTTATTCGTTTTTCAATAACTGCACTGAAAAGGCGATGGATGGTAATGCGTTGCTGACGCCGCCGATGATAAAGATCAAAGGTTCGGAGGAAGAAAAGAAACTGGCTGCGCTCGACGCGGAGATTGCCGGGGTAAAGAAAGAGATCGCTACGACCTTGGCGAATATCGAATACAAGGATCCTGGACCACACGAGCTGCAAAAGACGGAGGAGCTGCAGGAAATTGTCATTCTCGATGACGATATTCCGGCGGGTGCAAAGGCGACTAATAACGATGGAACTCCGCCGATTCAATGGGTCACAGCAGAGAACGGGAAAGTATTCAGCGGAACAAAGGCCATTAAGCGAACGGCAACAGAAGTCGGGCAGGATGTATTTGAGCCATTGAAGAAGCCGTTGATCGTAGAGACTAACGACAAGTTTTTTGTTCACGTCTATATCGATCCTTCGAATCCGCCGAAAGCAATCATGGTGCAGTTTCACACTACCGATTGGACCCATCGCGCCAACTGGGGCAACGAGGAAGCGATTCCTTATGGAGAGCGAAAGCGCGGCGAAAAAACTTTGCTGGGCGCGCTGCCCAAAGCTGGTGAATGGGTGAAGCTGGAGATCGACGTTTCGAAGCTCGAAATGCGCACCGGTTTGCGGATTAACGGAATCGCGTTCACTCAATTCGGCGGAACGGTATTTTGGGATAAACTAACCCTGGCGACCCACCTCGTACAGGAGGATCGGTCTGAGGAATCATTATGGGCGTGGGAAGTCCATCAGCGTGCGGAGAAAGCGGCGAAGCTGCCTGATGAAATTGCGAAGGCGATACGAAACAAATCGGGCGATAAAAAAACTCAACAGAAGGTTCGTCAGTACTATTTGGAGAACGTTTATTCCGGTTCTGCGAAACTGGTCGAGCCATTACGGGCAAAGGTCAAGCCGCTCGAAGACAAACGTAAGCAGGTTGAAGATAGCATTCCAGGAACCCTCGTGATGCAGGAAATGGAGAAGCCTCGTGGAGCGTTCATCCTGCGTCGCGGCGAGTACGATAAGAAACTCGATCCTGTCGAAGCCGGTGTGCCGGCATTTCTGCCGCCGTTACCACCTGCAGAGAAAACGAATCGCCTGGTGTTGGCCCAATGGCTTGTTGCGACGAACCATCCTTTAACATCGCGCGTCATCGTCAATCGCTACTGGCAACAGTTCTTTGGCACCGGTTTGGTAAAGACCGCCCAGGATTTCGGATCGCAAGGTGACTGGCCGTCACACCCGGAATTGTTGGACTGGCTCGCGGTGCATTTCATGGAGACGCATTGGGACGTCAAAGGAATGCACAAGCTGATAGTCACGTCGGCAGCGTATCGACAGAATTCCCGGGTCACACAGAAAAAACTCGAGGCCGATCCGGAGAACCGGTTGATATCGCGCGGACCGCGTTTTCGTCTCGACGCCGAAGAGATTCGTGACAACGCATTGTTCGTCAGCGGACTGTTAGAGGGTAAATTCGGCGGGCGCGGCGTGAGGCCATATCAACCGTCGGGTATCTGGGAGGCAGTTGGTTATACCTCCAGCAATACGGCGAAATACACGCAGGATCACGGCGATGCGCTTTACCGCCGTAGTCTTTATACGTTTTGGAAGCGGACCGCACCGCCGCCGGCGATGACTACGTTCGACGCTCCGTCGCGGGAAAAATATTGTGTTCGCCGCGAGCGAACCGACACCCCGTTGCAGGCACTCGTGACGATGAACGACATTCAATTCGTCGAAGCGTCGCGACATCTCGGCGAACGGATCATCAATCGGACACAGGATATCGACAGCCGTATCGATTATGGGTTTCGTTTACTAACGGCTCGCCAGCCTTCTCGCGAGGAAAAGCAAATCCTGAAGCAGGCGCTCGATACATTTTTAACGAGGTACAAAACGGACGTTTCGGCAGCAACGAACCTGATCTCTGTTGGTGAATCGGCGGTGACAAAGGAGAAAGATCCTTCGGAGCTTGCTGCTTATACGATGTTCGGCAGCCTGTTGTTGAATTTGGATGAAACGGTGAACAAGAACTGATTATGGATCCACTACAAGAACGTGAGTATTTGCTGAGCCGACGTCATTTCTTCAAGTCCACCGGTCTGGCCGTGGGTCGAATTGCTTTGGCCGGATTGATGTTCCCGGAATTAGCGCGTGCAGCGGCCAAAACTGGTGTTGCCCAAGTGGCTCATCCCGCATTACCCGGTCTGCCGCACTTCGCGCCGAAGGCGAAGCGACTGATTTATTTGTTTATGAACGGCGGTCCTTCGCAAATGGACCTGCTTGATTACAAGCCGGGATTGACGAAGCGTTTTGACAGTGATTTGCCGGATTCCGTGCGCATGGGACAGCGATTAACGACGATGACTTCGGGGCAGACCCGTTTTCCAGTCGCGCCTTCGAAATATCAATTCAAACAGTACGGCAAATCGGGCATGTGGTTTAGCGAGCTTCTGCAGAATACCGCGCAGGTCGCAGATGAGCTTGCCATCATCAAGAGCGTCAATACGGAGGCGATCAACCACGATCCAGCCGTCACATACATTCAGACTGGATTCCAAATCCCGGGCAAGCCGAGTCTCGGCTCATGGCTGTCGTATGGTTTAGGCAGCGAGTGCGATAATCTTCCTGCGTTTGTCGTGATGACACCGAGTTGGTCGGCGAAGCGCGATGCACAAGCGCTTTATCAGCGGCTTTGGGGTTCAGGATTCCTCCCGACGAAACATGCGGGCGTAGCTCTTCGCAGCAAAGGCGAACCTGTTCTCTATATCAATGATCCTCCGGGCGTGAACAAGGATTTGCGCCGTGATTGGCTCGATGCACTTTCGAAATTGAATCAGGCCGAATACAAAAAAATTGGTGATCCAGAAATCAACACGCGGATTGCCCAGTATGAAATGGCCTTTCGAATGCAGTCATCCGTACCGGAACTAACCGATATCTCGAAAGAGTCCAAAGCGACTCTGGATCTCTACGGCCCCGAAGTTACGATTCCGGGAACGTTTGCCCACAGCGCTCTCCTTGCGCGTCGTCTCGCCGAACGAGGCGTGCGATGTATCGAACTGTTCCATCGTGAATGGGACCATCATTTTAACCTTACACGCGATTTGCCTTTGCAATGTCGGGACGTGGATCGTGCGTGCTACGGATTAATTACAGACCTGAAGAACCGCGGAATGCTTGACGATACGTTAGTCGTGTGGGGCGGCGAATTCGGGCGCACCGTTTATTGTCAGGGAAAGCTGACACCGGACGATTACGGACGCGACCATCATCCTCGGTGCTTCACGATGTGGATGGCAGGTGGCGGAGTAAAGGGCGGCACTGTCTACGGCGAAACCGACGACTTTAGTTACAACGTAGTTAAAGACCCCGTGCACATCAGCGAAATCAACGCAACGATTCTGCATTGCATGGGCATCGACCATCGAAAACTGAGTTACAAATTTCAGGGACTTGATCAAAGGCTGACGGGCGTGGAAGAGCGTAACGTCGTTAAAGCCATTTTGGCCTGATGCATCGAATTTTTGTCCCGCAATAAAATATCATTGTTAGGAGAACCGGCTGAATCTAACCTGCAAGTAGATTCGCTGGATGAAATATCGCAAACAATCAACCGAAGCTTTTTTCTATAGCCTTATATTACTGCTGATATTGGCGATCGCATGGGGCGATATGGTGACCGGCCCCGAAGTTCGATTCTTTGTCTTTTACTACATCCCGATTGCCGCTGCCGCCTGGCGTGGTGGAAAACTCGCTGGTGTAATCGCTTCGATACTTTCGATGGCCGGTTGGGGCTACTCCAACTTTTTACAACCGCACACAGACTTTATTCGGTATTGGAACGCTGTGGTTGTGTTTGTTGCTTTTCTGGCGGTGGCATTTCCCATGGCGTGGATCGGAAGGGAGATTCGCCAGTTGCGTCAACTGCTCCCCATCTGCGCGTGGTGTAAAAAAATTCGTGACGACAGCGGTTATTGGGAGCAGGTGGAACAATATTTACAGAAGCGCGATAAAACGACTTTCACGCACGCAGTTTGCCCTGATTGTTCAGAACGATTTCGAAAACCGGTTGTTCTTCACGCGGAAGATAGTCAGGAAGAAATGTTTCTCTTTCGCGATGCCGTCACGAAGTCGGGGCTTCCTCATAGGCTTTTTTCAGTTCCTGATGGAGAAGAAGCCACCAATTGGCTGGCTGGCACGGGGCAATATGCCGATCGTTCAAAACACCCGCTGCCTGATGTTCTGTTGGTGGATTTGAAAATGCCAAAGTGCAATGGATTCGAACTATTGGAGTGGGTTCGAAAGCAAATTCAATTCAAGGATTTACCGGTGTTGGTGTTGAGCTCTTCCGAAGAACC
>CBHWET010000384.1:0-4783 GCA_966112985.1 uncultured bacterium | reverse complement strand
GCCATAATCGAAGTGACGGGCAGGGCAGGGTGATCGAGAGCTTTGGCTTCTTTGCTTTGTGCGATTTTGTGGAGCTCCTTGTGCTCGGCGGCGGCGGCTTCCGCGTTCTTCTGTGTCGCCAACGCGATGCCACGCGTGAAGTGCCACATCGCACGGTCCATGAGAAAATCATTCGTTGCGGAGGGCTTCGGAATATTGAGGATGTCATTCCAACGACCAAAGCGCATGGCGGTAATCCACGGCAAATGACGGAAGCGCGGGGCTTCTAGCGCCTTGGACGGGCCGCAATAGTTTTCAACAGCGTAAGTCGCCGCCTGATTGGCCGTTTTTAATGATTCTTTGCTTCGACCTTCGTAAAGCTGTGCCCACCAAAGAAAATGAATGTTGTGCGGATAATACACGCCGGGATAGAAGCCCTGCGCCTTCGTCTGGCGGAGATAACTGCGATCGGCTTCAATGGCCTTTTCGTTTGCGACCACAGCGTCGTTGTATTGGCCAGTGCGCATATATATATGCGCCGGCATGTGGACGAGATGGCCGGCGGATGGTACCGCGGCACGCAATCGGTCGGCCGAGGGGAGCCCGAGCTCGGGCTGAGGACCGGCTTCGACGGCGTGAATATAAAAATGATTCGCGCCGGGATGTTGCTGATCGCGGGAGAGAACAAATTTCAACGCGGCAAGCGCTTCTTCGGTTTCGGGTTTTGGCGAACGGTCTTTCAGCCAGTAATCCCATGGCATTGTGTCCAGCAGGGATTCGGCGAAGAGAGTTTGGATATCAACATCGTCAGGAAATTCTTTGGCCAGCTTTCGCATCTCATGCGCGTAGGCTTTGTCGAGCGCGTGACGATCTTCGTGGAATTTTTCTTCGTAACGATGCGAGAGCGCTTCGATCAAGCCGCGTTCTTTCGGGGTGCCGTTTGATTTCAGCGCCAGCGCCTGTTGCAGCGCGGTCCATGCGCCTGCGTTGTCGTCGGCGTCCATCGGTTTATTGACGTGGGGACCGAAGGCGTAGGCGATTCCCCAAAAAGCCATCGCACAATTCGGGTCGAGTTGTGCGGCGGAGCGATAAGAGCGAATGGATTCCTTGTGATTGAAGGCGTACGTCAGCGTCAGCCCCTGATTGAAGTAGCGCTGCGCCAGTTTCGATTGTGTGGAGATGGGAAAGTTCAGGTGACCCATTCCGTCGAGCAAAGGGCCAGCGACTTTTTGTTTGTCAGCAGCTTGCGATTCGAACCCGGCCATCAAAACAGCACAAAGAAGTGCCAGAGATAATTTTTTCATAACATCAGAATTCCCAGGGGTTGATTGAAACATACCTAAAATTAATAAATGTCCAAGTCCCGATTCGGGAGGATGGAAGAATCGAGAACGTTCCTCGCTGTTTTCGGTGGAACAGAGGAACAATGTAGCGGGTCGCCAAGAAGACCCAATGATCGGATGGTCCTGAAAACAATCAAACTTGTGGTATTTGAGAGCGTGTTCTCCCTCACCTTAATCCTCTCCCACTGGGAGAGGAGAAAAACTTTCCCGCGTATTTGCTACGGCGGACCCGCGCGCGGCATCTAGAGTTGAAATCCAAATTCTAATAAGGCGGCGACCAGGACTTTCCTCTCCCAGCGGGAGAGGATTAAGGTGAGGGAGAAGATGTGCTGGAACCGTATCGGCTTCCACTGAAAATAGTGATGAAACCATCGAGAAGCTTCCGGGTCACCAATACAGAATTGTTAAGCGACGTATGATTTGTCTTTATACCGCGTGGACGCCTGACGTGGTCCGGTAACCACGCCGTGGCGCTGTCCGTCCATTGCAATGTGTCTGGAGAGTTCAAACAACGCCGCCGCCGCAAATCATCATGATTCGTCGACTTGTTCTTTCGTCCGTTTTTCTCAGTGTCGCTGCCACGTCTTTCGGTGATTCGTCACCGACACGTTCGGCTGAGGAAGCCGTCAATTCGCCTGCTGTCCGAGAAAAAGCAGGACTGACGCCGAGTGACACTTTCCTCTTCAATGGCTGGGGAGTCACACCCGCGGGAGAATCGGTCACCGTCAGCGATATGCCCCTGAAGATGATCGTCGCACCCGATCACAAACGACTCGTGGCGGTAAACGGCGGCTACAACGCGACTGGATTGACTTTGCTGGATCCGGTGGAAAAACGGGTGACGCAATTCTTTCCGTTAAAGGAATGTTGGAACGGGGTCGCTTTTACTCGCGATGGTAAACGGATTTTGGTGTCGGGCTCCGGCTGGGGAAAACTGCACGTATTTCAATACGCCAACGGGACGGCTACTTTTGAAAGGACCATCCAGTTATCGAGAGCGCACACGTCGTTTTTTGCCGGCATCGCCGTCCATCCTGTCACCGGAAAGATTTATATCTGCAACGAAGGCGCTCACGAAATCCTCGTCGTGAATCCCGAAACTTTCGCGATTGAAATGCAGATTCCAGTGGGGCAACACCCGCATAGCTGCGCATTCGGAATCAATAACGACCATCTGTATGTCAGCAACTGGGGAAGCCGCAGCGTTTCTGTCGTTGATGTTAAAACGAACAGGCGGCTGCGCGACTTTGGTGTCGGATTGCGTCCGAACGACATGGTGCTGTCACGTGACGGCAGAATGTTTATTGCGTGCGCAGGCGATAACTCCGTGCATGTCATCGATACTCGAACGGTGGAGAAAGAGAAGGCGGAAGCTTCTCCAAAACGTCGTCCCCGTGAAGCGGCTCGCGAAATTATTTCCACATCATTGTACCCCGACTCGCCGGAAGGCAGCACGCCCGATGCGCTCGCAGTCTCTCCGGATGGCAAAACGCTTTTCGTTGCCAACGCGGACAATAACGATGTGGCGGTCGTAAACATCACGGAACCGAGCGTATCGGTCGTGGAAGGTTTTATTCCTGTTGGTTGGTATCCGACGGCGTTGGCGGTGAGCCCGGATAATGGAACGTTGTTTGTCGGCAATGGAAAAGGTTTGCGTTCACGCGCAAATTTTCCTGCCCAACAGGAGAAAGTGCGCACGGTTGGCAAAGTGACATTTGATTACATTGCGCGGACCGTTGAGGGAGCGGTCTCATTCATCAAACGGCCAACCGAAAAGCAGATGCACGAATATACCGTGCAGGTGCGTCGCAATTCTCCGTTTACATCGAACAACTTCCGGAATGCGCCGATCAAGAGTTCATCCGTCATCCCGGATGTCATTGGCGAACCCTGCCCGATCAAATACGTCCTCTACATCATCAAGGAGAATCGCACCTATGACCAGGTTCTGGGCGATTTCAAGGATCACGAAGGCAAGCCGGCGGGAAATGGAGATCCGAATCTGACGATCTACGGCGAACGCGTGACTCCGAACCATCATCAGATCGCGCGTGATTACGTGTTGTTCGACAATCTTTACTGCAATGGGGAAGTCAGTTTGGACGGACACAGTTGGTGCGATGCGGCGATTGTTACCGATTATCGCCAGCGGAACTGGATGTCGTCGTATTCACGGCATGGCGTCGTCCCGGGGAATGATGAAATGGATACGCCGGCGGCTGGTTATTTGTGGGACCTGTGTCGGCGAAATGGTGTAACTTTTAAGAATTACGGCGAAGGCGCAAAACGGGTTCCAACCGCAAACCGTGGCACTTGGAAGGGCGGGCGGGATATGGACCGCGTGAAGAGTTGGATTGATGACCTTCGTGTCGCTGAGAAGAAAGGCATCTTGCCCAGATTCACGATTATGTCTTTGGGAGAAGATCACACCAGTGGAACGACGCCAGGCGCCTATACGCCGGATGCTTCAGTCGGGAGCAATGATCTCGGCCTTGGAAGGATCGTTGAGGCTGCCAGCAAAAGCAGGTTCTGGAAGGAGATGGCGATTTTCGTCATTGAAGACGATGCTCAAAATGGCCCGGACCATGTGGACGCTCATCGCACCGTCGGTCTCGTGATCAGCCCTTATTGCAAACGCCAGTTTGTGGACAGCACATTTTACACGACAGCGAGCATGCTGCGGACAATGGAATTAATTCTCGGGCTGCCTCCGCTTACTCAGTACGACGCCGGTGCAACGCCAATGTTTAATGCGTTTCAGAAATCACCGCATATCACGCCTTACACCCCGAAAATGCCGCAGGTCGATCTGATGGCGAAGAACACGAAGCACTCTCCTTTCGCGAAAGAATCGAGCCGAATGGATTTCAGTGAATACGATGAGGCACCGGAGGATGAATTAAATCGTATCCTCTGGTACACGGCCAAAGGATTGGATGCACCGTATCCGACGCCAATCCATCGGATGCTGCCGCTCCGGTGAGATAAAAGCGGTCGCAGCACAGGGTTTTTGATTGGCTCGTTGCAGCGCACTGGCTATTTATCCCCGCAATGCTTTTCAGCGCGTGGCAATTCATTTTTGTTTTCCTGCCGGTCACGCTGCTCGTTTTCTTTTCGATTCCCGTTCAATACAGGTCCACTCGCAAAGTGTGGCTGGCGGTGGCGTCGCTGTTTTTCTACGGCTATTGGAAGGTGGAGTATCTTCCGTTGCTGATCTTTTCGATTCTGATGAATTATGGGTTGGCTGAGGGGATTCGGTTTCGACACGAGCGGCTGGGAAAAATCCTGCTGACGACTGGGGTTGCGGCGAACCTGCTGTTACTCGGGTATTTTAAATACACCAATTTCATCCTCGAAATGGTGGGACGCGTCTCGCAGCACGATTTTCATAAGTTTGACATCATTTTGCCGCTGGCCATTTCGTTTTTCACGTTTACCCAGATTGCGTATCTCGTGGATGT
>CBHWET010000383.1:0-4795 GCA_966112985.1 uncultured bacterium | reverse complement strand
CGGTCGAAGCCCCACTTTCAGGCTGAAAACGAGTCTTCGACGCCGTCGAAGCACCATTTTCAGGATGAAATCGGGTCATCGCCGCCGTCGAAGGGGTAATTTCAACCTGAAAACGCCTCATCGACACGGTCGAAGGGTCATTTTCAGCCTGAAAGTAGATCATCGACCGCGTCGAAGCCTCATTTTCAGGCTGGAATTCAGTCAGCTACGCGTCGAAGCACTTTCTACAAGGCTGTAACTGAGACGCTTAGCGATTTTTCGACGGGGATTGACTGTCTTAACAATTGTCTACACCGACGCAGCTACGTGACAAACTTCACACCAAATGTCGTTTGAACAAGTACGATTCCGCACAGCACCTGAATCTGTGTTTCCAAAGGGAGGATTTCATTAAAGACCTTTTGTTCTTCGTCGTTCAAAAGAGGACGGTCCGTTATCTCAAAGCTAGGGCTCCGTAGACAAATACCGTTACAATGAATTTCAATGTTTGATCTGAGCAAATACTGAAACTTTTTGACCAGTTGCTCTCGATTGGATCCCCAACCTGTCAGTTTGTCTGCAATACCTGGGATTTCAATCAACACATTGGGACCTGATGGGCATGCGGTGAACTGCCAGCTCGTACTTGGATCCGGACAGGTGAACGATGCAAGTTGGCGCTTCTCCCATTCTAAAATACCAGACCCGCCATATTTGGTATTGGGAAGGTTTCCAACCAGGTGAATTTCACCATTTCTGAGAACAATAACAAGGTCCGTCGGAGTACGGGTGAACGTCCCTACCGAAACTTCATTGTCTACCAGGTCTCCATTACAATGAATAGTGTCGGTCCACTTCGCTTTAGTTACGTGCACTTTTAACGATGCAAACGCAAGTTTCATAGATGTTGATTAGAAAGTTAACGGAAAGACCGCAGACTTTCGCTAACTTCCGGGACGATGTCTATTCTTCCTCTTGCCATCTGGTGACGCGAAATTACTCTCGCGGGCTTTATGGGAAAACAGCCAAAGAAAACCACGGGCGCGGAGGCGCATTCCAAACAACACCTCATTTCTTACGGGGCAAGAAAGGTTCCGCCGCGGCAGAATAAACTGCTCGCGATTTTGCAATCGGGCCGGGAGTTTTCCAAAACGTTGCTGGCGGAAAAGTTGGAGACCAGCACGTTTACGGTCGTTCGCGATATCAAGGCTCTGAGGTTGGAACATGGAATTGAGATCGATTACATCCCGCAGCGGCATTCGTATCGGCTGAAGGAACAAGTCACGGCACCAAAGAACACGCTGCACATTCCATTTACGGAAGGCGAATTGCGCGTGTTGAAGATTGCGGCTAAAGCGTTGCAGACGACACCCGATACCGGGCTCGGCCGCAAGGCGATGAAGATTTATGAGAAGCTTTCGCTGATGCTGCCGGAACTGAGTGGTGGCAAAGATCGTGAGAATGATTCGATTTCCTTCGATGTCGTCAGCAGGCCGATTTATCGCAAGGGAGTGTTGAAAAAGCTGCTCGATTACTATCAGCGGCGGCGACAGTTCAATATGAAATACGAAACCGATCCGAACCCACCGGATTGGCGGGTGGTGGAGGTGTACGACGTGCGGTTGGTAAATGAGATGATTTATTTCATCGCCAAGTGTCATCAGCGCGGCGGAGAGGTGACGTTCTGCGCCACGCGCATCTGGGACTTGAACGAAACGGGTAAGTCATACGAAATTCCACCCGACTTCGACGTTGAAAAATTCCTCGACGGAAACTTCGGCATCGCTGGTGGCGGCAAAAAGAAATACAAAGTGGTGGTCCGTTTTGCGAAGAAGTTCTCCTACCTGTTCCGTGAGCGCACTTGGAAAGGCGAAACCAAACGAGTGACCCTTCCGGATGGTTCGTTCGAATTGCACCTGCGTTTAAAGAAACTATGGGAATTTGAAAAGATGCTTAAAGGGCATCCCGGGGAGTTTACGGTATTGGAGCCAATGGAGTTGCGGCAATCCGTCCTCTCATCCGCCATGGCGATGGTGCGCAATAATATGATCAGCGGGGAAGAGATGAAGCCGTAGCAGCCCGACGTGAGTCGGCTCGGACTATTTTTGTTGAAGCAGGTGTAGGATCGGGAGCGCTGTCCGTTAAAGAGAATGATCCGGCTCACGCCGGATGCTACCCAATTGGTAGCAGCGGACGTGAGTCCGCTCCATCTCGGTGTTGCGGAAATGAATCGCCACCGACCTTGTAAGGTCTATCGTTGCGCGAGTGAATTTGGAATTGTCACAAACCGACGGGCAGACAAACCGGAGTTTTTATTTGCCCCGTCTGCCTAAAGAATATTACCTCGGAGACTCCGTGGTTCATTGGACAATGCCAATCGCGATGCGTCGAAACGGCTGGCTCAACGATCTTTTTCATGCGCAATTTCGGGAGATCATGCTTCACGCCCTCACGCGTGAGGGAATTTTTTGTCCGACTTATTGTCTGATGCCGGATCATATGCATCTGGTTTGGATGGGCGTGCGCCGGGAGTCCGACCAAAAGAAGGCGATCAAATTTTTTCGGGAACACCTTGGACCGCTGCTGCGGCCGTGTCGTTTCCAACACCAGGCACACGATCAGGTTCTGCGTCAGGAGAAACGCAAACGCGACGCTTTCGCCCGAGTTTGTTTCTATGTCATCGACAACGCGCGCAAAGAGGAACTGGTGGCGCATCCGAAGGAGTGGCGATTTTGCGGCGCTGTGGTTCCGGGGTATCCAACGTTTCACCCGTTGAAGTCAGACTTTTGGTCGAAGTTCTGGAAGATTTATACGGCGACGCTCGCGCCCGATGCGGGGGCAATTGTTCGCCCGCCATTGAGTGGTTCTTACGGAAGGGAGAAATGATCCGGCTCACGCCGGATGCTACTCAATTTGGTAGCAGCGGACGTGAGTCCGCTCTTGCTAATTTTTGTCTGCCAAAGTCACTTTGGGGTAACGCTTGTGACAATAAAAAATGATCGAACTCACGTTCGATGCTACGGGAAAGACGTTCATTTTCGGTTTTCTTGAAAAATAAATCTTACTGAAACGGCTCTTTTCCCGTTGCAACTCACCAAGTGCCTGCAAACACGAGGCAAAACTGCGGCAAGAATTTTAAAACTTTTTGAGGGGGTCGACCACAAACTGGTCGACCCCGGTCTTTATGCTGTTGCCCATCAAATGAACGCGAGTCGTTCATGCGATAACGCGAAGACCGGGAGTGGACGTAGAAAACCCACACCAGTCGCGGGCTGGTCGAACAATGTTGTTCGCAGCCGACAGCGGCGTGCTTCGTGTCGCGCGTTGCGCGCCAAGTTTGAAGTTTGAACTGTTTGAAGTTTGAAGTTCGTTTGGCGTGCGGGCGCAGTCAGTAGTCAGTAAACGCATGGAAGATCGGAATGGACGAACGTCCGCGGGCAATTACGCCTGGCTGAATGAAGTGGCACAACTGTTTTTGCGCCGCAGCATCGGCTCCCGAACGAAATGCAAATCAGTAGAAAGAGAGAAAGTTATGAAACAGAAAGAAATAAAAACAATCCCGACGCTTCTCGGTTCGGCCGGCACGATCAAAGCCGCCGCGATCGCCAAAGGCGCGGGTATTCCACTGCTGCACAATACAGCAGTTAACATCGGCACGGACGCCGACGCGCTAACGACAGCGTGCACTAATCACGACGCCGGCAAGGTCGTTCTTGCCAATAAGCGTTCGGCACTGGCAGCGATGATCGTTACAGTCCGCGCATTTCTGATGCTCGGCCGTGACATCCTCAAACCAGTGTTTGGCAACGAATACTCGCAAGCCTTCGACGTGTTGGGTCTGGTTGGTTCGATCGTAATCCCACGCACGACGGAAGAGTTATCGTTAGTGCTTATTAAGTTCAAAGCATACTTCACAGCTCATCCGGAGCATGAAGATGAATCGCGCAATATTACGGCGGCTCAATGCCAGGTCCTCTACGACCAGCTCGTGGCTGCGCAGTTCAACGTGAACACGCAAAACGACGAAGTAGAGGCCTTATTGAACACGCGTGATCAGGCGGCGGAAACGATGCGGAATCGAATCCGCGGCTTGATCGGTGAACTGAACAATACGCTCAGTCCATTGGATCCACGTTGGCTGTCCTTCGGACTCAATATGCCAGGTGCGACCGAAACGCCGGACCAGATTGAACATCTGCAAGCGATGTTCATTGGTCCGACGGGAGTAGCGTTGAAGTGGAGTGCCTCGGCGCGTGCCGAATACTATCGCGTGTTCAAGAAGGTGATCGGTGTGGATGAAGATTACGTGGCTGTCGGTTCGCCGGCGGACCTCGACTTCACGATCGAGAACCTGCCTGCGAATGCGACGGTAGAGATTCAGGTCTCAGCGGTGAACAACGGCGGCGAAAGCCTACGTTCCCCGGCGGTGACTGTTGTGACGCATGCATAAACAATATGCGAAAAGGCCAGAGGCAATGGGCGATGGGGTAAGCCTCTGAACGTTGATAAACGAAAACAGATAATGCACAGCGGAGTCGTCGAAAGGCGGCTCCGCTTTTTCGTTGGAGTTCACGCTTTAGCGTGCGGGCGAGGGGGAAGGGGACAACTGCGAAGCTGCGTCGGGAAGTCGGTGCCGGATCCTTCATTTTAACGGGCGATATGTTAATTGTGCAGCACCGAAACACCGTCGAGGCCCGCGGAATTTGATCCAACGATGACAAAAGACAGCCGCACCATCATTTCCCCCTATGAAAAGTAAATGTTTACAATTCCGGTAAAACACGGTCTGATTTCTCAAGTGCTAATTTTTAAGCTG
>CBHWET010000382.1:0-4827 GCA_966112985.1 uncultured bacterium | reverse complement strand
GTGACAAGCGTCCCGACTTTTTCACCCATAACAACGCGCTTCAAGTTATGCGCTTTAAATAAATCAAATACAATGATCGGCATCTTGTTGTCCATGCAGAGAGAAAATGCCGTGGAGTCCATGACTTTCAATTGCTTCTGCAGCGCGTCAAGATACGAAACCTGCGCAAACCGTTTCGCGTTTGGATTCTTCTTCGGATCGCTGTCGTAAATCCCGTCGACTTTCGTCGCTTTAAGAATCACCTCTGCACCGATCTCATTCGCGCGCAGTGCTGCAGCGGTATCGGTCGAAAAATATGGATTACCAGTTCCAGCGCCGAAGATAACGACACGGCCTTTCTCGAGATGGCGTTCAGCACGACGGCGGATGAATGGTTCGGCTATCTGCCACATGGTGATCGCAGTTTGCACGCGCGTGGCGATGCCAATCTTTTCAAGAGCATCCTGCAACGCGAGCGAATTGATAACCGTGGCGAGCATCCCCATGTAGTCGCCGGTTGCACGGTCGATACCCCGTTCACTGCCGGCCAGTCCGCGGAAAATATTTCCACCACCGATAACAATGACTACCTGGACACCGAGTTCCCGCACTTCGGCGATTTGTTCGGCCATGTTTTGCACGGCGGATGGATTAATTCCGCCACCTTTGTCATCTCCTAAAGCCTCTCCACTTAACTTCAATAAAATGCGGCGATATTTCGGGGCGGACTTCTTGTTTTTCGGAATTCGGGATTTGGCAGCAAGCTTCATGGCGCGGCGGAGTTTCTAACAGCGGCAGGGTAAGTCGTCAACCGGTGCTGCCAAATAAAAAAACCGGACTTCTTCCGAAGTCCGGTTCGGTTAAATGACGAGAGGATCAGGCCGTACGAGCTTCTCCGACCTGGAAACGAACAAAACGGCGAACGGAAATTTCGTCGCCCAGCTGTTTGCTGACGCTGGCGACGTGTTCTTTCACCGTAATTTCGGAATTCTTCTTCACGAAACCCTGTTCGAGCAAACAGACGGTCTGGAAATACTTGTCCAGCATACCCTGGAGGATCTTTTCCATTGCCTGGGCCGGCTTGCCTTTCAAACGATCTGACTGCGCAGCGATTTCACGTTCCTTCGCGATCACATCGGCCGGAACTTCGGCGCGTGTCACAGCGGTTGGATTTGCAGCGGCGATCTGGAGCGTAATGTCGCGAACGAGTTGCTTGAATTCTTCATTCTGAACAGTCGTTTCCTTGTTCGCGCCGACTTCGACAAGCACGCCGACTTTTGCGCCGGTGTGGATGTAAGCGGCGACCAAACCGTTCCCTTGCACTTCCATGCGATGGTGACGGTTAATGCGAATGTTTTCGCCAATCTTGGCGACGGCCGCGACGCGGTCAGACTCCACGTCCGCAGAAGGATTGTTCGCGAGCTTCTTCGCAACGTCGTCACAGAAAGCCTTAAAACTTTCATTGCGTGCGACGAAGTCGGTTTCGCAATTAATCTCGACCAGAATTCCGACCTTGGAACCGGGAGCAATATGCTGGGCGATAACGCCTTCTTTCGCTTCGCGATCTGCTTTCTTGACGGCAGATGCGGCACCCTTTTTGCGGAGAATATCAACGGCGGCATCGAAATCGCCATTTGCTTCGCTAAGAGCTTTCTTGCAATCCATCAAACCGGCGTTTGTTGCTTCACGCAATTTACCAACGGCAGCAGCAGTAATTTCAGCCATAAATCAGTCCTAAATTTTATTGAAGTTGAGGAAGCGGAACGCGAAGGATCAACTTCGCGTTCCGTAAAGAGTACCTTAATTAAACCGCAGGCGCAGGAGCGGCAGCTGCAGCAGCTTCTTTGTCTTCGCTGCCTTCACCACCGGTCTTACGGCGAGCATACTTCGCATCATGCTCACCTTTAGCCTGAACGATCGTTTGGACAACCGTGGTCAGGATCAAGCGAACCGAGCGAATCGCGTCGTCGTTGCCAACGATCGGATAATCGATCAGGTCAGGATCACAATTCGTATCCACGATTGCGACGATAGGAATATTCAAGCGACGCGCTTCGGCGATCGCATTGTGTTCACGCTTGACGTCGATGACGAACATAGCAGCCGGGAATTTTTCAACGGTGCCACGGAGGCCATCGAGATACTTGATGAGGCGTTCTTTTTCACGGCGATAAACAGCTTGTTCCTGTTTGCCGTAGTCGTTGATGCTGCCGTCAGCTTCCATCTTTTCCAACTGCTTCAAACGGGCAATCGACTTCTTGATCGTATTGAAATTCGTCAACGTACCACCGAGCCAACGTTCGGTGACGTGGTATTGATCGCAAGCTTTCGCGGCTTCACGAACGGCTTCTTGAGCCTGTTTCTTCGTGCCGACGAAAAGAACTTTGCCGCCTTTGCTGACTGTCTTGCTCAGGAATTCGCAGGCAGCCTGGAGCTGGGTGAGCGACTTGCTGAGGTCAATGATGTGAATGCCGTTACGGGCTTCGAAGATGTAAGGCTTCATCTTCGGGTTCCAACGCTTGGTTTGATGTCCGAAATGAACGCCAGCGTCCAACAGTTCCTTAATACCGATATTTGTCATTTTTCCTTTGTTACAGACTCGTTTTACGAGCCATCCCGCGGAAAACGGGATTTCTATTTAGTGTTATTGTGGCCGCCCATCTTCACACGAAGACAGATTGAGGCCGTTTGCCCTCCCGTCGGGACCCCGACGAAAAGGAGCCGGAAACTACGTGAAAAAGGCCGGGGGAGCAACAGTTATTTTACCTCGAAACGCAGACTATTGGCGACGGGAGCATTTCAGAATCTTCTCCGTCCAACTTAAGCACGATGAAAGCCATGGAAATCAAGATTGCCTCCCCGTGCTCAGCGCGTTGGGAGGATATGGAGGGTAACGAGCGGCAGAGGTTCTGCGCACAATGCCAGAAATCGGTTTATGACTTTTCTAAGATGGAGCCCGAACAAGTTGCTGCGCTCATTGGTGAGGCGAAAGGACGAGTTTGCGCTCGCCTCTACAAACGAAGTGACGGAAGAATGTTGCTTGAAAACTGTCCCCGGGGCGTTGCTCGTCAACGACACACCTTCAGGCGCATTGCGGTTTCGGTGGGCGCCCTGTTCCTGCTGCTCGTTACTGCTGCCTTTGCCAGAAAAGTGCGCAGTTCTGGCGCGTCTGACTCACCTGTGGTTCGCGATGTAAAGAACAAGGTCGATGATGCCATGTGGAAGGTTAAAGGATGGGTTGGGATCCATAAGCCGATGATTATGGGCGAAATTTGTCCAGTCGTGGTTCCAACGCCCGTGTCGACCAACACAGCACCGCAAAAATGAGACTTATCTGGGTAGTTTCCGCCTCGTTGAGGGCTCTTTCGGCATACAGACCGAAATTTTTCACTTTAGGAGTTTGTTTTGTTCACCCGCTTGCTATAATCGGCGGTTGATGGTCTCGTTTTTAGATCTCCAGAAGAGATTGGAGCAGAAGCACATACCGGCCTTGGACGGAATTCGTGCCGTGTCCGTTTTCTCAGTGATCTGGTACCATTTTGGTGCCGACCAGTTTCCCGGCGTATCGACATTTTTCGTCCTGAGCGGGTTTCTGATCACGTGGCTGCTCCTGGGTGAACGCGCGATGACCGGGACGATTTCACTATCTGGCTTTTATAAGCGCCGCGCATTGCGAATCTTCCCGGCATTCTACGCCTACTGGATTGGTGTGATGATTCTACTCTTTTTGGCCAAAAAGACGATTCCATGGGGAAATGCCGCTAGTGCGCTGGTTTTTGTTGGAAACTATTACAGTGGTTTGAACCATCACCCCGCAAATGCGTTTAGCCATACATGGTCGCTCGCGATTGAGGAGCAGTTCTATCTTCTGTGGCCCGCGCTCTTTTTGCTCTGGAGGCACGATTTGCGGAAGATGACCAACGGGTTATTGGCGCTGATCGGCGCTGTCTGGCTGTTCCGCGCTGTTCTTTGCTATGGATTCGACGTTGATCAAAGTTATATCTACGCGTCTTTTGAGACGCGTTGTGATAATTTGCTTGTCGGGTGCCTCGCCGCAGTTTTGATCAAACGCGGCGTCGGTATGCGGATTTGGGAGATGCTAATCCGTCATGCCATATTACCACTCGTCACCCTTTTTCTGGTCGTAAGCAGCGTCAAATTCGGTGGACTATTCATTCCTCGTTATCGCGACGTCGTTGGTTTTGCGGTTCAACCAGTGCTCCTGGCTATATTGATTGTGCAACTTGTCGCACTCAGCGGAAGTTTCATCTGGAAATGGCTCGATTCGGCTCCGATGCGGTTTATCGGCCGGATATCGTACCCTTTATATCTTTACCAGCAGATGACCCTATGGCCTGTCCAGCAACGCCTTAAAGGATACCCGATCGAGGTTCAATTTGTTGTAGCTTCAGCCGTCACCATCCTCGTGGCCTCAATGTCATATTATGTCGTTGAGCGACCGTTTTTGAGGTTGAAAGGAAAAGGCGCGCCGCGAGCCAAACAGAAGGAGAACGAATTGTCGATACCGGAAGCGGAAGTCGTCGAGCGCTGAAAACCCGGATTCAGTTGTTTGGTCGAGCCAAAATTTCTTCCCGATAAAGAAACATGTAGTGAATCCAAGCTTTGCCTTCTTCGACAGTAAGGCTCTGCAGGTCAACTCCCAACCATTGATCGCGCGCGGCTTTGCGGAGTGCCAGCCGTTGCTGTTCCGGCAGCCGGAGCAGCTTCATCTCAACGGTTGGATGGAGATTTCGCGCCATTTCCTAAGTATTTTACGGTTTTTCGTCCGACTTGACAACCCGACTTCGCAACTTTTTTACTGGTAACCCTGATAGTATTCGCCCCAGA
>CBHWET010000381.1:0-4850 GCA_966112985.1 uncultured bacterium | reverse complement strand
GAAAAGACAGCGGCAATGCTTGCCATTGGGCGGGAGGAAACTTATTTTGCGTCCCTCTTTTATGGAAAAAGTCGTCATCATCGGAACCGGTTGCGCCGGTCTTACTGCTGCCCTCTACACAGCGCGCGCGAATTTGAATCCTCTCGTTCTGACCGGCGTTATGCCTGGCGGTTTGCTGACCACCACGAGCATCGTCGAGAATTTCCCCGGCTTTCCCGAAGGCATTGATGGTTTTGAGTTGATGACGCGTATGCAAAAGCAGGCTGAACGCTTCGGCGCACGTATCAAATACGGCACCGTTGAAGCCGTGGATGTGAAAAAGAAGCCATTTGTGCTGACCGTTGACGGAGAGCCAATTCAGGCGGAAACCATCATCATCGCCAGTGGAGCAGGGCACCGTCACCTTGGGCTGAAGAACGAAGAGTTACTCGAGAAAAAAGGTGTTACTTATTGCGCCACCTGCGACGGTGCATTGCCGATGTTCCGAAATCAGCCGCTGGTTGTTGTGGGCGGTGGCGACTCTGCCTGCGAAGAAGCGACCTACCTGACGCGCTTTGCCTCGGTCGTTTATCTCATTCATCGCCGCGACACATTACGTGCGTCGAAAATTATGGCGGAGCGCACGCTTGCGAATCCAAAGATTAAGCCGATCTGGGATTCAGTCGTCACCGATGTCCTCGATGTGCAGCAAGACAAGGTCACCGGCGTTCGCGTGAAGAACGTGAAGACGTGTGAAGAAAAGGTGATCGATTGCGCTGGTGTTTTCGTTGCGATCGGTCACGTCCCGAATACGCAGGTTTTCCAAGGCGCTATCAACATGGACGAAAATGGCTACGTCATCCCGACCCGTGGCAGCGAAACAAATGTTCCGGGTGTGTTTGTCGCAGGCGATTGTTCGGATCACGTCTATCGCCAGGCAATCACAGCGGCCGGCATGGGTTGCGCCGCGGCGATTGATGCGGAACGGTACTTGGCCGGCCTCAATCAGTAATCGATCGCCGGTTCACCAATGAACTTTCAGATTTCACCCGTTGAACTGGCGGAACAAATTCGTTTGGGGAAACGACCGCATCTACTCGACGTGCGGGAAGTGGACGAGAATAAGTATGTCGCATTGCCCGATTCGACATTGATTCCTCTAGGCGAGCTTGCTTCGCGAGTCGATGAAATCGAACAATGGAAGGATGAGGAAATCGTCGTCTATTGCCACCATGGTATTCGAAGCCTGAATGCGATTGGCCAGTTGAAACATTTCGGCTTTACCAAACTGAGGAATCTTGCAGGTGGTATTGATCGATGGTCGACAGACGTCGATCCGAAAGCGCCGCGCTACTAGCCAGGCTTCCGATTGGTCATAGCGATACAAAATCCCAGATTGCTTTTCCCGCGATTTGAGCGTCCAAATCTCTCTTCGCACATTTTTTTAACTAATCCGCCTCCGTTTACGTCGAACTAACCATGAACAAGAATATCTCCCGCCGTCGGTTCCTTGCCAGTTCAGCCATTGCCGGTGCCGCCTTTTACATCGGACGCAGTTCGTCTTTTGGGCAGGGCAAGTCCGCCAACGACAAGTTAAACATTGGGATTATCGGCACGCATAATCGCGCCGGGTCCAATATTGCCGGTGTGCAAGGACAGAACATCGTCGCGATTTGCGATATCGATGACAAATATCTTGCCGAAACCGGGGAAAAGTTTCCGGAGGCGAAACGTTATAACGATTTCAGAAAGTTACTGGAGCAAAAGGATATTGACGCTGTTGTCATCAGCACGACCGACCACACGCATGCCTTCGCGACGGCTGCTGCGTTGAGGTCGGGTCGGCACGTTTACTGCGAAAAGCCGCTGACCCATGACGTTCACGAAACCCGTCTCATCGCGAAACTTGCTGGAGAGAACAAGAAGCTTGCGACGCAGATGGGAACGCAGATTCATGCGACGAATAACTATCGACGCGTCGTGGAAGTCATTCAAAGCGGCGCCATCGGCCATGTGCGCGATGTCCATATCTGGATCGAGAAATCCCGGTATGGTGGCACTCCGAAAAGCGCTCCAGTTCCAAAATCGCTGCATTGGGATCTTTGGATGGGGCCGGCGCCGGAGCGGCCTTACAACACGGCATATCATCCTCGAGGGTGGCGAGCTTTTTGGAATTTCGGCAGCGGCACGCTTGGTGATATGGGGTGCCACTATTTGGATCTGCCTTTCTGGGCATTGAACCTGCAATTACCCACGACAATCGAAACAGAAGGCCCGCCAGTTGACGCGGAAGTCACGCCTGTTTGGTTGATTGCCAAGTACGGATTTCCGAGTCGCGGCGATCTGCCTCCGGTTAATCTCGTTTGGTATGATGGGGTTGAAGCGGGTGGGCGGAAGCCGGAACTCGCGAGCGAGCTTAAGGTCGACGATTGGCGTAACGGCGTTTTGTTTGTCGGCGAGAAGGGGACGCTCATCGCTGATTATTCGAAATATAAAATGCTCCCTGCGGATAAATTTGCCGGATTTACGCCACCACCCGAATCGATTCCCAATTCGATCGGGCATTACAACGAATGGTTTGAGGGCTGCAAGTACGGCAAACCGACGTCGTGCAATTTCAAATACGGAGCGCTTCTTACCGAGACCGTTCAATTGGGCAACGTCGCCTATCGTGTCGGCAAAAAGCTTGAATGGGATGCCGCCGCCGCCAAGGCGAAGAATGCGCCGGAAGCGGCGAATTTCCTGCAACGTGAATATCGCAAAGGCTGGACGATTTAATTCCTGACATGGGCTCAGAAGATTTCAGCTGCCGCGTCGCCACTAAAAGTGACGGGGCGACGCTTATTGCGTTTAATGTGGCCCTGGCCTGCGAAACGGAAGCCAAAAAGCTCGATCCTGCAATTATCTCTTCGGGTGTGGAGCGGCTGTTCGATCGGCCAGAGTACGGGTTTTACATTGTTGCTGAATCCCAGGGAAAAATCGCTGGTTCTCTGTTAATTACTTTCGAATGGAGCGATTGGCGCGATGGCCTTTTCTGGTGGATTCAAAGTGTCTATGTCGCGCCCGAGTTTCGGCGGCGGGGCGTTTATCGTGCGCTGCATTCTTGTGTGCGCGATCTGGCAAAGCACGACAAGGATGTGCGCGGCCTGCGGTTGTATGCTGAAGGTCAAAATACCGGAGCGCATCGTGCCTACGAACAGCTTGGAATGACCGAGACAACCTACAAATTTTTTGAGGAAGTCTTTCCTGCGGGCGAACGGCCCCAATAATTTTTACTTTTCTTTAGGGCAAATTGGCGCGATTGATTCTGTCGCATGCCAATGGATTTTACGGATGTTCTGGCGCGCCTTGGAATGGCGTTTCTGACGGGATTCATTCTCGGAATGGAACGGGAAAGTCACGGCCGCGCCGCCGGATTGCGGACAACGGTGCTCGTATGCATGACGGCCGCGATGGCGGGGATTCTTTCGGACCAGTTCTACGCCAATAGTTTCGAAGGTAATCTTCGCAGTCCGACATGGCATCCCGATCCCGCACGTCTTGGCGCCGGCATTTTGACGGGCATTGGTTTTCTTGGTGCGGGCGTTATTCTCCGGCAGGGCAATCTCGTCCGTGGTGTTACCACTGCCTCCCTGATCTGGTTCACAACAATCCTCGGCCTGTGTTATGGCATGGGATATTTGCTGCTCGGCTTCATCGGGCTGCTCCTCGCGGTGTTCACGGTTTTCTTTCTGCGCTACATCGAAAGCCTGATTAAAAGGGACTGGTACGCTTTTCTGAGCATAACGACTACACTGGACGGCATTTCTGTTGGTGACGTCGCCAAGTTGTTGAATGACCTGCACATCGTCATCAAACATGTTGAATACACCTACGACTCGGTCCAGAAGACGCGCACGATTCGATGTTCATTGCGGTTCAAACGAAATAAACTCGTGGAACTTCCGGAGCGTGTCGGAAACCAGCTGAGGACGGCTCCCGGGGTGTTGCAGGTTGATTGGAAATAACTTTTTGATTCCTTTTCGTACCCCGACTTTCTAGCCTGATCCCATGGCACAGATTCCACTGGAAGACAACTTCAACGACCTCATTGCCAAGGCGCAAAAAGGTTTCAAGTTAAGTGACATGGCACTGGCTGCCGCAGCACGCACCACCGTCGACGATTTGAACAAGTTGAAGTCAGGTGAGATGAATGAAGCGCTTCTTCGCCGCATTGGGCCCATTCTCAACCTCGAAGTCACCAAGTTGATCGAACTGGCCGAAAAGGCGTGGTATCCGGAACCTGTTAATGTTCCGGGCGTCGTGATGTTCACGACGACTTACCAGGATATGACGGTGAACAATTATCTGATCTACGATCAACTCACACAGAAGGCCGCTGTCTTCGATACTGGCGCTGACATCACCGAGTTGATCAAGTTCTGCCTGGCCAATCGCCTGAAAATTAAAACCATTTTCCTGACGCATACCCACATCGATCACGTTGTTGAATTGGAAAAGCTCAAGCAAAAGAGCGGTGCTCCCGCTTATGTTTGTGAGTTGGAAGAGTTCGCAGGAGCCGAACCATTTAAGGCCGGAAAAGTTTTTGATCTTGGCAACATGGATGTCGAGACGCGTCTGACCAGTGGCCATGCCAAAGGTGGAATTACTTATGTCATCCATGGTCTGCAGCGTCCTATCGCCGTCGTAGGCGACGCGATCTTCTGCTGTTCGATGGGTGGCGGAATGATTTCGTACGTCGATGCCCTGCGCACAAATCGCCAACAGATTTTCAGTCTGCCCGATGCGACGGTTCTTTGTCCCGGTCATGGCCCGATGACCACCGTTGCGGAAGAAAAGATTCACAATCCATTCTTCCCGGAATTCAAACG
>CBHWET010000380.1:0-4880 GCA_966112985.1 uncultured bacterium | reverse complement strand
ATAATACCGACGTCGATCAGGATGACGCGCAGGCCGTAAAACGCGTGTAGCAGGAAAAACAGCAAAAGCGCGATATCAATGCCCGAAGTCAGGTGAACCTTCTTTGCGCTGACACTCCACGATTCAGGATAAGGAACTTTATCTTTCGCCGCCCAACCGGTGTAGATCTTGATCGGAATCAGGAGGAACAAACAAATCGCGCTGGCGCGTTGGATCAACCACGCCCATGTCCCGCGATAATTTTGAAAACGTCGTGCTGGCTGCGTTGCTGTTGGAGTTGTCATGAAATACCCATCTTCTTTAGCAGCTCTGCTGCCTTTTGTTGAGCCTGAGTTTGCACATCCAACTGCAGATTACCCCCGTGCGCATCAATTCCGACGGTAAGCGGCCCAAGGTTCTTGAAGCGAATCTGCCAAATGCATTCGGGCATGAGATCTTCCCAATAAGCTTTCTCGATCTCTTCGATCTGTAACGTTTCCAGTGCAGCAGCACCTCCGGTAACAGACAGATAAACCGCGCCGTAACGCTTCATCAGTTCCGCGCTCTGTTGCGACAAACCGCCTTTGCCGAGAATCGCGCGAACACCGTAGTCACGCAGCAGGCCTTCCGTAAACCGGTCCATGCGCATGCTCGTTGTTGTGCCGACACAAATCGGTTCGTATTTACCGGGACCGACCTTTTTGACATTCGGAGCCGTATGCAACAACGCAGCGCCATGCCAGTCACAAGGGGGAGCCACTTTCTTATCGAACACACGAATCAGATTCGCGTCGCGAACACCGAAGACGATGCCGTCGAGTGACACGGAATCGCCTACCTGCAGTTGTCGAACCTGTGCTTCGCTTAATGGAGTTTTGAAATGGAAATGGGCCATATTAGAATCCGAATTCGACTTTTCCGTTCGCCCAAACTTTCGCGCGCCGCCGTTCCGCACGCCAACATTGCAGATTCACCGCGACAGGATTGCAGGTGATATGCGTCCACGCCGATTCAATGTGAACTGCCAAAGCCGTGGTATCACCGCCGAGACCTTGAGGCCCGATGCCTGTCTGGTTAATCACTTCAAAAATTTCCTGTTCGAGCGCGGCGATCTGCGGGTCAGGATTGCGTGAACCGAGCGGACGCGTCGTCGCCTTCTTCGCCATCGCCATGCACAAATCCGATGAACCGCCGATACCGACACCAACAATCGTCGGCGGACAAGGCTTCGCGCCGGCGCCAACAACCTGCTCGATCACAAATTTCTTAATGCCGTTAATGCCATCCGCCGGCACGAGCATTTTCAGGGACGACATGTTCTCCGAACCAGAACCTTTCGGCATGAACAGGATGTCGATATGATCACCGTCCGGAACGAAATCGTATTTAATGACCGGGATACGTTCGCCGGTGCTCGTCTGACGATTCTCACGTTTCAGAGGCGAAACAATGCTAGAACGTAATGGATGCTCCCTTGTGGCGCGTTCCGTGCCGCGAACAATGGCTTCGTTCAGCTTCGCGCCGTCGAAACGCATCTTCCCACCGATGTCTACCCAGTAAATGGGAATACCCGTGTCCTGGCAGACCATCATTTCTTTTTCACGCCCGAGATTGATCGACTCGATATAGTGGGAAAAAATTCTCTTGGCGACTTCGCGCGTTTCCCGGGCGGCTGCCTGGCGAATGGCTTCAACAATGTCGGGAGGAATTTCTTTCAGCGATTTGATGTAGAGATCGCGACAAACGGTCTCTATCAACGAATAAAAACTGTCATCAACTTCCATGAATTTGGTCCAAAAAGGTATTAAGCGTTCACGCAAACAGCTACAAGATTTTTGGGGCGAAAGTGTTAATCGTCACAGGTTTCGCGAAAGCCGTTGCAACGCCATTTGCGCCCCCATAACCTTGCAGCATGCCGAAAGTTAAACTCAGCATTGCGCGGTTTGCCCCGGAAACGGACAGGTCGCCGCGCTTTGAAGAGCACGAAGTCGAAGTCTCGGAAAAGGCCAGCATCCTCGATACGTTGTTCACTTTACAACGTGGTGCGGCGCCTGATCTCGCCTTTCGATTCTCCTGTCGTGTTGGCATGTGTGGCTCCTGCGCAATGGTTGTGAATGGTCGTGAGCGACTGACGTGCAGTACGTTGGTGAAAGATGTCGGCACACAACTCCGCATCGAACCTTTACGCAACCTCCCCGTCGTCCGCGATCTCGCGGTCGACCTCAAACCATTTTTCGATTCGTACAATCGCACCCTGCCCTACTTCACGCCACGAGCAGATCTGGACGAGAACGATTTCCATCGTATTCCACACGCCAGCAAGGAATGGAAAGCGTTGAATCATCAACCGCAATGCATCGATTGCGGTGCCTGCTATTCGTCATGCTCCGTCGTGACGTTGAATCGACGTTATGTAGGTCCGATGGCCCTGAACCGCGCGTTGTCTTTGGTGGTTGATCCGCGCGATGGACGTCGACGTGAAAGACTTTCTTTGGTTACTGGCGAGAACGGCGCCTTCCGCTGTCATACTCTCGGCAACTGTCGCGATGTCTGTCCGCGCGGCATTTCGCCGACGCATTCCATTGAGCGACTGAAACGGTTGTCGGTCTTCGACAATATCAAATCGATCTTCTCAGGATTCGTCATTCAGAAGGACACCGCCGAGTCGAGATAAGGCGCGCAGCTTCTCTGCCCGTGGTAGCAACGTTCTACCGAGCGACTGACGGCAACTGGTAACGCCCGATAGGTCAGCTCTTCGCAACGTCATTTGAATCCTTGGGTGAAACCGAAAAGAATATGGAATTCCACATTGCCCCAAATAAATAGCAGGACGAGCAGAAGCCGCTGGATCCTCGTCAACACCGGAAACCCCTTGTTGCTCCGCTTTCCTTTCCAAATCCGAAGCGTGAAATAGAAAATAACGGTTAAGCAATAAATCATTCCCGGCGTGCTTATCGTTCCGTCGTCCAGCAGCGCAGAGTAGAGCAGGAAAAAGATTGCATGAACTATGATCTCCATCTTCCAGAGAGCCAGTGTTCCCGCTGAGGTCATACGCAGCCAAAGCGGGGCGCAAAAGAATCCCGGGGTACACTTCTTGCAGGTACCGGAGTCGAAATCAAACGGACCAAGAAGATATTTTTCCTGACAAACCGCACATGATCTTTCAGTCACGGTGAACGCCCTGAAACTCATTTCGACCTCCGATATGAACGCAACACTACATCGTTCGAAGTTACTGGGGTGCGTTGACTGAAGTAAATGGTCCCGTCGCTGCTGAGCAAGTAATTTCCGGGGAGACCTGCGGTTTGGTCTACCGTCGCCGACCAGTTGGTTCCATCACTGACCATGTTTAAGGTGTATCCAGTCCCCAGTTTTATACCTAACTCGTTTGTCAGTTCGCCAAGGGTCCGCGCGTACGCGCCTTGGTTATCGAAATGGACAGCTTGCGCAGCCTCCAAGATTTTCAACTCCGTGACGACGCCCATCGCAAAACAACCGTGGTGTGCGTGGGGAATTGGAAGATTTTTGGTAATTCCTGCAAAAAGGTCACGTGGATGACCGCAGGGCCGTAGCTCCAGATTCGACGGTCTATTCCACGCTGTCCATGAAATCGCGCAAATGCAGATGGTTCCGACGCAAACCCAAGCTTGGATTCTCTTCATTCGCATTCGTCTGTTGCTTTCAAGTTACGGGACGATCAACCGCTGCGTAGCGCCGGACAGTTTTACGGCCTCAAGCAATTTGGATGATGTGTATTGCTGGACGCTTCCATCGGACAAGCCGATGTTTCCACCGAGTTTGTGGATATCGGGAGTCCAGGCCACGGCATCGTTGGCACGAACCGTGACGACCGCGTTCAGGAAAGAGTTACCGTTGACCGTAATGTTGCGATCTCCAGTCAGAAACATCGCGGGGTTATTTGAAGTCGCATTGAGGCCGGCGAAATAACTTAGATTGGAGTTGTTAAGCGTGTTGAAGTTTGTCGACGGCAACCGAATGTCTGCCGGGCAAACCAACACGTTCGGCGAGCCAAGTTCGTTGGAGAGCGATTGAAATTGTTTAAACGCGTCCCCAGCCAATACAAACTCCCTCGTGCCCTCTTGATTCGTGGAGATTTCAGCCGGGAACAGGCCATTGTTGTCATACGCGAACATGCGATAAGCAGTTCCGACCAGTTTTAGACTGCTCACGCAATTGATGCGTGCCGCTCGGGGCTTGCCGTTGGAGCAAGAGCCCGGAAACATTCCGGCTAGAATCCCGACGATAGCAAGGACCACTACAAGCTCGAGAAGAGTTAGCCCAGCTTCCGATTTTCGAGCCATTCCCGTTGGATTTCCTTCGCTATTGTGCTTTCAGTTGGCTGACATCGAAATTTGGGGAGTTCCGACGCTCATTCGTTATGAAAGAAGTTTAAGGCTTCACGGCGGCTAATGCAATATTAATATATCTTGTGATAGTCCTTAAATGTTTATGAACTTACACAATCCTTAAATGTTGTTAAAAAATGAACGGTTTGGAAATGAATGCACGTCGTTTCCCGCATTCGGAGAAAAGCCGTCCTCCGTCATTTGAGGTTCTTACACGATTGCGGCGATCCTTTCGGGGCCTAGTGCAATTAAACAGCATCGATTCGTGAGATCACCGTTATCCGCCCACCCCCAACTCGGTGCTCCCCTAATTACTGGCGATCCGAAAATGCCGCGGAACCGTGCTGAACCAACGTTTGTCGACGGAAAGTCAGGAACCCTCGGGCGGATGAAACATTGCTAAGCGGAAACTGGCGGGCCCGCCTGCGGAGGAAAAAAGTCCGCCGGAAAACTCCCGGGCGCGGGCGCCGGATGAAAAATTCTCAGGGGAAAAGTGTCCGGCACCGTGCCGGAACGATTTTTCCTCAGCCGAAG
>CBHWET010000379.1:0-4881 GCA_966112985.1 uncultured bacterium | reverse complement strand
TTTATGTATTTGGCAAAGACACGATGGGCTTTCTGTTTTGTCTTCATCCTCGGGTGCGCGATTTTAGGCGCGACTGACGATCCCCGAAAACAGCTCGACGAAACCAAAGCCTATCTCCAGCAACTCGGGGTCAAAACTGACCTGAAAGAATTCAACTTCTCAACGACGCCTGATGAACAGGCTCGTGAGGAGATCATCACCGCCACTGAACCTGGCCACATCACGCCAGCTACGCCCGCCCGAATTGTGAACCTGCTGCCGATTATGTCGTCCAACAGCGCCGTTGCGCTGGTTAAGGCAGGACTTCCACTGGACGAACTTCGACAAAACGGTTTCACACTTGAATCCACTGCCGAGGCATGGGAAGCACTGCGAGAGGAATTCAAAGATGGTTCGACGCTCGATAAGGTCTGCGCGGCGCTGCTCGCTGGTCCCATCCGATTCAATCTGATCGCGCAGCACGGAGATGGCATGTTGCTGAGACATGTGCCAAAGCTGCGAACCTTAGCCCAAAAGCTCGGCGTAAATGCGGTTTTAAATCTTCATGACGCTAATCGGGAGCTGGCATGGACAAACCTCCTCGCGGCGACACGCATCGCGACCGCGTGGCAAACGGAACCGGCGGAAGTTTCGCATCTGGTTCGATTCCACTGTGTGAAGATTGCGTTTGATTCGGCGTGGCAATGCCTGCACGGCACCAACTGGTCGGAGGCAGAACTGGCCGCGCTACAGCGCGAATGGGAATCCGCGGACTTTTTCAGAGGCTTGCCCGACACCATTGCCTTCGAGCGTGCGAGCGTGGCCGCCCTGTGCGAAGCAGAACGTCAATTACCCTTTGAAAAGAATATTCCTGCGGAGGAACTCCGCGGCACGTCGGACGAAATCGCCGCACAGATCAGCGAGTACAATCGGCGCCTGCGTTATCGCGACGTGGATAGTTACGAGGATGAGCGCGCGATGTTGATTTTCTATACTGATCGCGAAGCCCAGGTCCGCCAGGCGATTCGCGCACCAGACTGGCTTCATATGCGCCAGTTACCCGGCGTGACAAACGCGCCGTTATTCGAATCGAAGTATGGATCATCCGTCATCGCCAGGATTCGAACGCGACAAATGGCAATTCAAATGCAGGCAGGTCCTGAAGGCTTTCTCGGTCGTGCGGCGGAAGCAGAATCTCTCCGGCGCATCGTTGTCACGGCGATTACTTTGGAACGGCACCGGCTGAAACACGGTGCCTATCCGGCGAAGTTGGAATCTTTGTCGCGAGATGAAGGACACTCAGCGTCAGTGGATTTCATGGACGGAAAGAACCTGCGGTATCGGCTCATCGACGACAACGTTCTGCTGTATTCCGTTGGACTCGATTGCAACGATAACGGCGGCAACATCGTGCCGCGAAGTTATCCGTGGGAGAACGTTTTACCGGACGGCCGAAGCCGATCTGACCCGCGTTCGGACCTGGTTTGGCCACTGCCTGCATCGCTCGCGGTGATTGAGAATCAGCAGAATCAACGCGAACAGGCGCGCCTTAAAAAAATTGCCGAAGAAGAAAAGGCCGAAGCGTCGCAACGGCGGAAACGCATGGCGAGAATGGAAAAGCGTTACCGGCAGCAAAAACCCGGGCAAATCAAAGAGCGCAATTTCCTCGGCCAGTCGTTAAGCAAGATGCTGCACAATGTAAATTCATCGTTCGGCACCAACCTGATGTCACTTGAGCAAATGCTGACGATGCATCCGATCACCAACAAAGATTATCCCCAGGTCCTCACCTTCGAATTTCCCATCAACTACGACGTTTTGCACAAGTTCGGGAATTTATATTTATTTGTCGACGGCGAAGAAACGGAAGCGCAGGAATGCGAGCGCACTGCAAACGGCAATTGCCGGCTCGATTGGAACACGGCGTTTGATTCGTCGGGCACACATTATGTCCAATCAGGGTTGCTGTGTACGGATATGAAAACGCACGAATCAGTCGACGTTAAAGGCCCTCTCATCCGATTCGTCTCCACAAATCTCGTCCAGTTCAGCCCGTATGCCCCAAGGGTTACAGACGATGGCGTTTCTCTGTACGCCACCGTGGTTGAATCAAATGCCGTCTATCGCATCGACGTGAAATCGCCCACGGGTGAACATCTGACCACAATCCAGGGAAAGACAACCAACGGGATCATCGACGTGCAATGGAACTTGATGGACGACAAAGGAAAGAAGTTTACAGGCGATTCCATCGATACAATTTTCAAAGTTACCCTCCCCGACTCAGGCCGATCGCAAACAGTGGAGCGGTGATGTTCATTCTGCGGGGCGCTGCACCTCCTGCTAAATTAATTGCATGTTGGCAGTGTTTAAGATAACTGTTGCCGCATGTCTTATCTCCAATGGCGCGTGGCCGTGCGCCTGATCGTGCTGGCTTTGACGTTGGCACAAATCGGCAATGGTTCGCCCGCTGCCACTGTCGACTCTCATTTTAATCCGTCGTTCGGACGGATTTCCGCTTACGCCGGAAGCTGGCCACAGACGAATGGACAGGTCCTCGTTTGTAACGCGGGAAATTCGATCAATTACGGATTCAACGCGATCAATGGATCACCGGCCAAAGGACTGGTCCGGCTGAATGCCGACGGGTCCAGAGATACAACGTTCGCTCGCGGCGTCGGACCCTACATCACCGCACGCGCGATGGGCTTTGGAACCAATGGCAGCATCGTTGTCGCCGGCTATCTCAACGCCGGAAAAACGAAGAAAACGGTCTTTCGACTGCGCCGGGATGGTAGCTACGACCCGAGTTTTCAGTCTCATCTGTATGGCTCGATGACTCTCGTCGTCGTGCAACCCGACGGCAAAGTGCTTCTGCAACCCTACCCGTTTTCTTTTTCTCATCCGTCGCTCTTTCGACTCAACGCCGATGGGTCCGAAGATTCCAGCTTCGCTTTCGTGCCTCCTGATAACCTCAGCGTCACCCAAATCATTCAACAGCCAGACGGAAAGTTGCTGGTCGGCTTGCGGAATTTAGTGTCCCCCTGGGAAACGTCACAAACGGTTGTTCTCCGCCTGAACGACGACGGTAGCCGCGACGATTCTTTTAATTTCGACTCAGGCATCGTTTCGCCATTTGCCGCGATGACTCAGTCGCCGGATGGACGACTGTTTATCGCGCAGAATAATTCGATCAGCGAAGTCACGAGTAATGGCGCGATCGTGCAGACATTTTTTACTCCAACGTATGGATCGGGCTTTCTTTCTCTACAGGGGCAAGATCGTCTCGTCAGAGTCAACGGTTTTACAATCAACCGTTTCACCCTGGAGGGAGTACTCGACGACTCATTTTCGCAACCGTCCTGGACCTCTCCGTTCATCGACAACTTCAATGTGTTGAAGAACGGGAAAATGATGGTGAGCGGGTGGTTTACGGATGCGCAAAATCGGCACTTCACGTTGCAGCGGCTGAATGCGGATGGGACGCGGGATCGAAGCTTTCTGCCACGAATTGAACAGAACGGGATGCCGCAGTTTGTTAAGGGCTTGTCCTCTGGCAAGCTCCTCGTCGCAGGCAACTTCCTGACGGTCGATGGGGTTCCGAGGCACGGTGTCGCACGATTGTCGGCGAATGGCGCTCTCGACACAGCCTATCATCCAACTTTACCAACGACCGATGTCTGGTCAGCATCGATCAACAATCGTGGTGACGCTCTCATTTATGCCTATACGCCATATCTTGTGACCGCTGACGGAACGGTTAGAACGGATAACCTCGGGCTAAATCCTGTTGCTGTAGAAAACGATGGGAGCGTGCTTGGAAAGTATTATAACGACCAGGTTTATCGAATCACGCCACAGGGCCAGTATGATACCGCTTTCACGCAAAACTGCGGCTTCTTGAACGGAGGTGTGGATTTTCTTCCGACGAGCGATGCAAAGATCCTCGTGACGCTGTGGGAGTGGCATGACGATTGGACTGTGCAGAAGCGGATATTTCGATTGAACCATAATGGCACCCTCGACACGACATTCGGTGCTCTCACCAACGTGTCAGTATTACACGAACACGCCGGCCAGGTCTTTTTCACGCGGTATAACAGCAATGGAACGTCAGATCTTTATCGCGTGGACAAAAGCGGCTCAGTCAAACGCGTGTTCAGTTCCGAAACCATATTCAGCTTTTTCAATGACATGACAGTGGACGACCTTGGGCGCATCACCGCGACGGGCACATTCTATAATCCAGCCGGTGGAAAAACACGGACTGTCATTCGAATCCTGCCAGACGGCAGCGTGGATCCAGCGTTCAACATTTCACCGCAATACGCGTTTTACATCACGCAGTTGACGGATAAGCGGCTCGTAATCACGGGCTCCTTCACACAGGTGAACGGCTATTCCCGCGCGAACATCGTTTGCATTGATCCCGATGGCGGCTTCGGCTTACCAATTCCATAACGACGGGATCGGCTTCGCCTTTAGAACGGAAGATTTTTTGACTGCGTCGTATCAAAATCTGGAGCGCATAACTGGCAGCGACAACGGCCATCGGCGAAGATAGGTGCGAAATGTTTGTCCGCTTTCGTTTAAGGCGAGACCTACAAATCATGACGAAATGATTTTTCTCCGGCGCGGATTTTGTCATGATCAGGGCAGTGAGCCCGACTAACGAAACGCCACGACCTGATCTCCTGCGTTTTGTTTCTTTGCCGCGCATCCCGTTCGCTCTCGCCATCCTTATTTTCGTGGCCGCTTCACCTGGTTCAGCACGCGGCGGTTCGGTCGTCGCCCTGGCTTTTGACGGAAAGAATGATTATGTGGAAATTTCTTCCGGGCCGGTGCTGGGTTCCAAATTTACGGAAGAGGCATGGATTCTGCCGCAGTCGAAAGACACGGGGT
>CBHWET010000378.1:0-4902 GCA_966112985.1 uncultured bacterium | reverse complement strand
AACAGTGATGGAGTCTGGAACACGAAGGGGGCGTCGGCTTCTTTCGTTTTATTGCCATATTTCTGGCAAACCTGGTGGTTCGTCTCTGCAACTATCGTAGCAGGCCTTTTGTGCCTCGGTGCAGCGGTGCGCTACACAACGACAAAAAACCTGCAGCGGCGCCTGGAAACACTCGAGCGGCAAAATGCCATTCAGCGGGAACGAACCCGCATCGCCCAGGACATGCATGACGACCTCGGCGCGCGGCTCACTGAAATCCTCTTTCTTAGCGATGTAGTTGCCGATGAAAAACGCAAGCCCGACGAAACGCGTGGACATATGAAACGCATTTCCAACGCAGCGCGCGAACTCGTTCGAAACCTTGACGTCATCGTTTGGGCATTAAATCCCAAAAACGATTCACTCGATAACTTTGCCCTATACGTTTACGAACACGTTGAAAATTTCCTCGCTCCAACCGGAATCCGCTGTCGTTTGGATGTGCCAGACGAATTGCCTAATGTCGTTTTATCGTCGGAGGTGCGCCACAATCTGTTCCTGGTCATGAAGGAGGCGCTGAATAACATCGCCAAACATTCATGCGCAACCGAAGCCTGGTTCCGACTGCGCTTTGAAAAGAACATGTTATCGATTGCCATCGAGGACAATGGCAAGGGCTTCGCTGAAGAAAGAACTACCTCCCTCGGAAATGGCCTGGTCAATATGGAAAAGCGTATGGAGTCAATTGGCGGGTGTCTTGGGTTGAAAACCTCCCGCGGAAACGGTACATACATCCGGCTCCAACTCCCCCTTCGACACACCTGAAAGGAAAATTATGCCCATCAAGGTTGCTATTGTGGAAGATGATGCCGGGATTCGCGAAAGCTTGAGCATCTTGATCAACGGAGCGGCGTCATTTCGATGCATTGCCACACATGCCAACGCCGAGTCAGCGGTGCAACACCTGCCGCGCGACTGGCCCGACGTGTTGTTGATGGATATCAACCTGCCGAAAATGTCCGGCATCGACTGCGTCGTGAAACTGAAGGAACTCAAACCCGATTTGCAGATTATCATGCTGACGGTTTACGCCGACAACGACCTGATCTTTAAATCATTAATGGCGGGCGCCAGCGGGTATCTCCTGAAACAAACTCCGCCTTCGGAAATCTTGGACGCGATTATCGACGTCAGTCGCGGTGGTTCTCCGATGACGAATTCCATCGCCCGCAAGGTCGTCCAATTCTTTCAGCAACGCGGATTGAAAAGTGAGCCGGAAAATTTGTCCAAACGGGAATTGGAAATCCTCACCCTGCTTTCAAAAGGACATCAATACAAAGAAATTGCCGATGCACTGGAATTGAGTGTCCTTACCGTGCGCGCCCATATTCGGAACATCTATTTCAAGTTACACGTTCGCTCGCGCACAGAAGCTGTCGTCAAATTTCTGGAACGTAGTAATCAAATTTAGGGGAGCCCCTGATTACCTTCCACGCGGGAAACGCTCTTACTTCTTCTCCATTCCCCGGAAGAACACTCGTCGTTGCCAACGTGTTTGGCGATTCGAATGAGTCAACATAAACGCATAGGAAGGAAATCCACATGAGTCCAGTTAAAACGTCCGCATTTGTTCTCGGCGCATTCGCGACCGCGACGGTCGCCCACGCAAGTTCCGACTATGGTCCAGCCATTTGGAACCCGGCATGTAATCAATGGTATACCTCGGGCAACGGCCACAGATTCCATGTCATCCATGACATGGAAGGCTATTATCTGAGTTCCATTTCCTATTTCAAAAACTGTAACACGCAGGCCAGCGCGCACTATTGCGTCAACGGCAAACAGGACACCTCCACAGACGCGCCCGCAGGGGAAATCACCCAGATGGTTCTCGAAGCCTACTACGCATGGCACGCTCTGTGTTGGAATACGTATTCCACTGGCACGGAGCATGAAGGTTTTGTCAGCAATCCAGCATGGTACACGGACGCCCAATATTCAGCGTCCGCAGGCATTACCGCACACATAGCGACGAAATTCGGTTATGCAAAGGATCGCAATCATATTGTTGGTCACGACGAAAAGAAGAATGCGGCTTGGGTTAACTGGGCGGGACCAAATCTCGGAATCAATCCGACATGCAATAGCCATACCGACCCCGGCGCCTATTGGGATTGGAGCAAATACATGTCGATGGTGAACCCGGTGAGCGGGACGATCGTAGACAACAGCAGCGGAAGCTTTACCGCGTCCGCCGCGTGGGCAACGGGAACTTCGGCTGCTAACAAATACGGAGCCGACTATCGGTATCATTCTACGGCGCCCAGCAGCGATCCGGCGCAATGGAATATCAATTTCGGTTCTGCCGGCACTCACACGGTTTATGTCTGGTATCCCGAAGGTGCTAATCGCAGTGCGACTGCACCCTTCATCATTTCGACTTCGGCAGGCGCCCATACAGAAGTTGTCAATCAGCAGATCACGGGTGGCCAATGGGTGAACCAGGGAGCCTATGCGATGAATGCCGGTGCTAACTACGTAAAACTGTCGTTCTGGACCACGACTGGCTTCGTTGTGGTGGCTGATGCCGTTCAATGGCAATAAAATAACTAAATTCCTGACCCGGAGGCACTTTGCTTCCGGGTTTTTTGTTGGAAAATGGCTCCCTTAGTTAAAATTAACTAGTCAAAGCCGCTGAAAAGTTAAAAAAAGTCGCCAATCTAGTCCTTAAAGGTGATAGGCAGCTATACGGATTCCGCTATTCTGAACGCGGATGGGACATTAGGGCTGCATGCAGATCAACCCGCGCTTTTTGGGTTTGGAGTTTCCCGGAAAGCGCGGGTAATCTTTTTTCAAGGATTGAGTCACATCTTACTTTGTGCGTTGAACACCCAATGGTTAGTTCAATGACGTTTCTGAAGTAAGCGTTCTGCGATTCCTTTCAGACGATTAACCCCATGCTCAATTTCCAGGTCGCTTTGTTGCCACGCTTTGAATCCACCATCCATTTCCATGACGGGATATCCGCGTTCAGCAAAATAAACGGCCGCTTTTGCTGCGAGATGGCATTGCTGTGAATAGCACAGAAGAATGTTTGTTTTATCCTTCGAGAGCCCCTCGAGCGTCTCCCACTTATCGTGCGGCAGATTAATCGACCGACGGATGTGCCCTTTTTCGAAGTCTTCGGCTTCACGGACATCGACGATATTCACTGGCTGGCCTTCTTCAATCATCCGGCTGACCTCTACAGGTCCAGTCGTGAAGTCCAGTTTGTCCTGAAAGAAGGCTTTCGCTCGGGCAGGATCCACCACTTTGATTTGCGATTGCATACGATTCCTTTCCTTTGTGGAACTTCACTGTTCCATCTTAAAACGTAAGCCTCGCGTATTTGATTTCAAGGACGGCCTTTCGGCCATCCCCCGTTACTTCCCGACCGCAATCATATCAAACGTGATCCCTTTGCCGGAAAAACCGACGCCCTGGACCAGCGCTTTCGATGCAGCCGGCGGCGTCTTCGGATTGTAATACTTCGGACGAATTTCGTTGAGCTTGCCGCTGGTTTGCGGATTGGAGACGTAGTAGGTGGCTTTGACAAGATGATCCATGTCACTGCCGGCTTTCTGCACGATGTCTTTCAGATCGGCAAAGATCTCATGAATTTCTGCTTCCGCGCTGTTTGTGCTTTTTCCAGTAATTCCGGACAAGTAGATCAGATTGCCTGAATTCACCCGTGCAATTTTACTGTAAACAGGCGATCCGGTCATGAAAGGCGGACAAAGGTATGAGACCGTGTTTGTCTCTTTGGATGTTTCGTCGCCAGCCGCCACGACCATTTCAATCTCGATCGGTAAATCTTTGCCGCTGCTCCAGTCGACGAGGGCCAATGGAGGAACGAGATCGCCTTTAAAAAATTTGGCGAACTCCGCTCGAACTACCGCCGCATCAGTCGCGGGTTGCACAAATGCTTTGGCGAAAACGACATCTTTCTTTTCGCGATTGAGAAACTTCAACGTTTGCTCGAGCTGATCGAGTGTTTTAGCTGTAGCCTCCGCCATTACTCCCTTCTGTGCCTGTCCTGAAATATAGATCACGCCCCCCTTCGGGAGCACAGCAACATCCGCGAACTCGCCCGCGGGACCAATTTTTGAAGAATGCGTGCGGACTACCGACTTCGAAGAAGTTCGGGCAGATACGCCAATCGCATCCATGGCCACAAGGGCGTCGGGACTGGCCAGCTTACTGATTACATATGTAACCGCCGGATGAATGCCTCGATTGAAATTCGCCGCAAAAAACTTTTGCGCGGCAGTAACAACGTCGTTGTTGGCAGCATAGACATTCAGTTTAACAACCTTGTCCAGGTCCGCCCCTCCATCCTTCAATGCATAGCCGACTGCATTGAAGGCAGCCTTTAGCTGCTCGTCGACATTGCCTTTGCCGATGATATTCCCTTGAGAATCGGTCGGTAAGAACTGGCTTGTATGGGCCAGCGGCATTTTTTCGACCACGACCGCGCGAGCGGCACCGGTTTTGGCATCTACCTCGATGGACTTAATTCCGGCGCTCGCTTCTGTGTTACCGAAACAAAGTGAACTCAACAAAGCCGCTACCAAAAGGCGTGTCGTCATATGGGCCGATTTGAAACGGAAACAAACTTTTCGTCATTAGAAATTTGCAGTGCTACAAGCCGGGATGTTGAAATTTGCGCTTTCCGCCCTTCGGGTCTTCGCGTTTTCTCTCGCTTTCTGCGTTCCGAGTTCCGCGCTCCGCGTTTAACTCGCGTTGAACTTTGAACCTGTCTTGCCGTATGTCCCTAATTATCGGAACTCACGTATTACTAATTTCCTCCGACCGGAAATGCTTCCCTCCGCAGAACGAAGAGGATCAGGAAAACAACGAAGACGCGATGGACGGAAACAGGGC
>CBHWET010000377.1:0-4908 GCA_966112985.1 uncultured bacterium | reverse complement strand
ATGTTCGGTAAAGATATCCCTCCGGAACAACAGGCGCACATCGATCGATACACAGCGGAGTTTATCAACAAACTCGAGAAGGTAGCGCTTGCCGCACTGAAAAACCGTAAACCAGCGCGACTCTCGTGGGGAAAAACAAATGTGGGTTTTGCCGTTAACCGCCGAGTCTCAAATGGGCCGGTGGATCACGATCTCCCGGTATTGAAAGTCACGAGCCTTTCAGGAAAGCACATTGCGTTGTTGATCAATTACGCCTGTCACTGCACAACACTGCACGCGGAGAACATGAAGATCAGCGGCGACTGGGCGGGCCATGCGCAACAGGAACTGGAGCACGTCTTTCCCGGTGCCATCGCAATGACAGTGATTGGCTGTGGTGCCGAATGCAATCCAGCGTCAATGACCATCACTAACGCGGAGACCAAGTTGGCATTGGCCAAGGAATACGGACGAATGATCGCCGGTGCAACGCGTGAGCTTAAGGCCATGACTCCCCTCTCTGAAAAACTGGAGTGCCGATCTAAACAGATTCAACTTCCATTAGCTCCATTGCCCACGCGTAAGGAATGGGAAAACTCGATCAAGGTAAATGAGCAGCCGAACGGGTTGGCGCAAACGGCTTATCATGCACGGAAAAATCTCGCCCGGTTGGATCGTGGCGAAACCTTGCCAACAGAGGTGCCCTACATTTTACAAACATGGAACTTTGGAAAAGAACTGGCCTTGGTTTTCCTTGCCGGTGAAGTGGTCGGCGATTATTCGCTCCGGTTGAAACAGGAGTTTGATCCCGAACGCTTTTGGATAACCGCATATGCCAATGATGTCCCTTGTTATATTCCTTCGCGGCGCGTTTGGAAGCAGCACGGTTACGAAACGGAAACGTCCATGGTTTACTACGATTGGCCGACTCGTCTTGCTGAAAGCACCGAAGAGACAGTAATCGCTGCCGTTTATCAAATCATGCCAGCGGGCTTTGCAGCAGCCATTCGGGAAAGATCCGATACCGAAAAGGAAAAGCTGCACATTTACCTGCTTCTCGGGCAGTCAAATATGGCCGGTCGTGGTGTGATCGAAAATCAAGACCGGGCTGCGCATGCACGTGTGCTAGTCTTCACCGCCAGCAATCACTGGGATCTGGCGGTCGAACCGCTTCATGGATCGGGTCCACGGGCCGGATTTGGCCCGGGGCTGGTCTTCGGCAAGTTGACCGCCGCCCGCGGTACCAACGCAAACATTGGCCTGGTTCCCTGCGCGGTGGGTTCCACTTTATTGAAACGCTGGGAACGGGGCGGCGATCTTTATTCCAACGCCGTCGTCCGCGCCCGTGCTGCGATGCGCGATGGCACTCTCAAAGGCATTCTGTGGCATCAGGGCGAACAGGACAGCATTCTAGAAACGGACGCCAACTCTTATCACGATCGGCTCATCAAAATGATCGCCGACATCCGCTTGGATCTGGGCGAGCCAAATCTGCCGTTTGTCGTCGGGCAAATCGGCGAGTTTTTGTATACCCGCAAAAAACAACAAACTCCCTTTGCCAAAACGGTAAACGACGCCCTGGCCAGGGTTCCGCAAGAGGTCCCCTTCACCGCCTGCGTTCGCTCGACCGGCCTGATGCATAATGGCGACGAAGTTCATTTTGACGGCAAATCGCAGAGGGAATTGGGTAAACGTTATGCCCTCGAAATGTTGAAACTGCAGAACACGATGGCTCACACAAAATGAACACGATGACCGCCGCTCCCGCAAAATCGCCAATTGCAATTGCCCCTTCCGAGAGCAGCTCGAAGCGATTGATGTCGGTCGATGTTCTCCGCGGCTTTGACATGTTTTGGATCGTGGGTGCGGGCTCGCTCTTCTCCGCGCTGAACCAGATACAAACCGCGCCGAAAGATGGCGGTTTCTCGCTGACAAAGTTTTTGGCCACGCAGTTTAGTCATGTTTATTGGGAAGGATTTCGGTTTTACGATCTCATCTTCCCGATGTTCATTTTCATCGTCGGTGTCTCGTTGGTGTTTTCGCTGTCGAAAACCGTGGCTCAGGGTGGACGCGCTTTAGCCCTGAAACGAATTGCCTTGCGCGCGCTACTCTTGATTCTCCTCGGCATTATTTATAACGGCGGTCTGAGCGGCGAATGGCAGAACACCCGGCTTGTCGGGGTGTTGGGAAGAATCGGATTATGTTACCTCGCAGCAGGGGTGATCTTTTGCTTTTTCCGCACCCGCGCGATGATCGCGGTCTGCGTCGGATTGCTCGTTGGTTATTGGGCGATCACGACGTTTGTGCCCATCCGCAATATTTCCCTGGAAGCCGGAAGCCTGAAACAGCTCATGAAAACAAGCCACGTTTCTGATGTGCGCACTCTTTACGATCAAACGTCCACATATATTTCCGGTAGCTATGCCAAAGGGCTCAACGTCGCCAACCATTTTGATTTCCTTTACCTGCCGGGCGGCAAGGCCTATGGGGATCCATTCGATCCAGAGGGCTTGCTCAGCACCTTGCCGGCCATTGCCACCTGTTTGTTAGGCGTGTTTGCCGGTCTGCTGTTGCGAAACAATTTAGTGACTGACAACAAGAAGGTCATCTTCCTGATCGCCGCTGGAGTCCTGGGCGTGAGTCTCGGTTGGATCTGGAACCTGCAGTTTCCCGTCATCAAGCGTATCTGGACCTCTTCTTACGTGCTCGTCGCGGGAGGTTATAGCGCCATTTTTCTTGGCGTCTTTTATTTAATCATCGATGTCTGGAAATTTCGGAATTGGTGCGGGCCATTTCTCTGGCTCGGTATGAACTCAATCACGATCTACATGGCGTCGAACATCATCGATTTCCGCAAGTTGGCGGAACGGTTCACCGGCGGCGGAGTAAAAGGTTTCCTCAACGAGCACCTGCTCAAAGGAAGCGGCGAGTTGCTCGTGGCATTGACTGGCCTGCTCTTTGTATTCCTCCTTGGACGATTCTTATATCGAAGGAACATCTTTTTGCGTTTGTAACGTCGTTCGGTAGGACGCCCTCTCTGAAGTCCCAACAGGGTGCAGGGAAAACATTCTGCTCAACGGGGACGCACCAGCATTTCCTCCACAATCACGTGGGACGGCAGATTAATGCAAAAGACAGCACAACGAGCGACATCCTCGGCATGCATCATTTTTGCACGCAGATCCGCAGTCGGAGGCTGCGGCCGTTTCTCAAGCAGTGGCGTGTCGATGTCTCCAGGAAATATTGCGCAGGCTCGAATCCCATTCCCTCGCTCCTCCGCATTGATACTTTGCGTCAGTCCCGCGAGACCAAACTTGCTCATGACATAAGCCGGTCCTGCTTTAGGCGAAGCCTGTTTACCGGCGTCCGACACAATATTGATGATGGTTCCGCTGTGGCGCTGCCGCATCCGCGCAAGAAAAGCCTGCACACAGTAGTATGCGCCATTGAGATTCGTATTAATCATCGCGTGGTAATCAGTCAGCGAAAGAACTTCCAGCGATCGTTTCGGTGCGTTGGTGCCAGCTGCATTGACTAACACTTCGACATCTCCCAACGCCGCAAACATTTTGTTGGCCATGGAGTTGACCGCAGTGGAATCGCCAATGTCGCACGGAACATTGATGACATCCTGCGACGATAACTGCGTCATCTTTGCCGTTTCTGAAAGTGGTTCACTGCGCCTGCCGACTAAACCTAGACGCCACCCTTCACGGGCAAGTTGCACTGCAATTGCGCGCCCTACTCCGCTGCCCGCTCCTGTAATCACAGCTGTCTTGGTCATAAATCTATCCATTGACGCTTCTCGGCTGATCGTACCGCCGCATCCATCACGGCCTGTGCGCGTGCTCCTTCATGGAAGCTCGGAATGCACGGGCGTTCGTTGCGAATTGCATCGACGAATTCCCACATTTGATCGTAACGAAACGTGACGAGCGGATCGCCTTGCGCGACATCTCGCGGTGAGCCAGCCGTCTTCCAAAATTCCTTCGGGACCTCGATCGTTTCCAAACCCGGACCTCCGACTTTGCCGGTCTGAAGTTTGTTCCAATCACCTGTAATAAAGACAAAAGAACGTTCTGAACCATTTACTTCAACATAATCCAGACTCCGCCAACTCTCGTTGCGTCCACTCGCCAGCTTGCTGCTTTCCAACACGCCAGTCGCGCCATTTTCAAAGTCAGCCAGAATCGCCACCCAATCATCCAAATCATTCGGTTGACCACCACGAGTCGGATGAACGATTTTTGTGTTGGCTACAATCCGGCGCATGGGACCTACCAGCAAATGCGCAAAGTCAATTCGATGACTCAGCATATCGCCGAGTTCTCCAGTCCCCGAAAGCTTCTTCACCTGCCGCCAACCGAGCCCCCGCGTTCCCCAATCCTGCAAGCGGCAAGAACGAAAATGATAAGGTTGGCCAAGGTCTCCACCGGCGACAAGGTGCGAAAGATACCGCATGGCCGGAACGAAACGATACGTAAACGCCGTCATGTGTCGGACGCCAGCACGATCAGCGGCTAAAGCCATCGTCTGCGCATCGGCGAAATTTAACGCGAGCGGCTTTTCACAAAGGACATGTTTCCCGTGAGCGATGGCGTCCAGCGCAATTTTCGGGTGAGTAAAATTCGGTGTGGCAATAATTACCGCATCCACATCGTGGCGACCGACTATGTCTTCGTGCCTGGTTGAGCCAACCGTCACGCCCGTCTGCTGCTGCGCGCGCTGGAGTGTCGCGGGATCTGCATCACACAAAGCGACTAGCTTCGTCCCGGGGCACAACGCCAATCCAGGCAAGTGGTTCTGTAACGTGATTCCGCCGCAACCAACGATAACGAAGTTAATCGACTTCATCTTTTCTTGAGCTGATCAGTGTCAACACCGCGCACCTTGGCATTGAGTGTAAAAAACTCAACAGCAGAAAATTCC
>CBHWET010000376.1:0-4915 GCA_966112985.1 uncultured bacterium | reverse complement strand
CGCGACGTGATCGTTGCGGCGTTACTCGGCGCGGAAGAATTTGGATTTGCGACCGCGCCGCTCGTGGCGCTGGGTTGTATCATGATGCGCGTTTGCCATCTGAATACCTGCCCTGTCGGTGTTGCGACGCAAGATCCTCGTCTGCGCAAGAATTTCACCGGTGACCCGGCGCACGCTGTCAATTTCATGCGTTTCATCGCGCAGGAAGTTCGCGAGCTGATGGCGGAACTTGGCTTCCGTAACTTAAACGAAATGATCGGTCGCGTGGATCGCCTGGAACCGAAGCGCGCGGTCGAACATTGGAAAGCCAAAGGTCTCGACTTCTCGAATATCCTTTATCAACCGCAAGTGGGTCCGGAAGTCGGACGCTTTGCCACGATGACGCAAGATCATGGCCTCGATCAATCGATGGACGTGAAGACCTTGCTCAAGTTGTGCGAGCCTGCGATCGAACGCAAAGAAAAGGTCCGTGCTGAACTGCCAATCCGTAACGTGAATCGCGTTGTGGGCACGATTGTCGGTAGCGAAGTCACACGCAAACACGGAGCTGAAGGTCTGCCGGAAGATACAATTCAAATTCATTTCAAAGGTTCTGCTGGCCAGAGCTTCGGCGGATTTATGCCGAAGGGTATGACATGGATCCTCGAAGGCGATGCGAACGATTACCTCGGCAAAGGTTTGTCCGGCGGTAAGATTATTGTTCATCCGCCGGCTGGCTCGAAGTTCACACCGGAACACAACATGATCGCGGGTAACGTTGCGTTCTATGGTGCAACGAGCGGTGAAGCGTATCTCCGCGGTATGGCAGGCGAACGTTTCTGCGTCCGCAATTCCGGTATCACAGCGGTCGTTGAAGCGATCGGTGATCATGGCTGCGAATACATGACCGGCGGTAAAGTCGTTGTCCTCGGTCCGACTGGACGCAATTTCGCTGCAGGCATGAGCGGTGGTATCGCTTACGTCCTGGACGAAAAAGGCGATTTCCCGATCAAATGCAACAAGCAGATGGTCGGCTTGGAATCGCTGGAAGACGCGAAGGAAATTGAAGAGCTTCGCCAGCTTATCAAACGTCATGCCGACTACACGAAGAGTCAGCGCGCGTTCAAAGTCTTAGCGCTTTGGGACGAAATGGTTCCGAAGTTTGTCAAAGTGCTGCCAAAAGATTACAAGCGCATGCTCGCCTCCATCAAGAAAGCGCACGATCAGGGTCTCACTGGCGAAGAAGCCCTCATGGCTGCCTTCGAAGAAAACGCCAAAGACGCTTCGCGCGTTGGTGGCGGTTAATCAACGACGAGACCACGTTTTCAAACCAACAGTTACTTAACCCGAAGCACGAAAGAGAAGATGGGTAAACCCACAGGATTCATCGAATATTTGCGCGAGCTGCCGGTCGACCGGAAAGCCGCCGACCGCATTAAAGACTGGAACGAGTTTCACCTCCACATGGAGGAGAAGAAGTTGCGCGAGCAAGGCGCGCGCTGCATGGATTGCGGCGTTCCTTTCTGCCACACCGGCACTCTGATCAGTGGAATGGCGAGCGGCTGCCCGATTAACAACCTGATTCCTGAATGGAACGATCTGGTTTATCGCGGTTTGTGGAAAGACGCGCTCGATCGTCTGCACAAGACGAATAATTTCCCGGAATTTACCGGCCGCGTCTGCCCTGCCCCGTGCGAAGGTTCGTGCGTTCTCGGCATCAACGCGCCGCCTGTCACGATCAAGAATATCGAATGTTCGATCGCGGACCACGGCTGGGAAGAAGGCTGGATTGTTCCTGAACCGCCGAAGGTTCGCACCGGAAAGAAAGTCGCTGTGATTGGTTCCGGTCCGGCTGGTCTCTCAGCCGCCGCTCAACTGAATAAAGCCGGCCACACCGTAACCGTTTTCGAACGCGCCGACCGTCCGGGCGGTTTGCTCATGTATGGCATCCCCAACATGAAGCTCGATAAGAAGGCCGTCGTGCAGCGCCGCCTCGACCAAATGGTTGCTGAAGGCATCAAGTTTCAGTGCAACACTGAAGTCGGCAAAGATTTCCCTGTCCAGAAGCTCATGGACGAATTCGATGCGATCGTGCTCTGCACCGGCGCGACAAAGGGTCGCGACCTGCCAATCGAAGGCCGTAATTTAAAAGGCATCCATCTCGCGATGGAATTTCTCACCGCGAACACGAAGTCTCTTCTTGATGGTAAACGCAACGGCACGTTCATCGATGCCGCCGGCAAGGATGTCATCGTCATCGGTGGTGGTGACACGGGAACAGATTGCGTTGGCACTTCCATGCGCCACGGTGCAAACAGCATCGTGCAAATTGAAATTCTGCCGAAACCTCCGATGGAACGGCAGAAAGACAATCCGTGGCCGGAATGGCCGAAGGTTTACAAACTTGATTACGGTCAGGAAGAAGCGGCTGCTGTGTTTGGAGCCGACCCGCGTGTATATCTCACCACGGTTAAGAAATTCATCGGCGATGAATGCGGTCATGTAAAGGAAGCGCTCACCGTTCAAATCAAGTGGGACAAGAACGACAAAGGACAATTCGTCCCCACGGAAGTCCCGGGCACAGAAAAAGTTCTTCCGACCCAACTCGTATTACTCGCGATGGGTTTTATGGGACCAGAACAGCCGCTGCTCGAAGCGCTCGCGGTCGAACGTGATTCACGATCAAATGTGAAAGCGGATCACGGCAAATTTACGACGAGCATCCCGAAAGTATTTGCGGCGGGCGATTGCCGTCGCGGACAGAGTCTCGTAGTCTGGGCCTTCAACGAAGGCCGCGGTGCCGCTCGCGAATGCGATAAGTTTTTGATGGGCCAAACAAATTTGCCGTAAGCCTCGTGCAGTAATTTGAAAACAAAAAAGGCGCGCAGTTTCCCTGCGCGCCTTTTGTTTTTCGCAAATCTCGCAACCGCTCTAGAACAAACTGTTAACGGCCGTTCCAAGGACACTCAGCGGACCAGTGTCTTCCAGACTTTCCGTCGCCTTATCGAGTTTCTGCAAGGAAAGCTTTACGTTCTTGAGAAGACTTTCGTCATTCACCAGTTTTCCGACAGAACCTTCACCACGATTCACTTTCTGCATGATCTCGCGAAGATTCATCATTGCAGTAGCAGTTTCGCGATACAGCGCGTCATCTTTCACGAGTTTGCCGACCGTCCCCTGCCCCGCATTGATTCCAAGAACAATCTGATTTGCGTTCGTCAAAACGAGTCTCGCATCGGCCATAAGCGACTGCACATCAGCAGCCGTTCCCTGCAAATTACTTACGGTTGTCAGTGCGTTGACATAGAGCGCGTCATCATTGATTAACTTGCCCACACTGCCTTTACCGTTCGCAATGTTCTCCGAAATAATCCGGAAATTACCAATCGTCGCAGTTAATGGAGCGCTGTTTTGCTTCACGAAATCCGTAATCGGGCCAAAAAGGTTGTCGATTTTGTCACCCGTAAAACTCTTGGTGATGTTCTCGACGCCTGACGCAACGTTATCGAGCTTCTGCATGATTTGACTCAAGTCAGGCTGCTCAGCCGATTCCAGAATCGCACCGGGAGCAGCCTTTGGGGCTTCGGCGGAACCGAAATCTACTGATACAAAGTTTTGCCCCAACAATCCCGCGAACTTGATCGTCGCTTTGCTATCGGTTTTCACTTCAGCGTCCGGATTGATTTTGAAAAACACCTTCACCTTGCCGTGTTCCAGGCCAATCTTGCTGACGTGGCCGATTTGAACACCCGCCATCTTGACGGGATCGCCCACTTTCAACTCGTGCACGTCTTTGAAAAGCGCGCCAATATTATTGCCGCGACGCAAATCAAATCCCCCGGCCAATTCCAAAATGATAATCGCCGCGATGAACGCCAGGGCGAAGAATATGCCAAGGCGAGTTTCCAGAGTGTTCTTCATATACTTCTCGCTTTCTTAAATTGATGCTCCGCGTGAATGAATTCTTTGATGCGCGGATCGGAATGACGTTTCACCTCGTCAGGTTTGCCGATGAAGATAATCTCACCGTCAAAAATGATCGCGATCCTGTCAGCAATGCCGAAGGCAAGTTCGCGATCATGCGACACTACGATCGACGTTGCATGAATCCGCTCGTTTAACGCAACAATTTCTTCACCGATCGTTACCGACATAAGTGGATCCAATTCACTCGTCGGTTCGTCGTATAAAATCAGCTGCGGATCAATAACAAGTGCCCGGGCAATGGCAACGCGCTTCTTCATACCCCCGGAAAGTTCATTCGGCATTTTTCTCTCCACGCCACCCAGGCCAACGATTTCCAGCTTTTCTCTAACAGTCTTTTCAATTTCAGCCGGTGTTTTTAAACGATGTTCCGCCAAATAGAGACCGACGTTTTCTCCCACCGTCAGTGAGTTCAGCAACGCACCAGACTGGAATACCATGGCAAGCCGATGCTTTTCCATCACCTCGGGCAACGCGATCGATTCGCCATCAATCAGGATTTCGCCCTCATCGGGGGATTCCAATCCGATAATGTGCTTCAACAAAACGCTTTTGCCACTGCCGCTGGGCCCCATGATGACAAAGATCTCGCCTTGCTCGACACGAAAGCTCAGGCCTTTCAGCACCGGCTGGCCGCCAAAGCTCTTGCGCAACCCGTGAACCTCAACGGTAACGCTTTCCTGTGAGTTTCTTACAGCGGGGTTCATCGTTCGAAATAGAGCAAAAAGCGCGTCAGGAAATAATCCATAATAAGAATCAGCACGATTGAGTTGACGACGGCTTTTGTGACAGAGCGGCCGATGCCGCGCGGACCACCGATTGTCGCCAGGCCTTGATGGCAGGAAACGACGCCGATGATAATCGCGAAGCAAAAACTCTTAAACACGCCATCAAATACATCTTTGGCATCAACGACATCGCTGAGATTGTGGAAGTACGCCTGTAAACTGAC
>CBHWET010000375.1:0-4933 GCA_966112985.1 uncultured bacterium | reverse complement strand
AATGAATCATCCATTCGTGAAGAAGTTTGTCGAAGAACGCGAGCTGACATTGATGTTAGTCGTCGATCTCAGCGGCTCCGGTCTTTTTGGATCGGGCCTGCAATCAAAGCGGGAGCTTGCGGCTGAAATTGCTTCGGTCCTGGCTTTTTCTGCGATCCGCAACAATGACAAGGTGGGTGTTATCCTGTTCACGGAAGACGTGGAAAAATATATTCCACCGAAAAAAGGTCGTCGCCATGTCTTGCGAGTCATACGTGAAATTCTTTTCCACGAACCTAAGAAACGAGGCACGAATCTAAACGCCGCTTTGGAATTTCTGAACAGGGTAACGCGTCATCGCGCGATTGCGGTGGTGGTTTCCGACTTCATTGGGACACCTGCGCAAACCGGGCGACATGCCGGCAAAGCCAGCTCTTATCTGAGTGAAACATTGATTCAAAGTGCATTCGTTTCATTGCGATCCACTAACAAGCGGCACGATGTCATCGCGATCCAGGTAATCGATCGTTATGAGCTTGAGCTGCCAACGCTTGGTCGTCTTATTTTCAAAGATGCAGAAACGGGAGAGGTTGTTGAAATCAATACGAATGAATTGCGCAAACTGAAGGCATTCGCTGAGCGGCAGGCGAAAAATCAGGCCGAGTTGTTGCGCATGCTCCGTTCGGCCAATATTGATGCCATCCAGCTTCGTACCGATCAGGACTACGGGCCTGCACTCGGCCGCTTTTTTGAAACCCGCGAAAAAAGGAGAGGACGATGATTCGCCCGCGGATTGCGTTATTGCGATTCTCCTCAGCTCTCGGTGTCGTTGCGATGCTGGCGATAACTGTTTTCGCGCAAGCGCAGTCGAACACTTCCGGCGCACTGGTCGTTCCAACTCCTTCAGCCGGTCAAACGAATGTCGCTGAACCGGTGCTGCGTGATATCAAGGCGCCGGTCGAAATCCCGGATTACTGGTTGTATCTCTGGGTTGCAATTGGGGTTGTTGTCGCCGGCGTGATTGGATTCCTGCTTTGGAAGTTCTGGCTAAAGAAGAAGTTTGCGCCGGTGCCGGTGGCGCCTTTGCCCCCTCATGTCAGAGCAAAGCGTCGCTTGCGGGAAGCCATGGCTTACATCAATGAGCCGACGAAATTCACGGTGTTCGTTTCTGACACGCTTCGCGTTTATCTCGAGGAACAGTTCAGCTTCCGCGCGCCCGAACGCACCACGGAAGAGTTTCTGCACGAGCTTGGGGCGACTCGATTGCTCACCGATGCCCAGAAGAAGAGTTTGGGCGAATTTTTATCACGCTGCGATCTGATTAAATTTGCGAAGTACGATCCGACGAAGCCGGAGCTGGAACAAATGCATCAAGCGGCGCTCAACCTCATCGAAGAGACCGAGCCGAAGCCTATGTCCGTCTCCGCGAGCGGTCAGCCATCTGTTGCAACGACTCCGAAATGACTTTTGCACATCCATACTTCTTGCTGCTGCTTTTGCTCCTGCCGTTGTTGGCATGGCTGAAAGGGAAGTTTGGGGCGGAGTCTGCGTTTCTCTATTCTTCTGTGCAGCTCGTCAAGCCGATCTCCGGATTAAGCCGTTCGCGAGCGGGACGCATGTTGCTGGCGTTGCGATGGCTGGCGCTTGCTTCGTTGATTGTTGCTTTGGCTCAGCCGCGTCTTATTCGCGGTGAACAATCTATCCGGGCCAGCGGTATTGATATTGTCGTCGCGATTGACCTTTCAGGGAGCATGGCTTCCGAGGACTTCATGGACGAAGGCAAACAAGTGAACCGTTTGCAGATCGCAAAGAAAGTTCTGCACGAATTCATCGACGCCCGTTTGAATGATCGCATCGGCCTTGTCGCGTTTGCAGGACGCGCTTACATCGCTTCGCCCATGACGCTCGACCATGATTTCCTGAAGCAAAATCTCGATCGTCTTCAACTCGGTATGATCGAAGACCGCACGGCAATTGGTTCTGGTCTGACTACGGCGTTGAACCGTCTGCGCGATTTGAAGTCAAAGAGCAAAATTGTGATCCTCATGACGGACGGACAAAACAATGCGGGAAAAGTGCCCCCGCTTACGGCGGCTGAGGCGGCGCAGGCATTGCACGTAAAAGCGTATACGATTGGCGTTGGGACCAGGGGCACCGCACCGTACCCCGTCGGTGTTGATCCCTTTACCGGACAAAAGATGTATCAACGCATGGAAGTTGATATCGACGAGGATACATTGCAGAAGATTGCCGATAAGACCGGTGGAAAATATTTTCGCGCGGACAACACTCAGGCTTTAAAGAAGATTTATTCTGAAATCGATCGTCTGGAAAAGAACGAAGCCGAGATGAAGAAGTTTAAGCAATACGATGAGCTTTTTCCAATCGTGCTGGCGGTTGGCTTGGTCGTGTTGTTATCCGAGATTGTCCTTGGACAAACTATCTGGAGGAAACTGCCGTGAGATTTGGATACCCACAGTTTCTTTGGATTGGCTGCATACTGATGCCGCTTGTCGCTGTGTTTCTCGTCTGGAGTTGGAAACGTAAACAGAAGCTGATTTCGCAGTTCGTTGCCTCCCGGTTGTTGGCGAACTTGACGGTCGGCGTCTCGCACACCCGCCAGAAACTGCGACTCGTGCTCCTTGGTTCAGCGGTCGGTTTGATTTTATTGGCGATGGCTCGACCGCAGTGGGGCTTTGACTGGGAAGAGGCGCGTCAACAAGGGTTGGACATTCTCGTGGCGATCGATACTTCCAAGAGCATGTTGGCGAACGATGTGACGCCGACTCGACTGACCCGCGCTAAACTCGCCGCCTTCGATCTCATGAAACTGGCGAAGTCTGACCGGCTTGGATTGATTGCGTTTGCCGGCACCGCTTTTCTGCAGACGCCGTTGACGCTCGATGAAGAAGCGTTTCGTCAGAGTGTTGAGACGCTCGATACCGGCATTATCCCTCAAGGTGGAACTGCGGTGGCCGAAGCAATAGACACGGCAACCAAAGCCTTCGAAACAAGTGGAGAGAACCACAAAATACTCGTGCTGTTTACGGACGGTGAAGATCACGACAGTGATGCAAAGGCCGCTGCCGAGAAGGCGGCAAAGGCTGGGGTGCGAATTTTTACGATTGGCATTGGCAGTGCGGAAGGAGAATTGATTCGCGTTCCGGACGAGCAGGGACATGTTGGGTTTCTGAAAGACGAGCAGGGGAACGTCGTCAAATCGCATTTGAACGAAAGCCTGTTGCAGGAGATTGCCACGGTTGCAAATGGGTTTTACCTGCCGTTGCGTGGACCGAATCCGATGGAAACGCTTTATCAGCGTGGACTGGCGCCGTTGCCGAAATCAGAATCGACGACAAAACTGGTGAAGAATTTCCGAGAGCGATTTCATTGGTTGGCTGGACTGGCGTTCATCGTCCTCGCGGCTGAAATGTTTCTTCCGCAGCAACGTCGGCGGGCGCGTGGGGATAAAGCCAGCTCGACGGAGCACACATTGCAGAAAGCGGCCGCCATCGTTGCATTGCTCCTTTTACCATTCGCTTCTTTTGCATCTCCATCCGCAGCAAAGAATAAATATGAAGCAGGGAAATTTTCTGATGCATTGAGTGAATACCAAAAGGTTCTCAAAGAAAAAACGAACGATTATCGCATTTATTACAATGCGGGCGATGCGGCCTATCGTGCGAAGCAATTTGACGAAGCTAAGAAATATTTCGATACCGCTATAGTGTCTCCGGACCTTGAATTGCAACAGCGTGCGTACTACAACCTGGGCAACACGCTTTATCAAACTGGCGAGCAGTCTGCGGAGATGGATCAAAAGAAGGAAGCGTGGGAGCAGGCACTGCATAATTACGAAAACGCCCTGAAGTTGAATGCGAACGATTCTGATGCGAGCAACAATCTGCAATTCGTGAAGAGAAAATTGGAAGAGCTAAAGAAGCAGGAGCAGCAACAACAGAAGAACGACAAGTCCAAGGATAACAAAGACGATAAAAACGATCAGAAGGACCAACAGCAGAATCAAAAAGATCAGAAAGATAAGAAGGACGAGAAGCAGGATCAGAAGAATTCAGATCAACAGCAGGCCAAAGATCAGCAACAACAGCAGGATCAGCAAAAGAAAGACGAGGAGAAGCGAAAGCAGGAGCAGGCGAAGAACGATGAGCAAAAGGACAAACAAAATGCTCAGCAGTCCAAACCCGGCGAGGATAAAAAGGACGAACAGCAGGCGGGCGAGCCAGGCAAGGTCGCCCAAATGACGCCTGAGCAGGCCCAGCAATTTCTGGAAGCAATGAAGCAAGAGGACCGCGCTTTAATCTTCAAACCACCCCAGAAGGAGACGCGGGGCCGACCGGTCAAGGACTGGTGACGGATTCTAACCGTTGCCGTAAGACAAAATGTCACGGCATCCCTCCAATCCGCAGTTGACCGCGCAACGGCGCTTCTGGGGTTCTTGGTTTGCGATTTTATGTCACTACGATCACCGGCGGGCTTAACGCGCTTTCGCCGCCGCTGTTCACGGCGCAGATGGTGAACTCAATTGTTGCGCCGCGCGGTAGATCTTCCGCAGTGAAGTCTGTATCCGGCGGGCTGCCAGCGTAAACCGGTTCGACATCAACACCAACGACACGTTTGTATACGCGATAATAGTTCGCGCGGGCTGGGCGATCAAACTTGAGCATCGCGTTCGTTTCATTGACGACGATCACTTCAATGTTCTCTGGAGTATCCGGTGGTTCTTCGTAACCGGGTATATTCAGGCCGAACGCATGCCAGCGAGTATCAGTAGGTTCAATGAGTTGATTCAGTTCGGCGACGAGATCCCGCACGCGCTTGCGAAGTCTCGAGACCTTCTGATTGCGCGTCGCCAGTAACACCTCGACGGCGGTTACATTCGTGTTCACGCTGCTGATTGCACTTTTCAGTTCGTGGTGTAGAGCGAGCAAGCCGG
>CBHWET010000374.1:0-4958 GCA_966112985.1 uncultured bacterium | reverse complement strand
ACGCGTTTAATCTCGTGGACTAACTTGTTATGGGTTTTCTGTAAACCCTCTTTGAACTTTTGGAAGAGTCCCATTTTATTGCGGCTTGGCGATTGCAGATGATGAACGCGTCGTTTCCCTTTTTCGGTCAGCGGCAGCCTTATGCGCTTTTAGTTTGGCAACATATTCGTAAGGAATTTTTACGCCGCCAATTAGCGGTTTACCTTTGCTCATTCCATGACAATCAGAACCGCCCGTCACGAGAAGGTTATATTTCTGTGCGAGCTTCAGATAGCGCTGAGAGTCGGCAGACGAATGTTTACTATGAAAGCACTCAATCCCGTCGAGACCTGCGTCAACAAGTTGGGGAATGAGATCGTCTGTTCGATTCAACCCTGGATGCGCCATGACAGCAATTCCACCAGCACCATGAACGAGTTCGATCGCCTGCAAGGCCGAAATCTTTGTCTTAGGCACATAGGCTGGGCGATTACGTTTTAAAAAACGTTCGAATGCCTCGTCCATGCTGGTGCAAAACCCACCTTTGACGAGAGCACGTCCAACATGAGGCCGACCGGGAGAGCGACAGTTGGCCAATTTAAAAACCGTTTCGGCCTGGAGCGGAATTTTGTTTTGATTCAGCCGCGCAACCATCTCGCGAATTCTTTCCTGTCGGCCGTGCTGAAATTTTGCGATTTCGTCCAGCAGCCGCGAATTGTGAATGTCGACGAAATATCCGAGCAGATGCAGTTCGTCACTGTATAACTCTGCCGTAAGTTCAGTGCCTGGAACAAATTCAATGCCGAGTTGCTGACAAGCTGCCCCCATGCGCTCACAACCTTCAACAGTGTCATGGTCGGTCAAAGCCATTGCCGCCAGTTTGCATCGATGTCCATGCCCAGCCAGTTCTTCCGGCGAATAAGTGCCGTCAGAAAAGCTGGTGTGCAAATGGAGGTCGGCAAACATGATTAAACACCTCGGCCCGGACGCATCAATTGGCCGCGAACACGATCTAAAATACCGTTTACAAATTTACCACTATCGCCCGTGGAAAATTTCTTCGCGATATCCACAGCTTCATTGATACTGACCACAGGAGGAATATCGTCGCGAAAAAGCATTTCGTAAATTGCGAGGCGCAGAATGTTGCGGTCCACAACGGCCATGCGATGCAAATCCCAGTTTTTCGCGAACTTTTTGATCTCGTCGTCCAGGCGATCACGGTTCTCCAGAACACCACGAATAAGAGGGTCGGCAAACAGGCGGGTCGCCGCCTCATCGGTGGTAGGTGGAGGCTGCTCTGCTTTTTGCCCCCATGTTGCCGGCCCCTTTTCTTCAGCAATCGCCGCAGGCCGTTGAGAGTCCCAAAATTGGTCGAGCGCCTGATCCAGCTTTTCGGGTGGATTCAGTTCGTGTTGAAAGAGAAACTGTACAGCGCGTTCTCGCGCTTCACGTCGTTTTCCCATGCGAACACTTTGACGCGAAAACCTCGGGATGCAAAACGAATTTTTGAAATACTGCGCTGGAAGAGAAGTGCCGCAACTATGCTTTCTCGGGAATACTAAACCGCGGCGCCGTTTCACTGTTTCTATTCTTGTCGATCGTTTCTTTGATGATCCGTTCCAAATCAGTCAACTGGAATGGCTTTGCGAGATGGGGATTTCCCGCGACTTGTAGAAATGCCCGCGTCTCATCGTTTACGATGTCCCCGGTGAGGAAAATAATCCTTCGAGCAACAGACTCCTTTTTCTCGGCCACTTTTTGATGAAACTCCTGACCATTCATGATCGGCATCCGAAAATCCGACAGGATCACGTCAAAATCGCGCTGATCAATCAATTCGAGAGCTTTATTCGGGTTCAACGCCAGCATGGGCTGATGGCCAAGCATGCTTAGCATTTCGCATAGGAGTTCAGCGATCGTTTGCTCATCATCCAACACAAGGATTTGTGCGGGTTCGACCTTTTCTGTCGAGGCTGGTTTGCGGATGATCTCGGTGGTCGCGCCCGATGGCGTAGTGGCGACTGATACAAGAGGGAACTCTAAGACAAACCCGGCGCCACCAATCGAGGAGGTTTGATAGAAAATTCGACCATGATGGTCAGTCATGATGCTATGGGCAATCGACAACCCCAAACCCGTGCCGGTTCCAACGGGTTTCGTTGTAAAGAACGGCTCAAAGATTTTGCTCTCGATGTCAACCGGAACCCCAGGGCCATTATCTTCAACCCATATTTGCAGGAGTTCGTCCTTATGTATGGTTTTGATCTTCACACGCCGCGGCTTCGGCTGCTTCTCCGTTGCGTGAATCGCATTGGTAATCAAATTCATCAGGATCTGCTGTGCCTGATCGGCATCAGCATAGGTCTTTGGTAGTTTCGGCGCTAATTCCAACTTCAATTCAATCCCTGCACTGCGCACATCGAAGCGACGCAATTCGGCAACGCGATCGATCAATTCGTTGAAATCAACCATCGTGCGATGCGAAGGCTGTTCGCGTGCAAACGCGAGAAAGTTACGAACCAGTTTTGCGGTTCTACTGCACTCGTGCGCCACCTTCTGAAGATCAGATCGCGTTTGCGGCTGTAGCTCATGATGCGCAAGAATCAATTCCAAATATCCTTTGATAACTGCCAGTGGATTGTTCAGTTCATGCGCCACACCTGAAATCATCTGCCCCAATGCCGACAACTTCTCAGCCTGCCGGAGCTGTTGTTCCAAACGCGCACGCTCCGTCATTTCACGGAAGAAAAATTGGTAAGCCGGCCGGCCATCGAAATCAATTAACGCACCATCTACTTCAGAATGGGTTGACCCACCATTTCTGCGGACAAGCGTCAGATTCGGTTGCCGACAAATCCAGCTAAACCATTCGTCCGCGGTCTTCGGGGGCTTATCGCTGGCCCCGATCTGGCAAAAATTCGTCAGGATCTGCTGGTGCGCTTCTTCGCGGCTTAAACCTAGCAACCGTTGCGCGGTTTGGTTGAGTTCAAGAATTCGAAGATCACCGGCCGTAGTAATAATGATCGCTTCGCTGGCCTGATCAAAAAGACTTCGATAACGCTCTTCCGTCGAAGTAACTTTCGATTTAAGAGCACTGGTTTCATTGCGTTGAGCCCGGATTTGCTCGAACGCGTTCTGGTTCGCTGTCCGCACTTCTTCCAGAACAAGGATGATCATGCTTACCGCAATGAACAGCTGGAGAACCGCTGAGATAAAGAAGGCGGTTGCGATCAGGTGTTCAGTCTGCTGAAGAAACGGATACGCTCCAAAATAACAACCCCAAAGGATAAAACCGAGCGCAAGAAGACTCGCTCCCATGAATTTGCGTTTGCGGCGATATTGGAAAAAGCAGTTCGCAGTAAGCGCGCTCGCTAAGCCAATCAATCCGAAAATCGGCACCTGAATCGCGAAATGATTTTCAAGATGATATGCGCCTATATAGCTCCACGTGAGAAGGAACGCGAGAAACAGCCCCATCAACCTTTGGGGCACGTTCTGGCCGAGAAAACGCGCGCTGCCCCATAACAAAAAGACCGCAGCAATCCCGAGCGACCACTGCGCGAACATCAGCATCAACGGACTATCTGGCAACCGAAGAAAATCAAAATTCAAGGTCAGCCAGACGGCGTAGAACAACCAGGCAACCGTCCAGATCGTGAAATACTTACGTTTCGTGTAGCGGTTAAGATAAGTAAAAACACCAACCAGGACCCAAATACTAAGAAGCGATACCAGAAGCGCTGCCTTGAGCGACTGTGGCGAAAGTTCAAAATCGAGACCGCCTGAATTCATAGCCATCGGCACAAACAAAAGCAAAGCACTCCCGACGATGAGACAATTGCTCACTCGTTGGCTGGTTGGGGAGTTCTTCAACCGCTCAAAAAACATGGCTATAGAGCCTTAATAAATTTTAACCGGCTTGAGGTTAACATAAGCAACGGCTATGCCACCAGTCGTTTTTACGACCGAAAACCCGTTTATCGTAACGCTGCGGATTCAGCAGCCCGATTTTCGCCATAGGTGTCCAACTTCTGGGCAACTTAGCGAGTAACGGCAAAGAATATTTTCCATAGCGTATCGCTATGCGACATCATGGAGAACAACGGCTTTCTTAAACTTGCCGCGAAAAGGACACGATGTAGCAAATCAGCACAGCGCAAACGCCGGGCAAACCGACGACGAAATTCGCGATGAATTTTTTCCATTGCTTGCTCCCAACCCATGGATTCGGTCGCATATTGCTCGAGAATAACGGCAGCAGCTTCTGCGGATTCAAACGCCAAGGACATCCCATTTCCAGTAATCGGCGGAATCATCCCAAGGCTGTCGCCGATGCGTAGCTCGTTCGTACGTTCAAGGAAGCCATTGGTTTTTAGCGCCGCAATCGAACAGAAGGACCCTTCATCAAAGCGGCCGCCCCTTAGGCGACCCTCAAGGACGGATCCCGGTTCGCCTTTCAGCCACTGCATCCAATTTTTATTAAGGTCGGGTATGGAGGTCTTGGAACGAAACAAACCGCATACATTAACCCTCTTATCCGTAAGCCGACAAATCCCAACATATCCCCTCGGCGTGAAATGCATTTCGAGATCACTTTCCGGCGTCACATCCAAAGCATGAACTTTCAAACCAAACCATCGCCATCCATCGACCACAGGCTGAGGCATGCGGCCCGTTGCCCTAACGATGGACTCGCCAAATGGCTCAGTCCAACGCGAGTGGTCCTCCAAGACGCCGCCCAGACTTCGAAATTCTTCGGCAAGGAGAGAATCCAGCTGAAACCGGGAAATACATAAAGCAGGCGCGGGTAGATCGCGTCGAATTTTTGCGGCATGGGAGCAAAACATTGCTGTGCTCGTTGTTCGCCCCCCGTGGGCCAGCACTTTTTCCATCAGCCCGAGTCGTGAAAGGATCTGCAGTCCCTCACCACTGATGAATTCGCCGCAAACCTTATGTCTCGGGTACGCACCCGCCTC
>CBHWET010000373.1:0-4968 GCA_966112985.1 uncultured bacterium | reverse complement strand
TGACATTTTTTTCGTCCGGCCCGGTGCCGGACTGTTTTCGGCTCTGTGAAAATTCGGCGGGCCCGCGGGCCGGACTTGTGCAGGAGGTTGAAAATCAGCGCTTTGCGCTGATTTTTTGGTTTGAGGTTTGAAAAGTTTGAAGTTTGAGGTTCCTGCGGTGGGCGGAGGAATTCAGGTTTTGTGCCAAGCACATTTTGCTTAAAATGAACCTCTGTTGCCCCATGGCTTTCCCAAGGCCCGGAAACGAGCTTACATCTGCTCCGTCGTCTCGATACCCAGAACATCAAGGCCCTGTTTCAACACGAGGGCGGTGAGGTCACAGAGCGCAAGCCGGGAACTCCGTTGCGGTTCGTTGGCCTTCAAGACAGGGCAGTTTTCGTAGAATCGGGCAAAGTGCCCCGCCAGTTCATACAGGTAGGTGCAGAGATAGTTTGGACGATAATCGTCGGCGACCGCCTGTAAAACCAAACCGAAGTTGAGAAGATGCTTTGCTAGAGTCAATTCCAGAGGATCGGTCAACAGGACTGCGGTGTTGCGTGCCGATTCATGCGCTCCTGTCTCTGCCTTCCGGAAAATGCTGCGAACGCGAGTGTAAGCATTTTGAATATACGGAGCGGTGTTGCCCTGTAAGGACAGCATTTTGTCCCAGCTGAAGACGTAGTCGCTTTGCCGGTTTGGCTGTAGATCAGCATACTTTACAGCACCCAGACCCACGACACGCGCAATTTCATTTCGCGTCGCTTCCGGTAACTCTGCGTTCTTCTCAGTAACTACTTTCAACGCCCGTTCCTCCGCTTCGTCGAGCAGGTCAGCGAGTTTCACGGTCTCGCCCGAGCGCGTTTTGAACGGCTTGCCATCCTCACCAAGGATCGAACCGAACCAGACATGGGCCAGTTTGATTTTAGCTTCGGGATGCCAGCGTCGAAACGCCACGAAAATCTGATTGAAGTGCAGTTGCTGCCGGCCGTCGGTGACGTAAATAATCTCCTGCGGATGCCAGGTCTCGATACGATATTTCAACGTCGCTAGATCCGTCGTCGCGTAGTTAAAACCTCCGTCGCTTTTTTGAATCAGCGCCGGATTATCCTGCCATTTGCCATCGCGCTGAATCAGGAATGGATCATCTTTTTGCGGCAATGTGCCGTCGGAGAAGATGCAAAGTGCTCCTTCACTTTCACGCGCAATGTCCTTGGCGCGCAGTTCCTGCACGACTTCTTTGAGCCACGGATTGTAGAAACTTTCGCCGAGCGTTTTGTCGAACTTAACGCCGAGCCGGCCATAAATCGTGTCAAACTGATGTTGCGACAACGCGATCATCTCCTGCCAAATGCGCAGGTTCTCTTCGTCGCCGCTCTGCAACTTCACCAGTTCACGACGCGCTTCCTCCAGTACTGCCGCGTCTGTTTCACTTGCTGAATTGATCAGTTTGTAGAGCCGTTCCATCTCGGCGATCGCGTCGCGTTCGAGTGCGGCACGGTCGAGATGTTTCTTCCAGCCGACAAGCAACTTGCCAAATTGCGTGCCCCAATCACCAATATGATTATCGGTAACGACGTTATGTCCGAGGAGACGTAAAACGCGCGCGAGGGAATCACCCAGGATTGTTGACCGGATGTGGCCGACGTGCATCGGCTTCGCGACGTTGGGAGAACTGAAATCGACGACAATCGTTCGTGGCTGTGTGGTCTTCTCGAAAAATAAATGTTCGCCACGCGCGGCAGCGGCAAGGGCATTCTCGATCGCAGAATTCTTGAGCCGAAAATTCAGAAAGCCAGCTCCAGCGATTTCCACTTTCTCGCACCATTCACTGACATCGAGTTTTGCAAGGACGTCGGTGGCGAGTTGCCGCGGGTTCATCTTGCGCTCTTTGGCGACCGACATGAGCGCGTTCGTCTGGTAATCGCCGAATTTCGGATCGGGGCACGGACGGACGAGAATATTTGAAGTGTCCGCATCCGGCAGCAAAGCGCGGACAGCCTCTTGCAAACGTTTTTCTAGAATTCGATTTAACACAGTGCTTGAAACAGCAGAAGACGTAACTGGTTAAGGCCGTTCGAGGGCGGTTCGCCTACGAGGACGCATTACTTCTTGGAAATTGCTCCGGCAGCGCCGCCCCCATCAGAATGCTTTTTGATGATGTCATACATTGCTGTGCCATCCGGAGCCTGTTCGAGTGCCTGACGAAATTCTTTGTTGTGAAGCAGCTTGGCGATGCTGGCGAGCGTATGGAGATGCTTCTGGAATTGTCCTTGTGGCACCAGGAACAACATCACGAGATTTACCGGTTGGTTGTCCAATGCATCAAAGTTCACGCCTTTCCTCGAACGCCCAAACGCCCCGATTACCTCAGTAATTAAATCGGTCGACGCATGTGGGATACCGATACCGAAACCGATCCCAGTGCTCATGGACGTTTCGCGCTTACGGACCACTGCGGTGATGGGTTCGCGATGTTCGGGTTTGATCTTCTTCGTCGCGACGAGGTTGGCGATCAGTTCGTCAATAGCTTCCCAGCGATTCGTCGCTTTCAATTCCGGCAGAATATTGTCTGGACCTAAAATATCGCCAAGATTCATAAAAGGCTTGGTCATTTCGCCTTAAGTGAAAGGGCAATTCAAGAGGGAAATCTTCTAAAACATTTGCTGCAAACGCTGAACCACCCCGATAGAAGCATGGAACCAGTCATCGAAAACCCGTAACAAATCGCTCGAGCCAGTCAGAAGAGGCAGTCCAAGCATCAGGACAAGAATGTTTCCGAGGAAAATGATGACGAAAGAAAAGAAGTAGCCCTGCTCCGTGATGTCGCTCTGGCGCGTGTTCAGGATGTGGAATGTCAGTGTCACGTGAAATGCGTAGGCGACACCGATCAACAGGTGAAACACGGGAGCATAATGACGCCAATTCCAGATCAGGTGCCCGATAACAAACACCAGAACCACGAGCGCGACATAGATCGGGAAGAAGTATGGAGCCAGGCCGATGAGAAAGTTATTCTTCGTGACGATGACGTGTCCACCGTTTGAGGTCGCTTTAAACTTTTTGACTTTGCCGCCGAATAACCACGCCCACACTGCGTGGGTCAGTTCATGGCCGAAGACGTAGATCAGCATCGGTTTTGGGAGCAGAAGATAAAAAACGATCCAGCAAGCCACGCCACCACCGAGCGCGACCCAAACCGTCAATGCATTCCCGCCGCTGCGCTGCACGACGAGCCAAAACGCTTTGACTGCGCCGAAACATACTGGGAGCAGGAGAATCGCGATGATGAATTTCAGCCACTTCGGCACGACACAAGAATTGTGAACCGACGGACGGGAATCCAGAAAAAAGCAGCCGGGTCGTAGCCGCCGAGGTGACGAGGCGGAGGGGCGATGGTGAGCCGGTAAGCGGGTAAGCCTGTGAGCGGGAAATTGGAAAGTGGGAAAGTGAGTGGGTGGGAAAGTGGGCGCTCGTCTGACGAAAAAAATAGCCATTATTGACGGAATTTCTCCCAGTTGCTGGGGTTCATTGCGCAGCCAACGGTGAGATTTTCCCTATAAAATCTCTGCTCGACGTCGCGGTCGCCGGAAGATGTCGCGACACGACACGTCCGCAAATTTCTTGGTCCACTGTCCCTTATGGTTCAACCATCCTATAGAAACGATACGGGAGAATTAGCGCGTCGGAATCGTCGTATTGAAAGAGGCCGTTTGCGTCACTTGTCGCGACACCGATCGGATTCCATATCGTCAGGTTTGTGCTGGCTTCGACGGTGTAACTCGTGCCGGACAGGCCCATGCCTTGAATCACCGAGTGGCCGGACTGCATCTGAATTGAGCTGAACGACGGAGCCGTCACGGCGGATACCTGGGTAAGGACCACATCGTTTCCATCGCCACCGACGTAGCTGATTTTGAATTGGCGGCTTTGCCTGACGAACGTGGCGCCTTCGGGCAAACCCGTGAAGGTACCGGAGACCGCATCGCTGCCGTCGTTCTGTAGAATTGTGAATTTATTGCTAATGGCCGACTGGAATCCGAGGGAGATATTCAGGGCACCGTTCAGCGTTATGCCGCCGGTGACGTTTACCTGGTCATAGTTTGCTCCAGCCGTTGTGCCGTTCAGTTCAATAAGTGTGACTGAGTTTGTGGTGTAACTCAGTGTACCGGTATTCAGCTTACCAGGGCTGCTGCCGGGAGTAATGGTGCCGCCCGAGCAAGTTACTGCTCCCACAGCGCCGCTGCCGCCGAGCATTGCGCCTGCGGAAACTTTCACGGCGTTTGCAACAGTGCCGTTCACAAGAAGAGTGCCGGCCATTACCGTCGTGTCGCCAGAGTACGTACAGGCCGCATTCAATGTCATTGTGCCGGTGCCTTTCTTCACAAAGACAGCGTTGCCTGCGCTCGCGCTGCCGGTGATGGCGCCGCTGACGATGGTGGAACTGCCGTCGATACCGGACGTCAACGAACCTGTGCCCAAGGCAATATTTCCTGAACTGGCGAGCGAACCGACGCTTTCGGCGAAGTTATTTAAATCGAGGTAACCTGAACTGGCGATGTTCACGGTAGCGACGTCGCCAATCTGGTCGGCTTTCAACAAGCGAACAACGTCGGCGTTCGTGCCACCGGTGCCGTCGCCGATGACGAGCGGGTTGGGGACTGCCCAGCCGTTGGTCTTGTTGAGTTCGAGCGTGCCGGCTTTGACGAAGGTGGTGCTGGCGTAGGTGTTCGCAGAGGAGCCGCTGAGTTGCAGTTTGCCGGAGCCGTCCTTGGTGAACCCGGCGAGGCCACTGATCACGCCGGTGATGTTGGCGAAATCGTTCGTGGAACCTACGTTGATCGTGCTGTCGGAGCCGAGGGTGATCGGGCCGGTGAAGAGGTTTGAACCGAAGCAGAGCAGTGCGCCGAAGCCGCCGCCGTTGCCGTTGAGGACGAGCGGTTCGGCGACGTTCGTGGCGTTGAGGGCATTCAGGATGGCGTTGCTCAAGAC
>CBHWET010000372.1:0-4986 GCA_966112985.1 uncultured bacterium | reverse complement strand
CATCCGTTCCAGGAACGTTGGTTGAATCAGCCTGGCCGATTGGGGCAATCGGCTTAATCGCATTCGTATCCGAGCCCGACAGTGAGTTATAAAAACTGCGCCATTCCGTATCCATTTTGTCGACCATTCCAGCCGGCGTATATCCCATGTCGTACCAGTAATCCTGCGGCATCACTGCATCGCAGCCGATACCGAATTCTTTGTATGGAAAACTCGAATGCAGACTAATGATCGGCATTGGCGCATGGCCGAGGAATCGATTTGGGTAAACGGCTTTGATACCGTTGCAATACTGCGTTGCGAGAGCCGGGCCGTTCGCAAGATTGCCGCTCTCCCATTCAGCTTCAGCATCGATGATATAACCGTCCGCGCCGAGCTTCATCGCGTTCGTGGCGATACCGATTTCGCCGTTGATGTTGACGCCATACGACCGCGTGTAACCGAAGATTTTCAGGCCAACGGCGTGCGCCTGATAAACCAGGTTGCTGTTGAACTGAGCACCACTCGTCGGAAAGTTGGTCGAGCCTTCGCCAGCTTTAACAACGATGAAACTCATTCCCTGATTTTTTTCATAATTCATCAGGCTAGGGATGTTGGTAACACTCGTTACATGTCCACCGAGTTTGTTGGTGGCCATCGACATGAAGTAGATCCAATCACCTTTCCCAAGGTTCGCGGAATCAACGCCATTATCCATCACTTTAGCCGAGGCAATGGACGATATTCCGGCAATTAGGGTGCAAGCGGTGAGTACAGGTCTACGGAGGAGCGACTTAACTATAGGGGGCATAGTTGTAGCAGGTTTAGGGTTTAATTTATGGGACGGAAAATGTTTAGCATCGACGGTGCCAAAGAACTGCGTTCGAAGCGCTTGTCGGTTTGCTCCGAAAATTCAATTTTCCTTCGGAAGCCACGCGTCCTGTGCCTCGGCAAATCAAGACACCGATGCCCTCAAACAGGACAGTGGCCAGCGCAAATTGGATCGCAAAAACGAGACGGAACCCGATTACGATCGACTTGGGTCAATTGTTTCCCAAATCCCTCTTGCAACTCAGTCTCAACTGACCTAATTTCGATTCCGCGTGAGCCAACAGATCGCATCCCGTGAGCAACCGGCCCCTTCCCGGCCGGTCGAACTTTGCCAGCTCAGTACGGTTCGCGCCGGCACTTCGGTTCGGATTAAACAGCTTTCAGGTGCTCCGGAAATCGCGGTCCGCCTTCGCGAACTCGGTTTTTGCGAAGAGCAGCGCATTCGTCTCCTGAGTCGCCACACCAATATCATTTGTCAGGTTTGCCAGGCGCGCCTCGGAATTAGCGCCCAAATTGCGGAACATATTTGGGTGGAACAGATTCCGGCGCAAAAGGTCGCTTGATATGTCCGCAACCATTCAACCGCTGACTTCCCTGCCAATGGGCGGCGCTGGAACGGTGACCGAAATCAAAGTCCCCGCCGAGCAACGCAGCCGTCTCCTTGAAATGGGCCTTTTAGTTGGCACCCCAGTGCAACTTATTCGCTTTGCGCCGCTCGGCGATCCTGTGGAGATCAAGGTCCGTGGCTACAATTTGACTCTGCGTCGTCATGATGCCGAATTGATTCTGGTCCAACCAAAAACCTGAATCAGGTTGCATAAAATGGTTTCTGCAGTTCCTTACGTGCTCGTTTAAATGGAGAGTGTCGATCCAACCAAACCCGCTGGCGCCGCAAACGCGCCTTCTGCTGCGTCCTCGAAGATTTGCGTCGCACTCACGGGAAATCCCAACTGCGGCAAAACCACTCTCTTCAATGCGTTGACCGGTCTCCGCGCCAAGGTCGGTAATTACGCTGGCGTTACGGTCGAACGGAAAGAAGGCAAACTCGCTGGAGCACCGAACGACCGCGAAATCATCATCATCGATCTGCCGGGCACTTATAGTCTCAGTCCGCAATCCCTCGACGAACAGGTCTCTCGCGATATTCTCTTTGGCCGGATTACAGAAGTGCCGGAACCGTCACTCGTTGTCGTTGTTGCCGACGCTTCGAATCTCCAACGTAATCTTTATTACACCACGCAGGTCATCGAACTTGGCTATCCCGTCATCCTCGCGTTGAACATGGTCGATGTCGCGGAGCAAAATGGCCATTACATCGACTTCGAAGGATTGTCCGCAGCGCTGGGTGTCCCGGTCATCCCACTGGTCGCCAGTAAGAAATCCGGCGTTCCGGAATTGCGCGACAAGATCGTCGCCCTGACGAAGGACAACCGCCGCGTCATACCAAGAACATTCTGCGAGTTACCGGAAAAGTTCGGCCCGGAAGTCACTGCTTTGGCAGAACTCCTGACCAAAACATTTCCGAATCGCCGGCGCCAGGCCGCTGCTGAAGCTCTCCTGTTGCTCAGCGACGAGCGGACACTGAAATCGAACAGCACGTTCTATCCCGAAGCGATCCAGCATGAGATCGCCTGCGCGCGGCAACGTCTCGAAGCCGCTAATGTCGATTGGCGTTCGGTTGCGATTGAAGCCCGCTACGCCCGGGCGTCGGCCATCCAAATGGCGGTCACGACGGAAGAGGACGTCCCCAAGGAAACGCTTTCCGACAAACTCGACCGCGTCCTCACTCACAAAGTGTGGGGCATGTTGATCTTCGTCGGGATAATGGCGTTGATGTTCCAGACCATTTTTTCCTTTGCGCAAATCCCAATGGACTGGATCGACAAGGGAATTGAATGGGTCGGCGACGTTGTCGGCAATCACATGATCGATGGACCGCTGAAAAGCCTCGCGGTCAATGGCGTTATCAAAGGTGTCGGTGCCGTGATCGTCTTCGTTCCTCAGATTTGCCTGCTGTTCATGTTTATCAGCTTGCTGGAAGACACGGGTTACATGGCCCGCGCGGCGTTCTTGATGGACCGCCTGATGAGCCGCGTCGGTCTGCATGGAAAAAGTTTTATCCCAATGCTGTCTTCGTTCGCGTGCGCGATTCCCGGCATCATGGCGACACGAACCATCGAATCTCCAAAGGATCGATTGACCACAATTCTCGTCGCCCCTTTGATGAGTTGCTCCGCGCGTCTGCCGGTTTATACACTCCTGATCGCGGCCTGCATTCCGAATCAAACGGTCTTTGGCGTCTTCAAACTCGCCGGGCTGACGATGCTCTCCATGTATCTGCTCGGCATTGTCATGGCGCTGGGAATGGCATGGTTGTTGAAGAAGACTTTGCTCAAAGGCGCACCTCCGATGCTGATCATGGAATTGCCGCCGTACAAGATTCCGGTGCTCAAGGTGACACTCCGTCACATGTGGGATCGCAGCAAACTGTTCCTTATCCGGGCCGGCACAGTCATTCTCGGCATCAATATCATCCTGTGGTTCCTGGCGAGTTATCCGAAGAACGCGGATGTCGCGAAAGAATACGCCGCAAAACGCGAAGCAGTTGCGCAAGCACCAGCCGTCGCAGGCGCAGGCTCCGCCAACGAAGAAGCGAAAACCGCTGCTCTCACCGAACTCGACAAACAGGAAGCCGGCGAAAATCTCCGTAATAGTTTTGCCGGGCGCATGGGCCGCGCCATTGAACCTCTCATCCGCCCGCTCGGTTTCGATTGGAAAATCGGCATTGGATTAATCTCATCATTCGCCGCCCGCGAAGTCTTCGTCAGCACCATGTCGACAGTCTACAACGTCGGCGAAGGCGACGATGATGAAACGGCAAAGAGCCTCGCCAACACCTTGCGGGAACAGAAACGCGCTGACGGTTCTGTCCTTTACACTCCCCTGCTCGGAATTTGTTTGATGGTCTTTTACGTCCTCGCCATGCAATGCGTCAGCACGATGGCGGTCGTTCGCCGCGAAACAAACACTTGGAAATGGGTCGCGTTTCAGTGGGGCTACATGGCCGCGCTCGCGTGGGGCGTGACGTTCCTCGTCTATCACGGCGGCAAGATGCTCGGGTTCTAGCCTGTTGAAAAATAAAATATTTCGTAGCAGCCGACGTGAGGAGGCTCAAAAGAGCCTTAGTCAGTCGACCAAGAAAGCCAGAGCCTCCTTACGTCGGCTGCTACTTTTCACCGGGCCCGCCAGCGGCTTCTTGCACTACGACGCGATCGCTATTTGCACCGGCGCGCTGAATGGACTCTCACCACCGCTGTTCACTGCCGTCACAAAAATCTCGACCGTCACACCACGCGGCAGTTCCTCGATCGTAAAGTTTGGATCTGCCGGGCTGCCGATCGCGACAGGTTCGCTGTCAATACCAACGACGCGCTGGTAAACACGGTAATAATCGGCTCGCGCTGGACGCTCGAACTCGATCATCGCGCTGCTATCAGTAACAATTTTCACGGTGACGTTCTCGGGGACATCCGGCGTTTGTTTAGCGCCCGGCTGGTTCAAACCGAATTCGATCCAACGCGGATCCATCGGGTCAACCAGCATATATAATTCATCAATCAGCAAGCGCAGATAGCGCCGAAGCTCCTGCATCGCGCCATTTCGAATGTTCAGCAACTCGACTAAATCACCTCGCAGACTGGCGAACTTCCCGCGCGCGGCCAGCATTTCGTCGGAGACGGTCTTTATCTGTCCCCCGATCATATGCAAAGCGGCATTCTCCTCCGCCGTATAGCGCGCAAGATATTCACTTAAAACACGCAGTAGTGCGCTGAGCTCATCGAAGGAGCGTGGTGTTTCCAACGAACGGGCATATCCCGTCGCATCCCAGATCAAGGAATAACGGCTGCCCAGGGACAGTTTAAGTAACTCGCGGGCAATCATCGCCAAACGCCGCCCACGCTCGGTCAGCGAAGTCATCAATGCCTGATGCCGGGCAAACGCGAGCTTGCACTGTTCATAGTCCCCTTGCGCCGCGGTAAAGGTCGCTTTGCGGACACGAATGCCTTCAGCATCGGTATGGTGAATACCTATCGTGATTTTATGTTTAAATAGAGCTGTTGCGATTAAATCGGCCGAATTGCTCAGTCCGGCCATGGTATTTGGTAATACGTTTTT
>CBHWET010000371.1:0-5032 GCA_966112985.1 uncultured bacterium | reverse complement strand
GAAGTGATTCTCGCGACCATTAACGAGATGCTTTTCGATCATCTTGGCTTCGTTGGCAACGAGGAGAATTATTACGACCCTGAGAACAGTTATCTCAATCGCGTCATTGACCGGCGGACAGGAAACCCGATCAGCCTCAGCTTAATTTATATGATGATTGGTCGGCGGTTGCGGCTTCCAATCACCGGCATTGGACTGCCCGGCCATTTCGTCTGCCGTTATCAATCCAGCACGGAGGAGTATTATATTGATGCGTTTAATCGCGGCAAACTGTTGACGAAAAACGATTGCATCAAATATCTGGTGCATACGAATCACAGTCTTGAAGAAGGTTACCTGTCGCCCGTCAGTCCCCGTCGCATTCTTTTGCGGATTTGTGCAAACCTTCACCAGATCTACGCACAGCTCGAGTGGGAGGAAGAGATCAACCGATTGCAGCGTTACCTGGTTGCGCTCGCGAAATAAGCCCTTATCGCAAGTGTTTTATTTGCCAGCGCGTCAGGAAAGGATCCAGTCGCGCGAGCACAAAATAAGCCCAGCGTTGAGTCAACCGCGTCCATAACGAACGCGTATTGCGCCAGCTTGAAAGATCAATCCTAAGGCAATGCTGGAGGTCGCGATTAAAGATCTCGCGGGCCTCCGCGAGGATATTCTGATCTTTGAGCCGAACCAGAAGCTCATAATTCAAGTGCAGGCTTCGCGTATCGAGGTTTGCGGAACCGGCGTAAACGACATCATCAATGATGATTAACTTCGCATGCAGAATTTGCGGCTGGTACTCGTAAATTTCGACGCCGGCACGAAGGAGCCTGCGATATAGACTTCGACTTGCCGCCTGCATCAACGTGACGTCGCTCTTCGCTGGAAGAATCAATTGCACTCGGCCCCCATTGCGGGCGATGCGCATCAAGTCGCGACGTAAACGCCACGTCGGGAGAAAATACGCGGAAATAATTTGGACGGATTTCGCGCTCCAGAGATCGGTTCGTAGAGAACGCTTAATGGGGTTGTGTTGTCGCCCTGGAGAAGTCAGAAGCAACGTGCCTTCTGCCGAAGAGATAATCCGTTGTTGATCAGCCTTTCGCCTGGGTTGAAAGAAACCGTGCTTGCAATCAGCAACCTCGAACAGGTCATCAAACGCGGCTGCTACCTCGTGGACGAGTGGACCACAGACTTTGATGCCTAGGTCCCGCCAACCGGAAACAACGCCGTCGCCATGATATTCCTTGGAAATGTTAAACCCACCGACGAAAGCGACAGCATCATCGCACACCAAAATCTTCCGGTGATCGCGAATGCTGAACCGATGGACGCGGAGCGGATTAAACCAACGGAAGTCGCCGCCGTTGGTCTTGAGGGGCTCCCAAAAGCTATTCGGCAAACTGATCGAACCTAAAGCATCAACCATCACCTGGACGCGAACTCCACGTTGCGCGGCGTTGACCAGTGCAACGCGGAATTTCTCCGCAATCTCGCTCGTGTGATATATGTACATCTCGAGGCGGATTGAAACTTGTGCAGCGTCAATTGCTTCAAGCATTTCCGAAAGCGCTTGTTGACCGGTTAATAACCAGCGAAACTGCGCCTTCGAAAATATTTTCAAACTATTTTGGAGTTCAGGCATCTATTCTCTATGCGACTTTGCCTACATATACTGTTGCTGATTTGCTGCTGCGCGTCTACTGCGTTGGCCGAGGCCAAGACAAAGGCAGCGTTGCTGCTCTCGGCGCGCGTGAGCAAGCCTGGCGAAACGGTGTTCGCCGGCGTGCGTCTCAAGATGCCGTTCCACTGGCATACCTATTGGAAAAACTCCGGTGATCTGCCGGGTGCCAATACAACCATCACATGGCAATTACCGGCTGGTGTCACTGCGGGGGAAACTGAATGGCCCGTCCCCGAAAAGGATGTTATTTCCGGTATCACTTCCTACCAATACATTGATGAAGTTCTCCTGATCACACCGTTGAAGATATCAGATAACGCGCCGAACGGACCGATGGATATAAAGGCCGCCGTCGCATGGACCGAATGCGACAAGATCTGCATTCAAGGAAAGGCCAACGTCGCTGGTTCCCTGACGATTGGTGATGAGGTTGTGGTTTCGGATGATGCTCCAACCATTCAACAGGCCCGTACGAAGCTGCCGCGGGATGGAAAAGATGTAAAAGCACGCGCGTTTTGGGAGAACAACGGTACGGCAGAGGAACGCCCTTTGATGATTGAATGGAACACCGGGGAAGCTTCCGCCGATTTTTTCCCGTTCGTCGATGAGAACTTCGAGGTCGGCGGTTTGACGGATATTTCCAAAGCAGATGGTAAACTTCAGTTTCGTAAGATCGTAAAAAAAACGGACGCCACCAAAGATTGGCCAAAACAGATATCAGGATTGTTGGTCGAGAATCCAAATACGGAAAAGGCCGTCGGTTACAATGTGGCGCTGAGTGTCGACGGTGGAACGAAAGCTCCGACGTCAGTCTCAACGGCAGCGGTCGGAAAGGCGTCACCACCGGTTTCAGCTGGATTCCTCCTTGGCAAATTGTTCGCCGCATTTCTCGGCGGGCTCATTCTAAACATCATGCCGTGTGTGCTTCCCGTTATCGCTCTGAAGATTTTTGGCTTTGTTCAGCAGAGCAAGGAATCGCATCAACAGGTGTTCAAGCTCGGTTTGATTTACACGCTGGGAATCGTCGTTTCGTTTCTCATTTTGGCCGGAATGGTGATTGCCGTGCAAAAAGCGGGTGGCTCAGCGAGTTGGGGAATGCAGATGCAATATCCTCATTACCGCCTGGCGCTGACAATCATTGCTACACTCGTCGCACTGAATCTTTTCGGAGTTTTCGAAGTGACGTTGAGTGGGCGTGCGATGGGCGCCGCGAGTGGATTGGCGTCGCGTCATGGTGCATCTGGAGCATTTTTTAACGGAGTGCTCGCAACTGCGCTCGCCACGCCGTGCACAGCACCGTTTCTTGCGCCCGCGGTTGGATTTGCTTTCGCGCAGCCTGCCTACGTCATCGTCCTGCTGTTCCTCGCGATCGCATTGGGTTTGGCGAGTCCATACCTGCTTTTGAGTTGGCGGCCGAATTGGCTCCGGTTTTTACCGAAGCCCGGGCCATGGATGGAGAAGTTTAAAATAGCGATGGGTTTTCCGATGTTGGCGGCAGCCATCTGGCTGTTTTCGTTCACGGCTTCATCTTTTGGCGAAGATGGTGTGTTGGGACTCGGACTATTTCTCTTGATGATGGCAATTTCACTGTGGGTTTGGGGCGAGTTCGTTCAACGGGGGACGAAACGAAAGATACTGGCGGCTGTGATCGCGTTCCTCATCCTGATTGGTGGTTATGGTTACGGACTTGAAGATTTGATGCATTGGCGCAAGCCGGCGCGAGCAACTGCGTCCGAGGTGGAATCGAATGATCCTCGGAAGATTGCGTGGAAACGATGGAGCGTGGACGCAGTCGCTGCCGCGCGCGCTGAAGGACACCCCGTTCTCGTCGACTTCACCGCGAAGTGGTGTTTGACCTGTCAGTCGAACAAGAAAACGAGCGTTGAAGTCGACTCCGTTCGACGAAAACTAAAAGAGATCAATGCGGTCACGTTCATTGGCGATAACACCGATCCGGATCCGTCGATTATTGCCGAGCTGAAAAAATACGACAGGGCAGGGGTGCCGCTTGTTTTAGTATTTCCAGCCGATTCGAATAAACCGGCAATTGTTCTTCCGGATGGTCTCTTTACGGCGGGCACGCTGCTTGAAGCTTTGGACAAAGCAGCGAAATGAATTGAATCCGCTGCAAGGTTTCGTTTCAGTTCTCCCGACATGGCAAAGAAAGCACCACTCGTCGGAATTATCATGGGAAGTCAATCGGACTGGGAAACGATGCAGCATGCTGTCGCGCAGCTCGAAGCATTCAAAGTCCCGTTCGAAGCGAATGTTGTTTCTGCGCATCGTACTCCTGACTGGCTGTTTGAATACGCTGACACGGCGGCGACGCGCGGCCTTGAGGTGATTATCGCGGGCGCAGGCGGTGCAGCACATCTTCCCGGTATGTGCGCCTCGAAAACTGTCCTTCCCGTGCTTGGCGTGCCTGTTGAATCGAAAGCATTGAAAGGTCTCGATTCGCTTCTTTCGATTGCGCAAATGCCGGGCGGTGTTCCCGTCGGCAGTCTGGCAATTGGAAAAGCCGGCGCAATTAACGCGGCGCTGCTTGCGACAGCCATTCTCGGTAACAAATATCCTGAATTCCGTGCGGCCTACGCGAAGTTTCGGACGGCTCAAACAAAAAAAGTTCTGGCCAATCGGCGGTTGAAATAATTTTATTCGGCCGATTTGTTCCAACATGTCATCGACTGCAAAACCAATTCTTCCGGGCGCCACAATTGGCGTGCTCGGTAGCGGTCAGCTCGGCCGCATGTTCGCCATTGCCGCGCGTGAGCTCGGCTATCGAATCATTACGTTTTCCCCAGAAAAAGATACGCCGACCGGGCACGTAGCCGATCTTGAGTATTCTTGTTCGTACGAAGATTTGGACGAAATCCGCGACTTTGCGCGCAAGGTGCAGGTTGTGACATTCGAGTTCGAAAACGTCCCATCGATTACGACAAAAGCTGCTGCCGAGATTGTGCCCGTTCGTCCTGACGGCGAGGTGCTGCACATCACACAACACCGGTTGCGTGAGAAAACTTTTCTGCAATCGAACGGTTTTCCGGTGACGCCGTTTCGCCGCATCAACTCGCTGCCCGAGCTGGAAGCGGCAGCAAAGGAACTCGGATTACCGGCAGTATTGAAGACGGCGAGTTTTGGTTACGACGGCAAAGGGCAGGTTAAGATCAAATCGGCGGCAGAATTGCCAAATGCATTTGCGGCGTTGAAAGGGCAGGAAGGAATTTATGAAGCCTTCGTTGATTTCGAAAAAGAGATGTCCGTAGTGGGCGCGAGAACGTTGGATGGCGAGTTCCGCGCATTTCCTGTATTCGAAAATGCCCACGCCAATCATATCCTCGACGTAACGTTTGCTCCTGCTGCCATTGATTC
>CBHWET010000370.1:0-5036 GCA_966112985.1 uncultured bacterium | reverse complement strand
GGACTGGTGCTGTATCCCCCGCCCTTCAATGGGCCAGCGTTGCTGAGAATATGAGTGGCCTCAGGACGACGGCCTGTCAGGAAAGAACTGCGGCTGGGACTACACAACGGGTACTGGCAATAAGCACGATCGAACTTCACACCGCGCTTCGCGAGCTTATCGATGTTTGGTGTTTTGGCCAATGGATGTCCGTAGCAGCCAAGATCATTGTTCAAATCATCAGCGATGATGAAAAGGACGTTCACTGTCTGCCCCGCTGAAGCACTGATGGAGACGATCGGTAAAGACAACGCCACGAACAGGCCTGTAAGAAAGATTTTGAGAAAAGATTTCATCGCATGTTGTTGCGTCAGCGAGACGTGGGGCAACAAATTTCAGTTACAAACCTTGCTTGTTTTTTGCAACCTCATGGAAGAGCTAAACGTCCGTTGAGCTGAGCGCATGAAAAATCGTCATTTACTCGTCACCATCGCCGCCCTCCTGTCCCTTTTCGCGATTTCCACGCAAGCCGCCACCAAAACGCCGAACATTATTATCATCATGGCCGACGATCTCGGTTATGGAGATCTTGGCTGCTATGGCCATCCCAGCATCAACACACCGAACATCGACCGCATGGCTGCCGAAGGGCTGCGCTTCACTGATTTCTATGCGGGGCAAAGTCTTTGCACACCGAGTCGGGCCGCATTGATGACCGGACGTTTCGCGATTCGCAGCGGAATGGCCGGAGGTCCGGGACGCCACGTTTTATATCCGAACAATAAGGGCGGTCTTCCACCCGAAGAAATCACGATGGCCGAAGGTTTAAAGGCAAAGGGCTATGCAACATGCGCCATTGGTAAATGGCATTTGGGCGATCTCCCCGGTTGGATGCCGACGGATAACGGTTTCGATACTTTTTTCGGGCTGCCGTACTCGAATGACAGTGACTGGGTCACGACACAACTTCGCAGAAGCGAAGCCACGAATCGCAATCCTGATTTTCACAGCTTCAATGTCCCACTCTATCGCAACACCAACATTATCGAGCGTCCCGTCAATCAGAACACGCTAACAAAGCGCTATACGGAAGAAGCCATTCACTTCATGGAGCAAAACAAAAAGAAACCATTCTTTCTCTATTTCGCGCACACGTTTCCGCATGTGCCGGTCTTTGCTTCGGACAAATTTAAAAATAAAAGTCTCCGCGGCCGATTCGGGGATGCGGTGGAAGAAGTCGATTGGAGTGTCGGTCAGGTTCTGGAATGGTTAAAAAAGGAGAAACTCGACAAAGACACATTCGTCATCTTCACCAGCGATAACGGACCGTGGCTCGATAAAAAGTGGAACGGCGGATCAGCAAGTCTATTGCGTGACGGCAAAGCCGGAACGTGGGAAGGCGGGTATCGTATTCCTGCTATTGTCCGTTGGCCGGGCAAAATTTCCGTCGGCGTGACACACGAGATCGCCAGCGCGATGGATCTCTATCCTACTGCATTCAAACTCGCCGGCGCGGAAATCCCGAAGGACCGTCCCATCGATGGAGTTGATCTCAGCCCATTGCTCTTCGGCGGAAAAAAAGGCAATCGGGATACGCAGTTCTACTATTACACGACGAACGTTTACGCGATTCGCAAAGGCCGATACAAAGCGCATTTCGTAACGCACAACGGGTATAGCAAAGACGAACCGGTGAAACATAATCCACCGCTTCTCTTCGATCTTTATGAAGACCCGGCGGAACGGAATGACCTCGCAAATGAGCATCCGGATGTCGTAGCGGAGTTAACAAAAATGCGCGAAGATCATCTCGCGACGATTACCCGCGGCAAAGAACAGTATTGAGCGCGGGCGCGGAATTAATAAACGCGCAAAGCAACAGGCTGTGAAACCAGGAATCTTTTGAACGAAATCTGCATTGTGAAGTCCATTGACCGATGATTAACCGGTCTTGGGCCCATCTTTATGCGGGAGTTGCTTTTCTTTTTCTGGCCTGTTCGTGCTCAACTCTTCAACGCGATGCGCAACAAAGCTCATCATTTGTTGGTAAAATAGATTTTAGGCGGGCCCCGGAATTCAAGCAACTGGCCGAACATACTCGCCAGTTTGGTGATGAGATATATCCAAAGATTTGCAATTTGTTGCTCGATCCAAGAACGCCGCGGCCGCAACGATTTGACGTAAAGTTTCAACCACTACAATCCCGCAACAGCGGTGAGGCGGACCTCGTCAGGAAGACGATCTATATAAACTCTACGTTTCTCGCGAATGAGACGAACACTATAGAAGTATTCGATCGATTGTTCGTTCACGAGCTGACTCACATGGCGACACAGCGCCAATCATTGCTCGAACGGTGGCGCCATCCAATTCCTGCGTCCATCGGGTGTTGGGGTGAAAGCCTTGCTGATTACGCGCGATATAAGCTGATCGGCACAAATGGATGGTCCTGTCCCAGTTGCAATATTTACCACCCTCACTACGGCTCCGGCTACACTTGCGGCGGAGCGTTTCTGCTCTATTTGGAGGCCGATTATGGGACGAACGTTATCCGTGAACTGGCGCGCGAATTCCGAAACGGCTCATATCGCGACGAAATGTTTGCGAAGACAACCGGCCGCACCCTGGAATCGTTATGGAGTGATTTCAAGACGACCAGCGTAATGAAGCCCGGCGTCAAAGAAGCCATCCTGTTGCAGGATGCTCTTGGTTACACCAATGGGGTTCCTCCGGCCGACGCTGTTGCGCGCTTTGATCGCTTTTTGGAGGAACATGGCTCGGCGTTCGTGAAAATGGCGCTGAAAGCATCGACTGAGTGGAACAGCAAATCCAAAAGGATGGATAACCTGACGGCGCTTTATCTTTATCTGACTCAACCCGGTGGCTCGTCGGAAGAATTCATCTGGCGAATGTTGCGAGGACATCAATTGCCGGGTTTTCGTAAAGGTGAAGCAGGCAGCATGGTAAATATGATCAATTTCGAGCAGTTGATCGACTGCAGAACTTTTCCCGTTTGTCGCACGGTCGTCTGTTGTAAAAACGCGGATCGCTCAAAGTATCATTACACCGTAAACCGGGCCACAGAGGAGAGTCCGTGGAAACTGGAAAAGGCATGGCGCACATTGGACGGAAAAGTTGAAGAAGAGTATCCTGTCGTTGCGGCTTCAACCGTTTCTTCCTCCAAATAGCACCTCCCAGGTCACATCGGCGGATTGGGTAAACAACCACCAGGACATGAAGTTCGGGTTGCGAACAAAATCTTTAAACTACGCGGAACCAACTTCAAACGCGGCACCGTCGCCTCAAACTTCAAACTAATTCGCCTCCGTAACTTTTCCATCGATTGCCGCCTCTATTGGATTATGAAATTCCCGGTTGGGCTGTGCATGGCCGGTTTGGCGTGTAACGTCCTGGCAAATTCACCTGCACCGCTGAAAACCGAAACGTTCGACCGTGATCCGCAATGGGAAGGTTTCAACAATCACGTCGCGCCAAAACGAGTTCCGACCGTCGTCCAGGATTTTGGTTTCAGTGGCACTCACGTCGCTGGCAAAGAACAGGGCGAGATCGGTGGCAAAATCTGGCGCTCGTCCACTCGCGCTTCCTATGCCGCCAACATTGCTCCAAAAACGTTAAACGATAAACTCACAGCGTCGGGAACGTTCGCGATCACTGCCACATCTGGCTCAAGCGGCGTCTTCTTCGGTTGGTTCAACTCAACGAATACCGGAAATAATCGTCGTGACACGCTCGGTTTCCGTTTTGCCGGCCAGGGCCCGGGGGCTCGCATCACCTTACAACTGGTAACCGATAAGAACGCGGCATGCGGAACCAAAGTGACTCCGTGGGTGGTCGATAAGACCAAGTTGAAAGGCCAGGGACGAAAATTCCGTCCGCCTTCAATCAAGAACGACGGCACCCATTATAGATGGACGCTCCGTTACGATCCTGAGGCCAACAATGGCGAGGGCCAATTCGAATGTACCGTTCGCAGTGACAGCACCAATCACGAAGAGTTTGAGCAGAAGACATTCACCGTCCCACTTCGGCCCGGTTATAAAACTCACGGAACGACATTCGATCGGTTCGGACTCATGAACGGTGAACGCGGCGGCAATTCGATGACGATTTACTTCGATGACCTCGTGCTCAATGGCACGACTGAATCCTTCTCACAAGATCCAGGCTGGGTTGGTGTCGGCAACCACGTCAGCTTTGAGGACAAGCATCAGGGTGGGACGCATGACTTCGGATACAGCGCGCAGACGAAACACGCCGGCAGCGGACCGGGGGAAATCGGCGGCATGATGTGGCGAAGCGGCATTTATGGATATTACGCGGATCGTATCGGGCATCTGAGTCTCACGAATCGCCTGGAAGCGAGGGGTAAAGTGGTGCTTGTCGCTGCACCGCCTGATTCCGGAATGAATTTGGGATGGTTCAACAGTCGTGAAAAAGAAAACGCTCCGACGCAAGCCGGCAATTTTGTCGGCGTCAAAATCGGAGGACCGACGCGTGTCGGACACTATTTTCTCCCTGCATACGCGACGGCACAAACAGACGTGAAGGCGAATCCGAATCGCGACACACCAAAACGCATTAATGTTGAACCGAATTCAGGCCCCGTTCTAGCACCGGAAAAGGTTTTTGATTGGAAACTTATTTATGACCCTTTGGCCAACGATGGCAAAGGTGCAATCGAAGCAACACTTGGGAAAGAGTCAGTCACCCTTCCGTTGAAACCCGGTGATAAAGAACGCGGCGCTACATTCGATCGTTTTGGCCTCTTCACGACCCACATTGGTGGCAGCTACGTGAAGATTTACTTCGACGACATCAGCTACACGACAGGCGTAAAAGACCAGTGAAACACTTTTCACCACGAAGGCATGAAGAAAGAAAATCCTGAGCAACTAACGTTGCGAGCCCGTGACAAAGATCAAATCCCGCTCCTTCTTCGTGGAACCGAAACAGACGGCGTGAGAAACACTGACCTCACGCTACTGGACGTTCTTCGATATCGCGGGTGGGACTGATAGGGTAGAAAGTAAGACATG
>CBHWET010000369.1:0-5041 GCA_966112985.1 uncultured bacterium | reverse complement strand
TGTATCAATGGCCGTAAGAGAAACGGAACCGCCATCAGCCGCGTAGGCGCCGTTTCGGATTGTGATGTTTGGAACAGCCATATCTTTAGGTTTAAAGAAAATTAAGCCGGTTATCTGGGCATTGAGACCACTCGTTACTTCGTGACGGAATAGAAGCCCGACTCGGCCGGCATGTTAGGCAAACGTCCACAAGATGAAAAACATAATGACCAGTATCGCAATGCGGGAACACCAGATTGCACCTTGATGATAAGCGGAGGATTCACGGAGAAAATGTAAGTACAACAGATTGCAAATCAGGATTAATATTCCCACGTTGAACGCCAAAAAGAGCGCCAGTGCAGTGAGGGGGTTATTGCCGCCTGCAATTCCCAAACATAACGACGCAAGGGAGCCAAAGGCGCAAAAGTAGGCGAAATAAGGCGCTCGCGGAATCCTGGTGATTCGCATGAAAAGACATATGCCAGCAAATAGGGCAGGAAGAATATACAAAGCCAGAACCGTACAGGCCCAAACTAAGGAAGGCGGTGTATCAACGGGCGCCATGTGCAGTGGATTCTTCATGCGGAGATTCTGTGGCCTAACGACTTGCGTGAGCCCACCGACGGACTGTGACTCACGCGAATCAAAAACTCTAGCGCCAAAGAGAAGAGAAGAATCAATCGCCCAAAAGCCAGCCGCGCTGGGTCAACGGACCTGAACCGCGCAGCGGAACTACCTCCCGGGAGTTGGCCAGCGCTCTGGTTACGCTGCTCTCCTCCATGTACGGCACTGAAATCCAATGATAATGAAAATACCGGCCAAAAAGAATGTGCCTGTCAATGCGGAGTACAGCTGCGAATCGGTGAGATCTGCTTCAGACAGCCTCCGAATGCCGAGCACCAGTATCAATCCGGCTACGAGGGAGCAAATGATCTGGCAGACGTGGGCCACGCTCTTATCGGCAACGACTGTTCTCTTAAGCAATTGAATGAACATAAACTATCCTTTCCCTTTTGATATCTGACAGCTGAACATGGAAACCGTCACGCAGGTTCAAGCGTCCGAACCACCCAGGCTCAACCAACCCGTGTCAACATACGTAAACCGAGAAGCGGGGCGAACGACGATGCAACGGGCCTGGCTGGAGCACGCATAGTTCGGCATAGGTAGAATTGGGAGGTCATTTCATGAATGGCGCGTTGCGGCATGCATCAAAACCTCGAACGGTCAGATTCTCAAGTTCCGCAAATAATGCAGGATCGACTGAGGTAAAATTGAAGCAGGACTTGCCTTGCATCCGCGCCTTCAGCTCCTTCGATACACCCTTCAACAAGTCGGGACGCGCGTAAACGCCCATATGATGAAAACTCACGTAGGCTTTCCCAACGGCGACCCACGCAATTGGGAATGGCTTCTTATGTGTTGGGTGAATTCCCCCTTCCAAACGAAAACAACTGGTCGTGTCTTCCGTCACCACGAGCTTTCCGGCATGGCGCTTTAGAATTTCTCGCAGCGCAGCAAAAACTTCTTGGAAATTAGCCGGCATAGGAGTGGCGATTGCGGATTAACGAAATCAGCTCGGCCAGCCCATGTCAACAAACGTGAACCGCGGCGGAACGAAACGCGGTCCACGGGCTTGGCTGCAGCGCTCTGGTTAGGTGTCAGTCTCGTCATCACAAACTCGGATGTTGAATTTGCCGTTGGCGTTGTCAACCAAGACGGTGCTGCCGTCCAGAATGCCGAGCTTCTGCGCCAGCCAATCCATAATGTGAATGCAGAGCAAATCGTCCTCAACCACGCCGATGCCGCGAGAGCAGGCGACCAGATGTTTGCCGCCAGCCTCCAATGGAATGCGAAGCATCAGCTTGCCGTCAATCAGCTCGACCGGTCCTTTGAGTGATGTGAACTGGTCCATGCGTGTGATGACACTAACGATACTCCGGATCAGCCGCGCTGCGCGAGTGGTATCCGTATTGCAACCGTGACGTAATCGCGGCGTTGGCTGCATCCGGCGGGTTAGGCGACGTCGTCCTCATAAATCAAAATCGGAAATTAGTCTGCTCCGGCGGAGGTGCGGAACTGGGAGGAAGGGAACTCGGTGCATGCGGTCTGCCGTCAGAAGCGTAACTGATGAGCGTGAGCGCTTCCATGAGCCGCTGCGCCTCGGACTGCGAATAATCGGCGCGATCGAGCACGGACGGGGATGAAATGCCGAGAAAATCGATAAGCTCTCCCTGTGAAATGCCTTCGCGCTCTCCGCTCTCGAAGTAGCGACAACAGACTCTGAGTTGGGCGAGCAAATCATCGCGGCACGAACGAAACTCAGCAATAGCCGAGCTACAGACTCGTTCAATGCGCTCCGAGTAGTCTGGGGGAAAGTCGTCGTCAGGTGTGGAACTCATTGTATGCGCAGTCGCCTAACGACCGAGAATGTGAGCCACCGCCGGCCTATGACCCGAAACTAAACCGAGAGCGTAATCGGCGGTTGGCTCCACGCTCTGGTTAGGCCTTCGGAATGCGCGCATACATCTGAATAATTTGAAATGTTGCCGGACTGAAACGAGCGACCTCCTCTTCGGTCCACAGTCCCATCGAATAAATAATCCCAATCTGCATCAGGGCGGTCGAACGGCGAACATCGTTAAAACCTCTGGCGACGTCGTCGTCACGCTCCTGAATCAAATTAAAAAGGCTCAAATACTTCTGGTGTGAAGATTTCGCGGGATCGTCGATCTCTTTCCGTGCCTCAATCAAGATTCGCTCGCACAAACGTTCAAGCGCAACCTTGTGAAGCTCTCGAAATACTTTCCAATCACGTTCTGGAATATCACGGGACATTCGATGTGGCCTAAGGAATCATGCGTGAGCCACCGCCGGCCAGGTGACTAGCGCCAAGCAAGGATTTCATAGGCAAAGGAAAAGCGCAATCGGCGGTTAGCTCCATGCTGTTCGTCGAGCACAAGGACACGACAGCCCCTTTCGTAACCCCAACCTAGAAAACACAAAGCCAAATCCAAACATCAACACGGAACCAGAAAGTTCTAAAGACCTCCCGCTCGACATTTCATTGGGCAGAATCCGCCACAGAACGCCACCAATGCCCAGGAACATCAACGCGGCGAGTATCCTTACTAAAGGGAAATCGACCGACAAGGCCAACGAAACCAATAATAAACGCAATCCTGCCGCCGGGACTGCCAGAACGCCCGAGATTTCCGAAATCGCTTGCCAAGAGAGGAGACATGTTAAGACGCCTAATAACGTATTCCGGATCAGCCACTTCGCGCCAGAGATATCCGCTTTGAAATCGAGACGTCATCGCGGCGTGGCCGAACCGGTGGGTTAGGCCTACTCAACATTGCCGTACGTCAGTATCGTCCGGCTTGGCGCCAATTCCGCAGTCGCCTCTCCCAGCGGGGACATCATTGCGAATCTGCTAAAAGCCAAAGCTTCAACTTCTTTGAAGGATTTGAATGTTTTAGTTCCACTCTTCAGCCGTTGCAATTCCGGGGTCATTGGAAAAAACATCTCTAACCTTAACTGCCACACTTCACTATCCGCATCAGGGCCCCGGGGCGGCGCGATCTCGCGGACGTGAGAAAGGCTGAATTCCTTTTTCGAACTAGGCCCCCATTCTGTCATGAGAACGTCTTCACCGCCGTCAGGATCGCAGCCCTTCACCCTTTTTTTGAGGTAAAACTCCTTCATTGTGGTCGCAGCAATACTTGCCTTCCAAATAAATGGTTGGCCATCCTTCATAGTAAGGTTCTTCTTGAACGCGTTTATTACGTCCTGGTATGGAATTCCGTTTTTAGTGCTGATTTGCTTTTGATAAACCCGTTGCTCGTGTAGCCGGTCGAACCATTGCGCGAACTTGTTGAAGTCCGTTTCGGAGAGACTCGATATCTCGTTCTTAAGCTTTTTAAAGTCAAATGCCATAAACTTAAAGCTAACGTAAAAAGGTTAGCCAGCCTGTGTCAACAAACGTGCACCGCGAAGCGGAACGAGGAGCGGCCCACGGGCTTGGCTGAAGCGCGCTGGTTAGGCCACAAACTTTCTATCCTCCTTCCAATACCGGAACACCAAAATAAAATATTGCGTGATCCAACTCAAAACCGCGTGAACGAAAGCCACCGCCAACCCAAGCAGTAGTTGCGGCAGCCCGGAAGTCCAACCGCCGAGCATCTCGCCGACAGAGAGTGGAATCGAAAGCCACGCCTGCCATAGCTTAAAATGGGGAAACAACTCAAACCAACAGGTCATGAAGGCAAGTGCGACGAAACAGATAGCCCAAATCCTGAGGTCAGTCCGAGATCTTGGTTGCTGTAAAGTCATCATGACGTCATTTGGCCTAACGCAAAGGTCAGCGATGGGAGCCAGCCGCCGATGATGTTGAATTTGTCTCCGAGTGAACCGGCTGGCTCCCGTTCGCTGCATCGCTTGGTTCGGTCCGGACGTCAATTAAAGGACTCAGCACAAAGAAGCTGTCACCCAGTAGGCGCTGGCCTCCGGAGCCGTCCTTAAATTGATCGATTTTGTCTTTGGTTTTATCAACGACTCCGGCAACTCCGGTCCGGCCGGGAAAGCACACAAATTCCAACTGGAATGGTCGCGGAACTTTAAACGGTGACAGTTCCACAGTGACTCCATCGCCAGCAGCCAGAGTCACATCAGATGCCGTATAGCGCGGTCGCGCGACGTCAGTAATCAATGGACGAATATTGAAGTTCGTAATCCAGGAATCCTGCGCTCGATAGATTGCGGATCGAACCCCGAGGTGTACGGCAGTCGCTGACTCGTTTGTGATGCTCAATTGCACCAGGACATCGCCACCGGCATTTGTCGTGACCGTCGCCATCCGAACCGTAACCGGTGCTGGGACGTTTGCTTTGGAGCACCCAACGAGAGTGCAGAGACCAACAATTGCCGACAAACATCCTATTCTAAATGGCCCAAAGTCATTCCGCAGAATCATAGTCGTCAATGTGCAAAGACCGAACGACAATATAGGTATCCGAAGTTATTAATGGCTGGCGAGGAAGCGGAGCGATTGGGATAG
>CBHWET010000368.1:0-5043 GCA_966112985.1 uncultured bacterium | reverse complement strand
TTTTCCAGGAGCGGAAAATTACGATTTATCGATTGTACCTGTTTTTAGGGACCTCCAAATCAGGGACTTACGATAATTTGACTGTTTTTGATGCCTCGCGGCATACCGACAGGCCAGAAACCACCGTTGCGGCAGGACAGATCATCCAAAGAGGAGGCGGCAAAAGCTGGATTTCCTCTCTTGATTCGAAAGATTTTGGACGGAAATTCAGAGCCGCCTCGCCATATACTTTACTCATTTCAAGGAATGACACCCACAGCGTCACGTCCTTATAGTCACTCTATGATCGCCCGTTTTGCTTTCGCTGCGGTTCTGGCCTTAATGTCGCTCGCTGTTTCGGCGGCGGAACGGCCGAACATCGTTTTTATCTTCTCGGATGACCAGGGGATGAACGATGTCGGCTGTTATGGAAGTGAAATACCCACGCCAAACATCGATTCGATCGCGCGGAATGGACTGAAGATGGATTCGTTTTACGTCGCGGCGCCGGTGTGCACGCCGTCACGCTTCGGATTGATGACGGGGCGATATCCGAACCGTTCGCACGACAATCTGAGACACGCGCTGATGTTTCTCGATCGAAAGGATAGTGTGATCGGAATTCGTAAGGACGAAATGACGATCGCTGAAGTTTTGAAGAAGCGCGGCTATCAGACGGCGTTGATCGGCAAGTGGCATCTCGGACACGGTAAACAGGAATTTTTGCCGAATGCGCATGGCTTTGACTATTCGTACGGAACCACCGGAGGTTGTGTGGATTACTTCACTTTAAAATATGGCGACAAACCCGACTGGGCTCGGGACGGTAAACAAATTGAAGAAAAGGGATATTCGACGGATTTGATCACCGGAGAAGCAGTGAAATTTCTCGAGGCACAAAAGCGCGGCAAACCGTTCTACCTTTATCTCGCCTACACGGCTCCGCATTACGGGAAAGGTTGGAATGAGAAAACCAGGAAGCTGAGCAATATCCTTCAGGCAAAAGACAGCGATCGGGCGAAACTTGCAAACATAGAAGATAAAGACCGACGTGAATTTGCCGGAATGGTTGCCGCCCTGGACGAAGGAGTAGGGCGCGTTCTCGAGACATTGAAACGCATGAAGCTTGATGAAAAAACTTTAGTCGTCTTCGCGTGTGATAATGGTGGTGATCCTCATTATGGCGGGAGCAATAAACCTTTTCGCGGGCAAAAGAATCAGGTGTTCGAAGGAGGCATTCGCGTGCCGTGCGTAATGCAGTGGCCGGGCAAAATCAAACCCGGCACGACGACACAAGAACCGGTAACAGCTTTGGACTTCTTCCCAACCTTCTGTGAATTAGCCGGTGCGAGCACGCGGAAACACCAGCTTGATGGGCAAAGTATTTTGAAGTTAATGACGCAAAATCGGGCGCCAGCCGAACGCGATTTGTTTTGGAAGACATTGACCGGTGATGCGCTTCGTCGTGGTCCCTGGAAATACGTGCGCGTCGGCGCAGACGAAATGCTTTTCAATTTGGAAGATGATCCGCATGAACAGGAGGATCTTGCCAGGGTGAAACCGGACTTGCTTGCGGAATTAAAAGAAGCGCATCAAAAGATTTCGGCGACACTGCAGACGACCGCAGATAAACAATCCAAATGAGTTGCGTCAGTTGGGCGCCCGATTGACGTCGATGCAATTGTTGTTAAGTTCTCGCACGCGTCTTATTCCACGGCATGAAAGCTACAAAGTTATTTCTTTTGTTGTGCATTATTCTGGGTGTTTCCCTTGGCTTTGCCTATGCAGAGGAAGAGGCGCCAAGGTATGCGACGGGGTATAGCGCAACAATGAAACTCGGAACGGATCTTTACAACGCGCTTAAGGAAAAATATCGCAGCCAGATCGCGCCTCAACCGATTTCCCTTGAAACGGAAGTAAAGCCGTTCATCAAGCCAACCGAGTATCCCGATGAAAAACAGCCGATTCGCATGGTCTTCATCTCCGTTGGCTTTCTCGATTTGATCAATCACGTGGCGCATGCGAAAGCGATTGATAAAATTGAACCTGGTTACTTCGAGAGATATCTGTTGAGCCTCGCGCAGGAGAAAGGGGAGACATCGCTGAAAGAACTGCCTCGCATTTCCGACAAACGTTACTGGACCGATGACATCATGAACGAGCAGGTCAGTAACTTTAATCAGATGACCGGGATGCTGGTGGCGCTGAATCTTTCACATTTTTACCTCGGCCATTACAAAAAGTATGCTGACAAGCTCGATGAGGAGAATGGGAAGCAAGCTGTCGCGGTGAATAACTTGCTGACCCAATCTGAATGGGACGCGTCTCTAAAATGTGGTGCGGCACATGCGCTCGATTGCGGATTTGGAATCGATGGGATTAAGGCCCTTTACGAATGCTTCAGCAAGATGCCGCACCGTCCTGATTGGACTGCCTATTTCCTTTCCGATAGAGCGAACGTCGGCAAAGTCAAAAGCCAGCTGGAGAAATACGAAAAAGATTATTTTCAGGGAAAACTCACCTACTAGAGGGCGATAGAAAAACTCCGGCCCAGCGCTTCTTTCGCGCCCTTAAATATTTTTTGCAACTCGGCTCATCGCTGCTATTTTTGTCAATTATGCCTAAAGCGGATAACCGCCCGAAAACGCAGCTGCACGACAAGCAGAGCGAACCCGATCATCGGAAGCTCCGCATCGACAAAGTGGGTGTGCGCGGATTGCGTTTTCCTATTCAGGTACGCGACAAAGCGCATGCTGTTCAGAATACCGTCGCGACCATCGGCATGTACGTAGACCTGCCGCATGAATTCAAGGGCACGCACATGAGCCGTTTTGTGGAAGTGCTGAATGCGCACGGCGGCATCGTGCATGTGGAGAACATCGAGGAGATTCTGTTCGCGATGCAGGCGAAGCTAAATGCAGCGACGGCACACCTGGAAATGGAGTTTCCGTATTTCATGACGAAAAAAGCCCCGGTGACCGGACGCGAGGGGTTGATGGACTACACAGCGCGCTTCGATGCGACAGCTTCGGGGAAAGAAATCGATTTTGTTCTGACGGTTGTGGTTGGAGTAACGACCCTGTGTCCGTGCTCCAAGGCGATTAGCCAGTACGGGGCTCATAACCAACGAGGTCATGTCACCGTCCAAATCCGGTCCAAAAAGGCGATTTGGATAGAGGACTTGATTGAGTTGATCGAAAGCTCGGCAAGTGCAGAGCTTTATTCGTTGTTAAAACGCGAGGACGAGAAGTTCGTGACCGAGCGGGCTTACGAGAATCCTGTGTTTGTGGAGGATTTGGTGCGGAATGTGGCTCAACAGCTTAATGCTCACCGCGATGTGACGTGGTACAAGGTTGAAGCCGAGAACTTTGAAAGCATCCACAATCATAACGCCTACGCCAGTATCGAAAAAGGTTAAAAGCCCTTGTAGGCAAGCGGGATTCGGCTGTAGAGCAGGGAATTAGGCCGGGCGGGTGCCAACCTGCATTTTTCCCAAGATTTTTGTGGCATATTTGATTTTGTTTGTTACATTCGCGCACTCTCGTTTTCGGGAAAACCCCGATTGGAGAAAGAATTTCAACCACTTGTTGCATTGTGGCTATTAAGAAGAAGACTAATACCGAGAAAAAGGTCAAGGCAGCTCCGGCTCCAGTGACCAAGGCCAAGGCGAAAACAGCTCCAGCCAAAGGCAAGTCCGTTGGTTCTGCGACGTTGGCGTCGATTTTGGGCAAACCCATGGCAAAAGCTTCCTCGGCGAAGCAGCAGTTTAATGGGATGCCAAAAATTAAACCTGATTGGGTTAAGTATTATCGCAATTTGATGGATTTACGCGAACGCCTGCTCGCCCAAATGAGCGGCCTCGCCAAGGAATCAGCGGAAGAAATGGCGAGCTACAGCTTGCACATGGCTGACTCCGGCACTGATAATTTTGACCGCGACTTTGCGCTGAGCCTGTTGTCTTCGGACCAGGACGCGATTTACGAAATCGAAGAAGCGCTGAAGCGGATCGAGAAGAATACTTACGGAATTTGTGAGCTGACCGGTAAGCAGATTCCTCGCGCGCGTTTAGATGCCATTCCGTGGACTCGTTTTACGGTTGAGGCGCAGGCGCAGCTCGAAAAAGAAGGTGCATTGCGTCAGCGCCGTCTCGGTGCTCTCGGCACCGTGGATAGTTCCGGCGGCGTCGAAATCGAAGAAGAATCTGAAGAGGCTGAAGAGAAGCCAGCCAAGGAAAAGGAATAATTTATTATGCCACGAGAAATCATCACTATTGAATGCACGGAAGCGCGCAAGGAAGGTAAGCCACCTTCCCGCTATACGACTACGCGCAACAAGAAGTTGCAGACTGAAAAGCTGGAGATCAAGAAGTACAATCCCTTTCTCCGCCGTCACACTGTGCACCGCGAAATCAAGTAAACGTTATGCCTCGTAAAACTAATCTCGATAAACCAAAGCGTAAGGGTTCAGTTGGCGAAGTGCGCACACCGCGCCCGAAGCCCAAGATCGACTTCACTGCTGACGCGCTCGATTTCAAGAACGTTAACCTGCTCAAGCAGTTCGTGACCGATCAGGGCCGTATCTTGCCCCGTAAATACACGGGATTGCCGGCTCATTATCAGCGCCGTCTGAATCGCGCCATCAAGCGCGCTCGTCAGATGTTGTTGATGAAGTAATTTTTGGCACAATAAAGTTTCAACCCGCAACGGTCGTTGCGGGTTTTTTATTGCCATTCCCTGGTGTTCTTGCGATTTACCCCTGAACTATGGATTACCTGATTTTGCTCTCGAGCATCGTTCTCGGGGCATTCAGCGTTTTCTGGTTTAAGCTGGATGCGCCGAAGCATATCAAGCTGCTCAACGCGTTTACCGGTGCTTATCTGCTTTGTTTGACACTCCTGCACCTGCTTCCGGAACTCTACTCAACGGGCGCAGGTACGAACGATCATCTGAAGATTGGCGCATTAATGCTGGCTGGATTCTTCACGCAGATCGCTCTGGATGTGTTCTCTATGGGCATCGAACATGGGCATGCACATCACATTCATCATCGAATTCCGGTTGGAGT
>CBHWET010000367.1:0-5052 GCA_966112985.1 uncultured bacterium | reverse complement strand
GATGGTTTTTTCGTAAAATCCGGAAGCATTAGACCGAAGCTGCCTTCGTGCTGGGTTTCATCATAACTGCGACTCGTGTACCAGAGGCCGACCTCAACGTAAGGATAGGACGCAAGCCGCGTAAACAGGTTCGTGAGATAGTGAGCTTGTCGATTGTAACTGACGGCGCTGGGATCGGCTGTGTTGGTGTAAGTGACCCACCCGCATTCCGTCACCCATATTTTTTTGGCGTCGTCGCCGTTGTCCGTCATGATTTTTCGGATCTTGGGCATCACTGTTTCGTACTGTGGCGTCCGCGTGTATGTGTGCTGTGACCATGCGTCGAAATAATTCTTTGCGCCTGCGGCATAGAGAGACGCCATGTAGTTTGTCGTGTTACTGCCGTCAGTCAGTCCGCCATTCAAAACAATCGCCTGCGGATCCGCGGCTTTAATGGCTGTATAGCAAGTTTGCAACATGCTGAAATAATTCGTTGCATCCACGCCGGAGGGCCAAAAGTTGGAAACGTTCTCTTCGTTCCAGATTTCGAAAGCATGTGGACCGGTTGAACGATATCGGTTCAATAGAAAGACAAAGTAATCGGCGAGGTCGCTGTTGTTGGTTGGCCTATATTTCTGGCTCCAATTACCATTTGTCTTCGACGGGTCCGCCGATGCCCAATACGGTGTGTCCGCGGTAACAAAGATTGCCTTCATTCCATTTTCCGCGAGCTTCGCCATCAAGTGATCGTAGAGAGAAAGGAGCGAAGAATCGTAAACGCCCTTTTGATTTGGTTCCACGGCATACCATACCGCGTTAATGCGCGCCCATTTCGCACCCGCTTCCTTTAAGGCTGCGATTTCCTGGTCTTGTTCCTCGAACGTGTAACCGCCGGTCCACCCATACAGATTACTGCCAGGCTGGAAATGCGTGGCGGTATTGCATGGAGGAATTTGGTCCGGGATCGGTGAAATCTCCAACGCATTGAGGAATACCGCGGGGGCAACGCTCGAGACGTCTCCTTTTCCCTGGATGATAATTTCGCCACTGGGACTCGAGGTGGCGTTAAATGAAAAACGATATTGTGAATTCGAGGTGGGAAGATTCGCTTTATCGAACGTGTAATTATCTTTCACGAGAACGCCATTCGCGAACCAATCGGAAACATGATTGCCCGCGACGGTATTTCCGGCGTCGAATGACCAGATCGTGATCGTGTGCAATTGATTAGGCGTCAGTCCTTGAATGCGAACGTTCAAGCCGTTCGTCGGATTGGTGCCGGTTGAAAACACGAAATCCTGGAGGAGCTGCGCTTCGGTAAAACCGCCGCTGTTCACGGGTGTGCTGCGCTTGCGATCGTCGTAACCGATTGAAAGCAGGTCGGAAATCGAAATCGTAACGGATCCGTAGGACAATGACGTTATCGCGGTTTGGATCGCCGTGCTGCCGCCTGTTGCGGCAATGACGTTCGCATCGAAATCCTCGTGTGTGTTGATGGGCAAATCGTTGCTGCGATCGTTGAAGTCAATTCTGAGGGATTGCCCATGGATGGTCGCTGCGAGTGCCGCAGCGAACACGACCAACGCCCGTCGTAATTTTCTCAATACTGGAATTTTCGCATGAGGAAACATGGGTTATGTCCATTAAAACATCCCCCACGACCAAAGGGAAACGGGAAGTTTGACGCTGTGATCGCCTTCCCGCGACGGTTATCTACGCGATAGACTATTCAGTCGAAGTTTCCGGCTGACTCTTTTTCTCGTGATACTGCTTCGCCGTCAAATGACGCCCGTAATACTTCTGGAACGACTCCAGGAAATTTTTTTCCGCTGTGGTAAAATCCTTAAAACTGATTTTGCGATTTTGTTTTTTGGTTTGGCCTTCCGATTGATAGTCGATAACAAGTTTCTGGCGGCCTAAACTCTCTTCCATCCGGCAGGTCGTGATCGTTGAAAATGCAATGGGCGCGTCCCAGCCAGAGATTCGCAGTTTCTCGTAATCTAATGTTGCCGTCAGGCCTTTAGCGGTGGAAAACGCGAGTTCGGGAAAATATTTCACTACATGCGCGACTTCCGCGTCCCCCTCAGGTTTGAAACGCCAGGCCAACGTCTCCTGATGTGCCTTGTGGAAGGACTGCTCAAAAGCTTTCCATTGTTCGGCTTCGATCTGCTCTGCATTTTCAATCGCCGAAAACCACGAGTCAGTGACCGCCGGTAAACTTCCGGCGCTTCTCAGAGCGGATTCCGAGTCGAGGCCAAGGTTCTTCAAGCGGCCGGCGAGCGGTGGATGCGAATCGAACGGGTGAGGTGTGCCCGATTCCGCGAGCTCCGTTCCGTTGACGCATGCGGTCATGAATTCCGGGAAGCCTTTTTCAATTCGTGTGAAGACATCCATCGTTTCCATGTTCTCTTCTTTTTCGAAGAGAGTCTTCTCGACTTTGTTTCGATAGCGGCAATAGGCTGCGATTTTGATCAATGCGTTGGACATGTCCTGCGGCGAAGTAACTTCGGAGCCAATGCGATCTGCGCGAAATTCACGTTCACGGCTGATCTTTCCAAGGGACGTCTGGTAAAGATTCCAAAAGAAATGCATGAAATGGAAAACGGGACGCGAGATGCCACCGTGATATAACGCGCCGAGGTAATTAACATACTTGCCGAGCAAAGGTGAGATGCGCTTTGAGTAAAGCGTGTCTTCACCGCTGAAGTGAGCCAGTTCATGGCCCAGCACTGCATCGGCTTCAGCTCGGGACAGAGCCTTCAGGAGAGACAAGCTCATAAAAAGTGTTCGCCCTTGAAAACGCTGCTCGCCGACCTTCACGGGATGTTCCGTAACGAAGAAGTTATCATCGATACCGACGAAGATATTGTCCGGAGGCGCGATCGCCATCTTTTGAGCCATCTCTGAAACCCGCTGCCATAAGGACGGCGCGACTTCCCTGGTAAGAAGCCGACCCTCAAACTGACTCTCGGTTACAACCTTGTGGAAAATTGCCTTAACAAGCAAAGCCACGGCAGAACAGGCAAGGATCGCTGCGACTGCGATGAGTTTGATGGAATAGCGTTCGAACCAAAAGGCCGTAATCCAGAACGACAACGCAATTGAAAGAGCCCCTTGTCCGACAACTTGAATCAAGGCGAACCACCGCAAAACATTCCATCCGATCCGCAAACTCCAGTACTGCGCCTTCTGCGAACGCGACGAAAAGAGAACCCCAACGCCTGCTGCCATGAACGCGACAATCCCGGTGAGCAGGCAAATAAGGCTGGTGCGTTTCATCCAACGGAATATCGCGTATCGGGTCCGCACGGACTTAAACTGCTCCTGGAGGTGCTTCGCTTCGGGTTTGTTCGACGCCATGATTCTAGACACAGGCACTCTTTCGTAGAATTTCATGGCACTTTCGCGTTCTTCCTGGGTCATGTCCGGTTCCGTTTTGATCTGCGAGATCAATGACTCGCGTATGTCCCGGTCGAAGGACTTTTCCACATGATTGAAAAACCAGAGACTAAATCCCGGGATCAGGAAGATGATCAGAACTGGAACCAAATAGGATTTAACAAACCCGATCTTGGAGAACTTTGCCGTGTTTTGCATGACCTCAGAGTTGTGGGAGAATATTGGCCCAAGGGTCTACGCTTGGCCTTTTTTCGTCAATTCTGTTTACAGAACGGCTGTTCGTGACGACGGAGTTCTCCCAGGGGCACCGGGCGAGAATTCATGTTGAATTTCAACAAGCCTCTCAAATTCGCCGAAAAAATTTGATCACTGCTCGCTATCGGTCGACTTGTTTTTGTGGCCGCCTTTGTCTGCGAGGGGCAGGGGAAGATAATCGTAATCGATGATCATTTTTTCTTGCAGCGCCTCTTTCAGCTCGCGTTCGACATTTTTGTATTCGGGTTTGCCCGCAAGGTTGGTCAGTTCGCCTGGGTCGGCTTTCAAATCATATAATTCGTAAATGGGACGCGGATTTGTGAAATAAGCACGCTCGAATTGAGCGGCTAATTTGCCGTCGTTGTGCAAGGCGTTAATTTGTTTCCAATAGGGATCGCTCGCACTATCAACCGGTGCATAGACCATGTGCGGGGTGCAGTTGTAGATTAGTTTGAATTGCGCCGAGCGGACACAGCGCGATTGATCAAACGCGTTGGCTTTCGTTGATTCGTTGAACGTTGCCTGTCCGTGCGGACCGCGTTCGGCAAAGATAAACTTTCGGCCTTCGTAAGGTTCTCCCTGCAACAGCTTGAGAAAGCTTCTCCCGGTCATCTGCTTCGGAATCGGAGCACCCGCGGCTTCCAACATCGTTGGAGCGATGTCTTCACCTGAAATTAATTCGCTGCTCTTTGTTCCCGCTTTGATTTTCCCGGGCCAACGCACAAGCAACGGTGTGTTTAAACCCGGATCATAGAGCGACCCTTTGCCATGTGGAAAGGCATAGCCATTGTCACCGAGAAACATCACGAGGGTGTTCGTGCTCAAATGACGCTTGTTTAGAATATCCATAACCCATTGGAATTCTTCATCCATCGCCGCGACTTCATCGTAGTAGCGGGTAAGATCCTTGCGAACCGCTGGGATGTCGGGCAGGTATGGCGGAACGGTAATCTTTGCCGGGTCATGAGGATTTCCAGGTGCCGGACGATTCCACACGTGATGCGGTTCGTTGAAATTAACCCAAAGGAAAAATGGTTTGTTATCTGGCACTTTGTCGAGGAACTGGTTGATGACTTGAACCGTATTCTCGCGCGGTGAATTGATATCAAGGAAGTCGACACGTTTAGCGAACGTCCGCAACTCAGGATGCTTCTGAAACGCTGCGTCGGTCGCGGGACCGCGACCTTCCGGCCCATCAAGATGAAAATTGCGGCGACAGATTCCAGTAAAGTAGCCATCAGCACGGAGCAAATCTGCCATGGTCGGAACATCGCCCGGCAGCGGTGATGAAAATCGCGTGATACGTACTGCTACCGGAGAACGCCCTGTCAGAAAAGTTGCTCGCGATGGAACACACTGCGGGGCACCACAAAATTGTTTGTCGAAGATCATTCCCTCGCCCGCAAACCGGTCGAGATT
>CBHWET010000366.1:0-5056 GCA_966112985.1 uncultured bacterium | reverse complement strand
AATGCTTGGCTCTGCTCACAGGCAATTCTCAACCCTTCCTCCGCCGTCACAGCTTCAACCTGTTCGAGCGCAAAAGTGCGATCCGCGAACTCAATTTCAACGGTGTAGAGCGGCATAAAGAATCTAAAGGGCGCGGTCCTTAGTATTTACATTGAATTACAGCCAAGCTTTTACGTTACCGAGATATATCAGAATTCGAAACGGCTGCCAACGCCTGCCACCTCCCAGGATGCCAACCCTTAACTGTAATACTAAAAACTGACCTTTTCTGGTTAGCCTTCACCTGTGTGTGTCTTATGTGAAAACTATCATCCGCTTGTCGGCCGAATAATACGTGCCGGCCTCCGGCCCAGAATAGTCTGCTTCTCGAAGCGACATGGCAAACGAGTTCTCACCGCCAAATACTATCCGCAACTCATCGTCGGAAATCTGAACGTCCGAAACGACCTGCCCTAATTGATTGCAAAGCGCGTCGCGAAAGCCTGGCTCACAGAACCGGAGGATGCGGCCACCTGTCTTCAGTGAAACGGGATTATGAACGACGAGCGACGGGCCATCGAACTCTAGGCTCAAATGACCAAAGACGCCGAACACAACCGCACTCAACTTCTCGCCGACAATCTCCTGCATGGTCTGCTGGGCAAAAGCGTTGTCTTTCATGAATGCGTAACCTGTGTGATGACCGTTAACGAGGCAGTGAGCTCACGGGCAAGACGCTGATTACTTCGGTTCGACCGCGCGCGGTGATCTCGAGTAGACAATTGGGCATCCGGCAGTCGGGGGGAATCGCCTCGATAGGGATCTCTCGAATCCAAACTTCATCCCAGCGTCGAATCTCCATGCCAACATCTTCTTGTCGTATGACGACCGGTCCTTCTCCTCGCCCGACATATTCCAGCTCCAAGTAACCCGGGCTCAAGCAGCCGATGACGCGGAAAATGCACTTGCCGTATTCGACAGCCATAGTCTTCGCCTAACAGTTATATTAAGCAACAGGTCTGTTGTTTATCACCGTTGCCGATTTCGACCTTAAATCCGTAAAGGGGTCAGTCCTTAGCTTAGTATTTACATTAATTTACAGCCAAGCTTTTACGTTCTGTGATGTATAGTAGAATTCGAAAAGGCTGCCAACGCCTGTTGCCTCCCGGAATCGTAATCCTTAACTATAAGTACAAAGGACTTGACCCTTTTACGGCCGCGCTTAAGGCGTTTGATACGCGCGATAAAAGCGGCTGTTTGCGCCATTGACATTGGTATCCACGATGGAAACGCCGGCGGCGGCTCCGGTGAGGTTGGTCAATGTATTCCAAGCCGCGAGGTTGGTACTGCATTCAACTGTGTAAGCCATGCCGTCCCTGCCGGTGAGGTTCATTTGGAAAGCGGCCGCAGGGACAGTGACGAATTGCGGCGCGGAAAGTTGCGGTTTGGTGACGGGAGTGCCTTCGACGAGAAGCCCGAGTTCCAGCAAATTGATTAAAGCGCCGGGCGTGCCGACTTGTTTTCGGAAGGAAGCAGCTCCAGGCGCGCCGAAACCTGCCTGCGCGGTAAAGGTATTCGTAGCGTTGGCCCGGGTGAAATAGATGCCGTAAGCTTTGGTTTTCTCCAAAAAGTAAGTGGAGTTCGTGTCGAATTTAAAGTTCAGGAACTGGTTTCCAGAAAAATTGCTGCTCGTGCCCAACGAACCTGAGTCACGCAAAATTATTTTGACGGAAGGAAAGCCAGCAAGCGGGTCGGCATCGGTGCCATTGGTCCAATAACGCATGTCAAAGAGGTTTGTAGCCGGTTGCCATTCAAAGATCGTCACAGTCCAAACGGCGCCGCCGTCGACAGTCTGCTGGCTGCTTTGGGCTTGAAGACTGACGGACTTGATTTGCCAGCCCGAATAGTTAACACCCGGGTCGTTGGGCAGGAAATTGCGGCCGACAGCGGTATCAGTCGTGTTGGGTTGGATGGGAATGACGTTGTTGAGATAAGCTTTGTAGAAAGCGTCGGCAATCCCGTTGGTAGAAGTAGCTTTGCTCAAAGTCAAAACGGCGGAAGCGTTGTTTGCGGCAAAGAAAACGCTCAGGAGAACAAGGAAAACGCGACAGGCAACGCGGCAATGACTGAAAGTGGTTGTCATACAATGAGAGGCGAACAATGTATCCCAACGCTTTGGCCGAAATAAAGGCGTATTTGGGCTACGTCGCGCGCAACACCATGTAGACGTTCCAACGTGGACGATGATTAGCGATATGGTCTTCTCCGACTGAAACTGGATCAAGCGACTGCATTACTCACGGCGCGCGGGTTATATGTGCCGGCCAGCACGGCGTCGGCGCGGGAGAGGTCTTTTCGCATGTCGGCGCGCCATTTTTCCACGAGCGCGCGAGGTTCCAAGGGGACGACTTCGCTACGGAATTCGCCGACTATCGGACACGCGCCGAAACGGAACTTCCCTCTCTTCCGCTCTGAGCGGAGGAGAGGGTTAGGGAGAGGAGGTGCCACGAAATTAACCGGGTCCAGATCGCCGTTCTTGTTTTTCTGAATCGGACTTTTATCGTATACACGATGGGCACCACACAACAGGCACAACGTCTCCGGAGACAACAAACGGATGAAGAGAAACAATTATGGCGCGCGTTGAAAGCGGGACGTTTCGCTGGTTTCAAATTCAGGCGTCAGCATCCCATCGGATCATTTTTTCTCGACTTCTATTGTCCAGCCGCCCGGCTTTCCATTGAATTGGATGGATTTCACCATGGCCTGCCAGAGCAACAGAAACAGGATGCGTTGAGGAGAAAGTTTCTGGAAGAAAAGGGAATTGTGGAACTTCGCTTTTGGAATTCCCAATGGCGAAAGAATAAGGATGGCATCCTTTTGGAGATCTGGAACGCGCTGCATCAACGCACTGGATGTGTCGCGGTGATGCGGAAGCTGGACAATCATCGGTATTTGCCACCAGATCCGAGTAATCTGACGCCCAATCCGAATAATCTGAAGGTTTGAACGCGTCCGAGCGCCTCCTCTCCCCGGCCCTCTCCTCCGCTTGCAGCGGAAGAGAGGGAGAAGATTGTGAATGCGGACGGTCTCGTAAAAAGATCAAGCGACTGCATTACTAACGGCTCGCGGGTTATATGTGCCGGCCAGCACGGCATTCGCTCTTCCCATTCCTTTCGACAGGTCGGCGTGCCATTGTTCTACCAGCGCGCGGGGTTCCATCGGGATTGCTTCGCCGCGGAATTCGCCGATCCACGAGAGGGCGTCGACGAAACTGGTGAGGCGCAGGTGCAGGATCAGGCCGCCGTTCGGCAACTCTTCGCGGCCGGCTTCGGAGCGGACGTCGTGTTCGCGGATGACGTGCGCTTTCTCATTGGTGAAATGAATCTTGATGTCCATCTTCGGCGTGCCGGGAGGGCCGACGAAAACGTCGAGGGCGCCATCGAGATAATCTTCGGCATCGAACTCTTCCGGGCGCTCGAATGTGGCGCCGGTGGTGCGAAGCTCCACCATGCGAGTGAGTGAGAAGCGCCGCACTTCGTGGTTCTCCCAATCGTAGCCGAACGCGATGAGGTCGTGTCGGAGTTGGTAGAGTTCGTAGACATCGAAAAGACGGGTGCTGACGGGTTTGCCCGGCGTGGCGTAGGTCATCTTCAGACGGATGCCTTCCGTCGCGCAGCGCCAAAGAAAATTAATCCGCGACCGATCGAAACGAGGCGTGAGCATGTTCCCAAAGGAAAAACATTTATCCATGATCTTGGGATCCAATTGTCGTTTTTCGCAAAAGGCGGCGGAGATCTGATTAAAGGTGCGGCTGAGCAATCGTTTCTCGGTGTCGGTGCGATAGGCGCCGACCGATTTCACGGCGAGCATCAGGGAGAAGAACAATTTTTCCGTCATGCGAACGAACGGAAAGAAATTCACGAACTCCTCGTAGCGATAACCTTTGTCGCCATCTTCAACGATCGGCAGGAGCAGATCGTCTTTCATGTGTTCGAGGTCGCGTTCGATCGAGCGAACGTGACATCCGCAAAGGTCGGAAAGTTTTTTCCGGGTCACCCACTTTGAGTTGTTCAATTCGTCGTGGATGATTGCCACTCGTGTCTCCTGTTTGCGCGTCTCGCGACGGAGCCAGGCCGGACTGTCGTCCGGCGGCGTGGAGGGTTGTTCGGTGTTGTCCGGGGTTGCGTTTGAGTTTGGTTCAGAGGTCATGCGAATGAGTGTGGTTGTCGTTATTGTTTTTATTTTTTCCCTGGGTCCGTGTGGGCTCTCCCGAGGTTGAGACCGATTTTTATGCCGTAGCCTGAACCGTGAGGAAAGGAGGAATTCTTGCCGCCCAGAATCCAGGAGATCGAAAACGGACGTCCGGCAGACACACCGATTTCCATCGCATCAGCAGTGGCATGTCCGCCGGTACGGGCGATTTCCAGGGCATCAGAAGTGCCATGTCCACCGGTACGGAGGATTTCCATGACATCGGAAGTGTCATGTCCACCGGTACGGGCGGTTTCTATGACATCGGAAGTAGCATGTCCACCGGTACGGGTGATTTCCATGGCATCGGAAGTGGCATGTCCGGCGGTACAGGCCACTTTCTATGGCATGGAAATCGGCGTGTACTGCTGGTACATGCCTTTTTACCCATTCGAATTGAGTGGTTTACGCAAAAACCTGGTTTTTTCGGGTAGTTCGGTGTTCGCAAGGCGAAGCTCTAACCACCAAGCGCCCAAGCTCCAAAGAAGCTCCGATGTTCAAGCTTCAAACGATCGCGTGATAGATCGGACGTCAGAATGACGTAATCAAACGTCTTAAATGTTCGTGATTGATATAAACCAAAGGTCACAAATATGACCGCTACAAAAAAAGATGCCTGCTGCGCCTGTCTGCGACACAGTCACGTAGCCGCCGACGTGAGGAGGCGGACCCTCTTAATCCGCCTCGTTACCTCGGCGGCTACAAGGTTGGTCTGCGACACGACCGCGGTCCGGTTTGGAGTTTGCGCGCGTTCCGCGCCGGCGGAGGGTGCAGCGGATACAATTTTTTCTTTTTAAATTTTCTACGCCTAATTAAGCTGCGC
>CBHWET010000365.1:0-5060 GCA_966112985.1 uncultured bacterium | reverse complement strand
CAACGAATTATTCTGTGCCTGAGAATTCAGCCTCGGCAAACATCGTGGTCCAGCGTACGGGAAGCGGGGCAGGAACGGTTTCGGTGGGTTACACAACGGGCGATGGAACCGCTGTCGCAGGAACGGAATACACGGCAAAAAGTGGCGTGCTGACGTTTGGGGCAGGAGTGATGAGTCAGTCAATCTCCGTCCCGATTCTCAATGACACAGTTGCGGATGGGAACAAGGCGCTCAATTTGTTCCTTACAAATGTCACCGGGATTGCGCTTGGGCAGCAAAGCAATGCGGTGCTGACGATTGTTGATGATGAAAAAGCAGGGGTGCTGACCTTCAGTTCTCCAACCTATTCCATTAGTGAAACAGGAAAGGTGGCTACTATAACAGTGATGCGCACGAATGGGTTGGCCAGCGGTGTGAGTGTAAACTTCGCAGCCAGCAGCAGCACAGCGACGGCCGGCAGCGACTTTGTTTCAACGAATGGAACATTTAATTTTGCGGCGAACGAAACGAAAAAAACTTTTACGGTCAGAATCCTCGATGACTTTGTGATCGAAGGCCCGGAAAACGTTTCTTTGACGCTGAGCAACCCGCAGGGCGGAGCAACACTCGGTACGAGCAACGCAATTCTCGCCATCATCGACAACGACGTGGGCACGGTCCTCCGGTTCAGCACGAACGTTTATCGTGCGAGTGAAACGAATGGAAGCGCATTGATTACAGTGCTCCGTTCGGGTGGGCTTGCGAACAGCGTCAGCGTGAACTATTCAACCACCGATGGCAGCGCGACTGCAGCGGATTATACAAGCGTTTCGGGGACGCTGTTGTTCGGCCCTAATGTGATCAGCAATACGTTTATGGTTCCGATCACATTTGATAGCCAGGCAGATGCTGACGAAACGGTGAGCCTGCATTTGAGCTCACCCAGTGGAACGGCCGTGCTCGGCACGCTGTCGAATGCAACGCTCGTGATCACGGAGCCGAAACCAATTCTGGCGCTGTATCCAACGAGTATCACGTTGATCGAGCCTCGCAATTGTTCGCAAACATTTGTCATCAGCAACGCCGGTCCGGCTGGTAGTTATCTTCAGTATCAAGTAGCGGATGACGGCGCTCTCGGCGGATTTCTCAACGTGGTGAATTCTTCCGGAGTACTTGGAGCCGGTAATGCCACCACTGTCAGCGTTTCTGTGAAGAGTGAATTTGTGAATGACCTGGATGGCTTTACCTTGGCACTGAATGTCTACACTCCAGGGGCCGCGAATTACGTCAAGTACCCCATTTCAGTTCCTATCGTGGGCGACAACGTCGAGGTCCAGAAATTGATCGGGACGTGGAGTGGGACATGGAGCGGTTCAAGTTATGGCCGTAATAATCCAGGAGAAGCTATGCCGAGTGCTCCTGTCGGTGGCACTTGGACACTTAATATAGCTTCCGTAGATATTAACAACCAAACGGCGTCTGGCTCGCTAACGTGGAATGGCACCGATGCTTATTGGACATATACGATGGATAATTTCGGAACGATCACTTCGGCTACGCCGCATGATTTCATTCCGAACCGAACGATAGCGTTCAACAGTTCAAATACGACGTTATCACTTCCCAACAACAATGCGTGTGGTCAGTACACGATCAATATTCAGGGATTTGCCAATGCTCCAAATCCAAGTGACGCGTTCTATGGGCCGCAATTTACTGTAGACCTTGTTGCGGATACCGGTGCGATTGTCCCGTTGGGCGTTAGTTGGTCCGCGCATCCGTACAACCCGTCGAATGCTGACACGGCCGTCTCGAACGGCAGTGTTACCGGTCACAAAAACTAATTAGAATAATTCGCCCGGACGTGGCGCCGGTGCCGGAGGTGGCAGAGGGAGGGAAGGCGGCAGCCATGGCGTCTCTGGAAGAACCGGAAGCGAAGCTGCTGGTCGCTCTGACAGGGTTAGCGTCGCGCACGGAGTATCTTGCTGCGTCAGTTCGGCTCGAACGTGTGTGGCTCCGATGCGTGTGAGGCAGTCGCTAATCACTCGAAATGCAATTTTTGGATCGTTGCAGTCCCGGCTTAGATGTCCCAGATACAAGTGACGCAGGTCTGCAGACATGATCGTTTCCGCTGCCGTCGCAGCTTCCTCGTTAGACAAATGGCCGTGCCGGCTCATGATTCGTTGCTTCAGACTCCATGGACGGCGCGGGTGTTCCTGCAATAATTTTAAATCGTGATTCGTCTCCAGAAGTAAAACGTTGGCAGGACGCACGCGTTCGAGCACGAGTTTTGTTGCATGGCCGAGATCGGTCAGGAATCCGACGTTTCCGCAATTCGTCCGAACCAAAAATCCAACAGGGTCCGATGCATCATGCGGAATCGAGAAAGTGTCGACCGATACATCTCCAATTTCGAAGGACGAACCAGTGGTGAAGATTCGAAAATCAGCCTTCAGCTGAAACGTGGACTGAATGGCATCGCGCGTTAGGCGGTTGCAATAAATGGGGACGTTCAGTTTGGAGCAAAGTCCTACGAGGCCGTTGATGTGATCCGAATGTTCGTGCGTGATCAGGATGCCGTGTAGACTTTCAGGAGATTTTGAAATCGTTGCAAGACGCTGACGAATCTGCCGTCCGCTGAACCCCGCATCGATGAGGAGTCGTGTCTCGTTCGTTTCGAGGTAGGAACAATTGCCGGCGGAACCACTACCAAGAATCGTGAACTGAACAGGCACGCGCCGAGGCTAGCAAGCGTTTCGAGTATTTGAAAAATCAAAAATGGAATTATCACCATCCTGCGTTATTCTACCTATCGCCGCCAGTGCATTAGCTTCCGGGAATTCGAGAAATTAGCGGGCGGAGAGAGGGACAAATGGGAGATTCTAAAGTAAGAAAAAGCAAAAATTGTGCCGTTTCTGGCTTGAGCATTCCGATTTCCGTTATAAACTCATCTCGTGGCTCAAGGTTTACACTTAGCTCAAAAGCAAACGCTGTCGCAGGTGCTTGCACCCCAACTGCAGCAATCTCTCGCACTCTTACAGGCGCCGACTCTCGAACTTAAAGCACTTGTTGAACAGGAGTTGCAGCAAAACCCTGTCCTGGAGGAGGTTCCAATTGCGGAAGCCGAGCAGCAGGAAAAGCGTGATCGAGAAGAAATGCCCCCCTCCGATGCCTCCGATCCAGCCGAACCGCCGGCCGACGTAAAGTTTGATCCTGCTACGGAAAAGGCTCCGGTCGATGAGTTTCAGGCCGAATTTGAAAAACTTTCGCAAATGGATCAAGAGTGGCGTGAACATTTCGCGCAAAGCAACATGCCGCTCCGGCAGAGCGCTGAAGCTGAGGAGAGGCGTCAGCACATGTTTGACTCCCTCACTGCGGGAACTTCATTGCAGGAGAATTTGCTCGAACAAATGCGTCTGTCGGAAATTCCTGACGAAAAACGATCGATTGCCGAAATGATCATCGGGAATATCGATGACTATGGATATTTAAATCCAAGCCCTAATTCGAATCCGCCGCTTTCGCCGGATCAGATTGTTGAATCGCTTTCATTTTCCACGAGTATCCCCAAGGAGGGGATTCTCGATGTATTAAAGATTATCCAAACCTTTCACCCTGCGGGCGTGGGTGCGCGGAATTTGCGAGAATGTTTGATGCTTCAGCTGGAGCGCAAAGGTCAGGACAACACTTTAGAATATAAGATCATCCGTGACTTCATGGATCAACTCGGTAAGCGGCGCATGCCTGATATTGCTCGAGGTCTCGGTGTTTCTGTCGATGACGTGCAAGAAGCTGTTGCGCGAATCGGACGCCTGGATCCGCGACCTGGGCGCGATTTCCTTCCGGACAATGACCAATACATTTCTCCTGAAGTCTTTGTTGTAAAAAACGGCGAGGATTACGTCATCACTACGAATAACGAACAGATTCCGCACCTGCGTATCAGCAACACCTATAAGGATCTGATGGCGCAAGCGAACAGTTCTGCGGAAGTTCGGGAATATATTCGCGAAAAGATCCGCGCCGGAAAATTTTTGATCAAGAGTTTGCATCAACGTCAGCAAACTATCCTCAATATCGCTAATGAGATTGTGAAGCGGCAGCGGGAATTCATGGAAAAAGGCGTCGCTTACTTGAAGCCAATGACGATGAATCAGGTCGCAGAAGTCGTCGGGGTTCATGAAACGACGGTTAGCCGTGCTGTTTCGAATAAGTTTATTGAAACACCACAGGGGATCTTCGAGATGAAGTATTTCTTCACCTCAGGAATTCAAACGGAAAGCGGTGCCGGTATTTCGAACACGAGCGTCAAGGATATGATCGCTGATATCTTCCGGAACGAAGATACGACGAAACCGTTATCCGATCAGGAAGTCGTGAAAATGTTGAAAGACAAAGGCATCGTTATCGCACGACGCACGGTCGCAAAATATCGTGCTGAATTGAACATCCTGCCTTCAAACTTGCGCAAAGTTTACTGACCAACGTCACAGCGAAGACTTCCATTCGCGAACCGCAGCGCGCATGTGGTCAGGGATTTCCATCCGTGCCTTCACGTGCTTTGGAATAAAATCAGGGGATGTTCCCCAAAGATCGGTTGTTACAAGGATTTGCCCGTCGCAGTGTTTTCCTGAGCCGATGCCTATTGTCGGAATTGAAATTGAATTGCTGATCTCTTCGGCGACACGGGCAGTCACGAGTTCGAGGACAATTGCAAATGCTCCCGCAGATTCGAGCGTCTTTGCTTCGATCAGCAAATGCTCTCGTTCTGCATCGGTTTTGCCTTTGATATGATAGCCGCCTTCTTCCCGCACGTGCTGTGGCAACATGCCAAGATGTCCGAGAAACGGAATTCCTGCCGCAACGATGGCTTGTATCTGGGGGAGAATTTCCCGAGCCCCTTCGGCCTTGACCGCTTCTGCTCCTGCCGCGACCAGCCTTTGCGCATTTTCTAAAGCCTGGCCAGCTGTTTCATAACTGCGATACGGGAGATCAGCCACGAGTAACGCACGTGGTTTTGCGCGGGCTGCCGCACGAACGTGATGTTCCATCTCCGTCATCGTTACTTCGGTTGTGTCTTC
>CBHWET010000364.1:0-5062 GCA_966112985.1 uncultured bacterium | reverse complement strand
TGCGTTTGCGCTTCGTTTCGTCCAATTCCTTCTTACGCAAACGAAGGTTCTTCGGAGTCGCTTCGACGTATTCGTCAGGTCCGATGTATTCCAAAGCGCGTTCCAAGGACAACTTCATTGGTGGATCGAGCTGAATACCTTTGCCTTCACCTTGTGATCGCATATTGGTTAAACGCTTCGCTTTACACGGATTGACCGGAATGTCATTTTCGCGCGCGTTTTCACCAACGATCATGCCGACGTAAATCTGATCCCCGGGTTCAACCATCAGCTTGCCGCGTTCCTGCACCATGTTCAGTGCATAAGCAGTCGCTTCGCCTTGGTCCATGCTCACGAGAGAACCGTTCTTGCGCGCCGCGATTTCGCCGCGGTCCGCTCCGTATTCGTGGAACAAATGGCTCATCACACCCAATCCGCGTGTCTGGTTGACGAGGTCCGTTTCGAAACCGATCAGACCACGGGTCGGAATTAACGCCTCAATGGATACAGTGTCGCCGATGTGATTCATGTTGCTGATTTCCGCGCGACGATTCGCGAGGTTCTGCATTACGTCACCCATCGCTTCCTTCGGAATTTCGAGGAACAGCTTTTCGATTGGCTCGAGGAGATTGCCCTCTTTGTCCTTGCGATAAAGCACTTCCGGACGCGACACGAGGACTTCGTGTCCTTCACGTCGCATCTGCTCGACAAGAATCGCGATCTGCATTTCACCACGACCGGCAACGTCGAACACTTTCGGATCGCTCGTCTGCTTGACGCGCAACGCGACGTTCGTGCGGATTTCCTTCTGCAACCGTTCCCAAATGTGGCGCGCGGTCACGAGCTTGCCGTCCTGACCAGCAAGCGGTCCGTCGTTAACAGCGAACTGCATTTCAATGGTTGGCGGGTCGATGGGCACGAAAGGCAACGGTTCGGCCGTTTCCGAATTGGTAATCGTTTCACCAATGAAAACGTCTTCGAAACCAGTCACGCCGACGATGTCACCGGCATGAGCTTCCTGGATTTCAATTCGTTGCATCCCCTGGAAATGGAATAGCATCGTGCATTTGCCTTTGGAGCGGTTGCCGTTGCCGTGGACGCAGACGAGAGGATCACCCACTTTGATTTTGCCGCAGAGAATTTTGCCAAACGCGATACGGCCGAGGTAATCGGAGTAATCGAGGTTCGCCACGAGCAGCTTCAAATCGGTGCCGGCGTGAGCACGCGGTGGAGGGATATGTTTGATGATAGCATCGAACAACGGCTCCATTGTCGTGGTCTGATCTTTGATATCGAGCTTCGCGTAACCACCCTTCGCACTGCAATAAACGACAGGGAAATCCAACTGCTCGTCCGTCGCGTGCAGGGCCATGAACAATTCAAACACCTGATCGAGGACTTTGTGCGGATTGGCGTTGTCGCGGTCGATCTTGTTAATAACAACAATCGGCTTGGCACCGGCTTCGAGGGCTTTACGGAGCACGAAACGGGTCTGCGCCTGCGGGCCGTCAACCGAATCAACGACGAGCAACACGCCGTCGATCATGTTCAGAATACGTTCCACTTCGCCGCCGAAATCAGCGTGTCCCGGAGTGTCGACGATGTTGACGTGAAAATCTTTGTATTTGAAGGCGGCGTTCTTCGCGCGAATCGTGATGCCCTTTTCCTTTTCCAGGTCCATGGAGTCCATGAGACGTTCCACCTGGGTTTCAGCCTGGTTCGCGCGATAGGTACCGGATTGTTTGAGAAGACAGTCAACGAGCGTAGTCTTACCGTGATCAACGTGTGCGATAATCGCAATATTCCGAATATGTTCCATAAATCAGCTAACTAAACAAATAGAGCCGCGTAATCTGCCCTGTTAATGGAAAAGGTCAAGCTTTGGTAAGGTGTTTAAAACAATGGGACTATTACACAGTAAAGCTCTCTTTGTCCTGCAAGGGCGGTTCTGATAAAAGAAAACGCGTAAGTTGTTCACAATCAATCGGTGGCAGGGAAGCGAGCCCCATGCCCGACCGATTTTCCACCGTCGGAAAAGCGTCCGGCGCCATGCCCGACGAATTTTCCATCGTCGGAGAAGCGCCCGGCACCATGCCCGACGAATTTTCCATCGTCGGAGAAGCGCCCGGCACCATGCCCGACCGATTTTCCGTCGTCGGAAAAGCGTCGGGCAGGGTCCTCAACGACTGAAGCCTGTCATTCACCCTTTGAAGAAGCGCCACCTCCAAGGACGGCATCAAAGCCCCTGAGCCGCAGTTGCATCCCGGTAGCGATACCGGGCGGCGATTATGCTGAAAAGAATCGCGACGACGAATGTCATCCCGGCGTACATCAGGAACCGTGATGTGCTTACCGCCGAATCTCCGCCTTTTCCGTGCGATAGTATTTCCGTGAGAACACTGACGAGAAGATTGCCCAACGCAATGGTCAAGTTCCACAGCCCCATGATAATGCTTTTCATCTCCGGGGCAGCCTCGCGGAACGCAAATTCAAGCCCGGTCGTCGAGACGAGAACCTCGGCAATCGTCAGAATGACGTACGGAACGATCTGCCAAAGGATACTCAAATGCGCTCCAGCTTCGAGACGCGTTTGCAACATCGCTACAACGACGTAAGAAAAGGCGGCAAGATATATTCCAAGAGACATACGGCGGAGAGGCGTCGCCAATTTACCAAGCATTGGATACAGTCCCCACGTCATGATGGGAATCAGCATCATCACAAGTGCCGGATTTGCCGAAAGCATTTCTTCTGGCCCGATTGTCCATTTGCCAATCTGAAACGGTATCATCTTCTCCCCCTGCAGCACCCATGTTGAAAACGTCTGGTCGAACAACGCCCAGAACACCGGGATCAAGGCGAAGATCGAAAGCAACGGTCCAACGGATTGTGCCGCGTCCACTTCTCGCTCCGAAAAACGCTGACGGGCACCATCCCAAAATGATTTACCCGAAGACCGGCCCTTTAAAGCCGCAAAGAACACTTTAAAGAATCCCGCTGAATGCGACGCACGCGATGGCGGAACCATGACGTAATGCCTGGTTCCCAGCCAAAACACTAATGTGGCGATCCCCATGAATATACCGGGAATACCGAACGCCCAGCTGTAGCCGTAATGCTTCCGGACTGCCGGGATAATTATGAACGAAAAGAACGAGCCCAAATTGATGGACCAATAGAAAGCGGCATATGCCTTTTGTAACAGAGATCGTTGTTCAGGTTTAAATTGATCACCAAGAAACGCAGAAACGCACGGCTTAATTCCTCCCGAACCGACAGCGATCAGCGCCAAACCAGCGTACAATGCAAACGATTTACCATTCAGCGTCGGGATAAAATCACTCGTCGCCAGAACGGCATGCCCAAGACAGTAGAACAGCGAAATCCAAAGAATTGTTTTGTAGCGGCCCCAGTAGCGATCGGAAATCCACGCACCGAGCAGTGGCATGAAATAATTGGCGAAACCGAACAGGTGAATAATATTCGTCGCCTCATCCTTCGACTTGAGCAACACATTCGTCGCGTAAAGGGCCAGAATGCCCTTCATCCCGTAATAGCTGAATCGCTCGCAAGCCTCGTTGCCGACGATGTATTTAATCTGCGCCGGCCACCTTGGCTTGGGTGAAGATTCAGCGTTCATGCTTGCTCGTTGTCACTCAGCTTATTGTCCCTCCCCTGCTCTACTTTTTCTCCGCGGTTTCAACACCAATCTCCCTCAGGAACGGCTCCAGCTTGCGTGGCCGTCCGAGAAACTTCTCAATCGAAATGTTCACATCGCGAGAATTCCCAACTTCGTAGATTTCCTTCCGCAGTCTCATACCGGTCTTCTTGTCGAAGTACCCGTCTTTCGATTCCTCGAACACCGTCGCCATGTCCGCGGCGATGGCATCTGCCCATGCGTAACCATAATATCCACCGTCATAACCCATCAAATGGCCGAAGTAGGCAACAAACGCCGTTCCTTCAGGTTCCGGCAAGAACACCTCGCTTAAGATTTTGTTGGAGAGTTTGTTCACGTCGAGGTGATTGGCGGAATTAACCTCAGTGTGCAGAGCGAGGTCGAGTGTTCCAAAGGATATTTGGCGCCGATAGTGACAGCCTTGCGTTGCGAGCTTGGCGACTTTGAGTTTGTCGAGAATTGAAGCAGGAATCTTCTTCGAAGGGTCGCGATAGTCGGCGGCAAAGCTATCCAGAACCTTTTTGTCCCAAATCCAATTCTCGAGCATCTGTGAGGGTGCTTCGACGAAATCACCCGGAACGCTGGTGCCGGCAAAACGAGAATAGTTCGCGCGCGTCAACGTCGCATGCAAAACATGGCCGAACTCATGGAACAAGGTTTCAACATCCGAATGAGAAAGCAGTGATGGCTTTCCTTCACCCGGCGGAGGAAAATTACAGACCAGAGAGACGACCGGACGGCGGTACTTGCCGGTCGGCAGACGTTTACCTTCAACGATGCCAAATTCCGCGAAGTGGCTGTACTTCCCTTCGCGAGGCCACAGGTCGAGATAAAACATCCCAAGCGGTTCGTCTTTCTTGGCATCGGAAATCACGTACAACGGCAGATCCTTCGTCCACTTATACGGCGCTTCGATTTGTTCAATTTTCAGTCCGAAGATTTCTTCGTAAATACTGAACATTCCTTTCATCACACGTTCAAACGGGAAGTAAACGCGGAGTTGCTCGGCATCAACGGTGTATTTCTGTTTTTTCATCTGGTTGGCGTAATATCGCCAGTCCCAAATGTTGATCTTCGCGTTCGAATCGCCCGTTTCCTTTGCTTTCATGCCCCGGAATTCCGCGATCTCAGCATCGAACTTCGGCTGCAAACCAGTGTTCAGCTTTTCGAGAAAGCCTTTGGCGGTGGCGGCTGTCTTCGCCATTTTGACTTCAATTTTGTAATCGGCCCACGTGGGATAGCCGATCTTGCGAGCGATCTGGTCTCGTAGTTCGACAATCTTTTGGAGCAACGGAAGATTTTTTTCTTTGGCAAGAACTTCACGTTCGAGGAAAAGCTTTTTCCGTGTCGCCTCCTTCTTCGCATTTTCCATCACCATTATGTACTGCCATGTGACATTGGCCA
>CBHWET010000363.1:0-5063 GCA_966112985.1 uncultured bacterium | reverse complement strand
CTCCTGCCACGTTTCCGCGTTGCCAAAGGTGAAGCAATTGCTATGGGGCACGGCAAGGCCGATCTGCTCGCACTGATCAAAGAAAACGGGTCGATAGCGGACGCCTCGAAGAAAATGGGTATGTCGTACATGCGCGCATGGACTTTGATTAAAACCATGAATGACTGTTACAAGGAACCGGTCGTCATCGTAGAACGGGGAGGAAAAAGCGGCGGCGGCGCGTCACTCACAGCTACCGGGGATAAAGCACTAAAGCTCTACCGGCAGATCGAACAGGAAAGTTTGAAAGCGACGAAAAATTCGTGGAAAGAAATGCAAAAGCTTCTCCGACCATAGCCGATATATTTACTGCAATATATCGCTTGTATTTCAGCTTTCCCTGCCGCACAAAAAGCCAGTGCAACCGACCGCACGGGCGTTTACGCTGATCGAATTACTTGTCGTCATCGCCATCATAGCGATTTTGGCGGCGATGCTCCTGCCGTCTTTGAGTCGGGCGAAAACCCGGGCGCAAGGAGCAAGCTGCCTCAACAATCTGAAACAGTGTGGTATGGCCTACATTCTATATCGCGATGCCAACGATACCGTGAGCGTTCCATATCGCCTTTGCCCAGATACGCCAAACGACCCTTACGGACTTTCAGCCGGAGTGCCTTCAGGCAATGGTCCAAACAATCCACCCCCGACCGGGCCGAACGAAATCTGGTGGGCGCCCTATGACCCAACGCAGATTCCTGATGGTCCCCCCGGCGCAGGTTTCAAAACGGGTCTCCTGTTTTCCTACCTGACATTTACGAACGTATTCAAATGTCCCAGCGAGCAACAATGGCAATGCGGTTATGGCATGAACTACTGCGACGGAAGTCCGATGGCTCAGCGAGAGAATTTTGTGACGCAAACCTCTGAGCGGCTGGTGATCTGGGAACATCGTCGAAGTCCCGGCTGTGCCGATTCGAAAGTCCTCGCACCACCCCGCCTCCCCGTTCTGACATTCACCAATACCAGCCATTATCCAGCTCGCCATGGACAGCGGATGAACAGCCTGTTTTACGATGGCCATGTTGCCGCAATCGCACCCGAAACGTTGCGTCTAAGTAATTTTCGGGAGCCTGGTTCGTTACCGTTGCCGCCCTCGTTGTACGCTGGCGAGTGAAGCCAATGTTGTAGCAACGGGACGTAAGCCGCTCAATTTTAAGAGGAGCAATCCGATTACTTCCCAACCCAAAGAGAGTGGCGGAACCGATGTTCGCTGCGACATCGTTCACCGAATGAATTTGACCACCCGCCACTTCTGCTTAGACTCAGTAACACTAAAAAAGGCATGAACCAGAACCAATCTTCTTCTGACCGTTCCGACGATACAATGATCTTTGGGATGAAGGTCAAAGTGGCGCAGAATCAGCGTCAGACGAAAACGTATCTGTCGATTGGGTTGGTGTGCATGTTTTTGTCGCTCTGCTTCCACATCATCGGGAGTGTCAATGAAGGAGAACTGGCCTCGGCGCTTGCAGCGAGAAATTTCCGTACCAGCACAACCCTGGAAATGCAGGCTTGGATTCGCACCTGCTCGACCTCCAGTTATGTCTGTCTGTGGATCGCCATCATGACTCTGTTCCAGGTCGCCTTTCAGCACCGCAAATCACTCAAGGGAATGTAAAACGATTCTGGCTATTTCTGGCCAAAGAATTTTTTCTCGATGTCGTCCAGAGTCCGCTTGGTCTTGGCAAGATTATCTATCCGCACTTTGACGGGCAGGAAATATAACGTCCAACCTGGACGCTTCTCCATACGGATGATGCAATCGTAGAAGGCTTTCAATCCATCGAAGCCAAAGCCGCAGTCCAATGCATTTTGTGCTCCGAGTTTCAATGCCTGATCCCATTCGCTTTGCGTGCAACACGTAGCCATTGTTACAGGATTCATCGCGGAATCGTGCAACAGATCACCGTATTTGTCGTCATGCCCCAAATAATGATGTGCGAGATTAATCGCTGCTACCCCGCCGACGATCTGGTTGAAATAGCTCAATTGTTCATTGATGACATCGTCCGTCCAATACTGTGGTTCAGATATTTTTGGCAGTTCCGGCACGATCTGCCCGCTTGTGTCCTGCGACAGCTTCTGGATGTATTGATTAAAAAAACCCGGCTCGATTTTATCAATGGCCTTGGCGTGCGCGATATTGTTCACGAGTCGGATGAAGCCTTGCGAAACGTAGACGATGCGCAACGGATTCTTTTCGTTCTCGAAATAAAATGGGCGAACATAAGGCAGGAGATCGTCGTTGTACCAGATTGGATTTGGGCTGAACTGCTCACGAAAGTTCGGTTTCAGGGCTTCGAAGAGATCATTGCCGAGTGCCTTGATCGTGCTGAAATTACTTTGGTATTTCGAAGCAAGGGGATCTGCGGACTGCGTTTGGGTTTCGGCCGGAGCAATCAGGCGGCTTGCGTATAAAAACGCCAGGATAAGATGGGATATAAGACGCAAACGTTTCACCGGCCCAAAACTTCTCCCCGATGAGTCAAATTGTCGACTCAATTGCGGACTGTGGGACAGCTAAAACGGCGTCTATGGAAACTACGCCATTTATCGCGCGCCCTGGATACTTTTCAAAACCCTTCCGATCAGGGGACCTCTTTCGCGCAGTTCCTCCTCTTCGTGCGACCGCATGCGTGCGCGCAACACGTCGGCTCGCCCCAAATACCCTACGATTCGCCTTTCGTCAGTGCGGTCAACGACCGGCAGACGTCCAATATCGTTCTTCAGCATCGTCGCGATCGCGTCGTGCAATCGCTCGTCTTTATAAGTCACAACAACGTCCGTATTCCCCGCCTCGTCCACCGTCATCGCCGGGTTCTGTTGCAGAGCCCGCAGAACATCGCCCCGAGTAATGATCCCAACCAAATGATTCGCCTTATCCACGATCAGAACTCCCTGCCGTTTCGAAACCGTTTCATCTCCTTTGCCAAGGCGATCGGACAACTCGGCTACGGTTATGTCGCTCCGAATCATCGGAGCATTCGCTTCCATGACATCTCCCACGCGCATCAACTCAAACAGATCCACGCTGTATTCACGCGAGATATGCTGGCCACGACGCGCCAGTTTCTCCGTCAGGATAGAACGACGCAGTAACAAAACCGTAACGCCAAGTGCCGCAACACATCCAATCAGCAACGCAGGCAATGCATGAAAGTCATTTGTCAGTTCCAGCGTGAAGAGGATACCAGTTAAAGGCGATCGCATTGTGCCTCCCATCATCGCTGCCATCCCAACCATTGCCCATAAGCCCGGGTCGCCAACCGGAATCCATTGCCCGAGCATGGCGCCAACGCCCCCGCCAAGAATCAGCAACGGGGCAAGAACGCCACCTGAAGTGCCGGACCCGAGGGCGACGGACCAAACCAATGCTTTCGCCAATAACAACCCAATCAATGCCATGCCCAGAACTTCGCCACGCATCAGGCCATGAATCGTTTCATAACCCACGCCCAGAACTCGCGGATCGATCACTCCGCCAACGCCGACGACAAGGGCGCCTATCGCTGGCCACCACATCCAATGGAACGGGAGCTTTTGGAACAAATCTTCAAAGACGTAGACGAGAGTTGTGAGCGCACAGGAACCAAGCCCTGCAGCAATTCCGACCAACAACGCCACACCAAGATCTATGGCACCCATCGCGTGATGCAACGCCACGGGAAAAATTGGCCCGGATCCGAGCAATGACAGTCGCATCAAGGAGGCAGTCACCGAAGCTACGGCCACTGGAATAAAACTGCGCGGCTTCCACTCGAACAACAACAGTTCGACAGCCAGCAAAATCGCCGCGACTGGCGTGGCGAAAATCGCTGACATGCCACCTGCGGCGCCAGCCACCAACAACGTTTTGCGCTCGGCCGCAGTCAGATGAAACAGCTGGGCGAACATCGAACCGAAAGCCCCGCCTGTCATAATAATCGGTCCTTCGGCGCCAAAAGGTCCGCCCGTCCCGATTGAAATCGCTGACGACAACGGCTTGAGAATCGCCACCTTCGGATTGATAAGGCTGCGTCCCAAAAGAATCGCTTCGAGCGCCTCAGGAATGCCGTGCCCCCGAATCTTTTCCGATCCGTAACGTGCCATCAGTCCAATCAACAATGCTCCGATCACCGGGACGATAATGACCCAATAACCGAGGTGATGTTCCTGCGGAGTAATCGCCGCCGTCGAGAACCGTTGAAAAAAAGCCAGGTTCGTGATGACCGCAATCAGCCAGATCAATGCTTTTGCGACAAACGCGCTCAGCACGCCAATTGGCAACGCGAGAAACACGAGGAGCAACATGCGTTTGTCGGTTCGAAAATCTGAAAGCAAATCGGTCGAAGCGGAATTTTGTGACATCGTCGGTGCAGTTTAAATTCTAAGAAGCCGGAGAATGTATCGTGCCGCGATACATTTCAATTTCTTTTTTGATTGAAGTTGTTTCAACCTGCGCGCTAAACCAAAGCGATGCCCGGCACAAAAAAGCGAATTACCAAACGTCAATATGAGATGCTGGCTGCTTTGCGCTATTCCTTGCGCCAGTTCATGCATTTCAGCGAGCAGGCGGCGCAGGCAGAAGGCCTGGCTCCGCAGCAACACCAGGCGTTGCTCGCGATCAAAGGTTTTCCCGGAAGGGACGAGATCACGATCGGTGAGTTGGCTGAACGCCTTCAGATCGTTCATCACAGTGCCGTCGGTCTGGCGAATCGTCTCGTAAAGGAAAAGTATATCCGGCGCAAGCGGGCCAAAGAAGATCGCCGTCAGGTCTACCTCACTCTGACGGCACGCGGCGAACGGGTGATCGAGAAACTTTCCGCCGTCCATCAGGAGCAACTGCGGTGGATCGGCCCTGAAATCCATTCACTTCTGGACAGGTTGGGTGGCACCACCAATCTTTAGCAGCAAAATCTAAGTTCACTCCATCTATGCGGTCGGATTCCGACAAAACGTCCCGAGCGTTGTAAGTGACTGATTTTAAGCTATTAAAAACTTACTTCCCTGTGGAAAAATGTTTTTTCAGCCTAAAAAAAGATTTT
>CBHWET010000362.1:0-5066 GCA_966112985.1 uncultured bacterium | reverse complement strand
CGGGATAGCATCTATTTTGTCCAGCGGCCAACGGGCGAGTCATGGCGAACGTTTACGAATTCGTATCTTTCTGCGGGCAGTGTCGTGCTACAACCACAGCAGTTCGAAAATCTGACGGTCCCCGCGCCCGCCGGTGAAAAGCAGTGGCGGCTGTCACTCTCCTTTCGAAAAAGTGAAATCGCGCTCGTGGAGATGATGAACCAAATGGTTCGAACGGCGAGACAGTATGGGTTGCGAATTCGGCCACGACAGTCTTCTTACGCGTCGTGGAGCGATGCCGTCCGGGAGTGACCTACTTGTCCAGTTGCAGTGGCTCGATCCAAATGCTGCGAAAGGCCACGGGACCGTGGTCGCCCTGAAGAATCAATGGGCCAGTGGGTCCTTCTTTCTCGAATGCCGGCGACCTCGTCGGTCCGCTCACTTCGACGTTGTTGTGAATCAATTTGCCATTGAACCAGACCTTCACGAAACGGCCATTCTCGGTTTTATTGCCATTCGCATCGAAACGCGGTGCCCGGAAAATGATGTCAAACGTCTGCCATTCACCCGGTTTCTTGCACGCATTGAACTTCGGGGCATGTCCATCATATCCGGTGTTGTTCTTCCAACGCTGATAGATGCCGCCACAATCGCCATACTTCGGATGCTCAACGCCCCAGCTGTCGAGGATCTGCACTTCGTAACGGCCTTGGAAATAAACGCCCGAATTCGAATTGCTCGACACCATGAACTCGATGTGCGCCTTGCAATCGCCATGTTCGAAAAGGCTGCGAATGTTCGGTGTCTTGCCATTGGCGCCGTTAATCATCACGCCCTGCCCCGGCTCAAAAGAAAACAGGTGTGCGTTCGTTTTATTCAACGTTACCGAATTGACGATCATCCACTTGCCATGCGGCTGTTTCCATTGGGAAAGGTCTTTGCCATCGACGAGAACAACCCGATTCGCCGAAGGCGTTTGCGTGGCGCAGCCAACGAGAAAAATGAGAACGGCAGCGGCAACGAAAGAAAGCTTCTTCATCAACATGCGCGGAAGCCTAGGTTCACCCGACGCGGAGGCAATCTCTTTTTCCAAAAACTGAACCAGCGCCTAAGGCTTCTTCCGAAAAAATGCGAGTGCCTCGGAGAAATCCTTCGGTAAAGGCGCCTTGAACGCCTTCTCTTTACCGGTCTTCGGATGGAGAAATTTCAATTTCTCCGCGTGCAGCAATTGTCGCGGCGCTTTGTAGCCTGACGAGTCCCTTAATTTGATGTTCTGCCGGCTCCCATAGATATCATCTCCCACAATCGGAAATCCAATGTGATGAAAATGCACACGTATTTGATGCGTGCGGCCCGTATAGAGATACGCCTCAACAAAAGTTGCGTGTTTAAATCGCTCAATGACCTCAAAGCCCGTTCGCGCTTCCCTGCCCTTCTCGGTGACCGTCATCTTTTTACGATGCGTTTCATGGCGGGCGATGGCGCCGTGAATTTCACCCGACTGATGAGTCATTGCGCCACAAACCAGCGCACAATAAATCTTTTCCACGGTGCGTCCGGAGAACTGCTCCGACAACGCCAGATGCGTCGCATCGTTTTTTGCCACGACGAGGCAGCCGCTTGTGTCCTTGTCCAATCGATGAACAATTCCCGGTCTCGCCACGCCGCCAATCCCGCTCAGCTTGCCCGAGCAATGATGCAGCAGCGCATTGACTAAAGTGTGTTCCTCGTTGCCCGCTGCAGGATGAACCACGATGCCCGGCGGCTTATTCAGAACCAGCAGATCGTCGTCTTCAAAAAGAATATCCAACGGAATATCTTCAGGCTGTGCTTCGGCAGGCTTGGCCTCCGGCCAAACGATTTCAATCTTCTCGCCAGCCCGCGGAGCATGGTTGGCCTTCACTTGTTTGCCGTTGACGGTGATGTGCCCTTCATCGATCAGCCGTTGGATGGTGCCGCGAGAAACCTCACTGAACTGCTCCCGCAAAAAGGTATCAAGCCGCCCATTGGGCAAAGACCGTTCGATATTGATGACATCCGTACGCATGGGAATTGAGTGCAATCGGCTTAGGCCTGCTGTTGGCCCTTTTTCAGTTCTTCAATCTCCTTGCGTTGGGCCTCGAATTTCTTCTGTAGCTTGCCGATTTGAATCCATGCCGCGACGGCCATGAAAAAACCGGCGCCGCCAATTGTGAGGCCGAAGATGGTAAAAACTTCCATGGCGAGCGATCAGGCCTGGCTTTGCTGAGTGTTTACGTGCGGCTCCGTCTCGCGCCATGACAGGATAAACAGCAAGAACACGCCCACGCAAATCGCACTGTCTGCCACATTGAACGCCGGAAAGCCGATTTCTTCCGGACTGCCGCGGCGATAGATATAGAAGCGTAGAAAATCAATCACGTGGTGATACACGAGACGATCGCAAAGGTTCCCAATAATCCCCCCGAAGATTAATCCCATCGAAATCTGCCCCAGCGGCGTTTTTGTATCAAAGTGATGCCGCCACAGAAACAGACCGAGCAGCGCAATCAGAGAAACGATCGCCAGCAGTTCGTTCCGGTCATGGAACATGCTCCAGGCCGCGCCGGTGTTGCGCCAGTTCACCAGCTTGAAAAAACCATCGATGACGATGCGTTCGTCGCCCTGGCCAAGAAATCTGAGCACGACCTGCTTGGTCAGCTGATCGAGCGCAAACACGAGCAGCGCGATAAATCCGATCCGTTGGTTGGACGTGGTGGTCATCGTTTGTAAATGACGTGTGTGCGTGCAATTAGATCATGCAAAGCACGTTTATCCGAACGAAAAGCGACGAATAAATGGCCGGCATAAAAAAGAAACATTTCGCTGAACCGCTCTCCGATCCATCGTAACAGCGCCGTGTCATAATTAATCCGGCTGTTATCCATGCGCACGATCCTCATTCCCATGATCATCTTGCCAAAGGTCGCACCGAAGGCGCCGTTCATCGCCACTTCATAAATCAGAATGGTCGGCAGATAGAGGATCAGGATTTTGTTCCCAAACGCTTTCATTACGGTCAGCAATTGCGTCAGGTCCATGCTCGGATCGGGATTGAAAAGGTCAATCGATGGCACCTGCCAGCCCGGTTTATGCGCAAAGAATATCCCCCAGATCGTATAAACAATGATCGTCAGGATGATCTGATCTATGCCGTATGCCGTCGCCCGGGGCATAAATCCAACGACGACCGGTGCTATCGGGGGCGCCTTCGGGATTCCAAAATCCGCCTCGAACTCGCTTAAACGCGCGGCAGGCATCCAGGTTTGGGAATCACTTCGCCAAATCATCGTAGCCGCGCCAATACGCCCCTCCCGGATCCATTGTTTGATCTCGTCGAACGACGCCGGACCGTATTCGCGTCCGTCTCCACCAATCATTTTGTATTGTACGTCCATCAGCGCGCGGCTGGTTTAAGCCCGAATCGTGGAAAAAACAAATTTAAAATGGCAGAGGCCATTTGCCGAAACGCTCCTCGGGCAAGTTCAGGACGGGGCAAGGTAGGGACACATCGCCGAGGTGTCCCATTATTTCTCCGTGCAGACGAGCGCTTATTGACCGTAAACGTTTCTTCGTCGAAAGAATGTCTGTCTACTTGTCATTAGTCACGGACGCCTTGGCAATGCGTCCCTACCAAAAAAAGGGCCGCCCGGTTTCCCGAGGCGGCTTTGTTGGAGTTCAACCTTTAGGTTGTGCCCCTTCGCCCGCACGCTGAAGCGTGAACTCCAACGCTGGCGGACTTTGAACCTTGAACTGCTTGAACTTTGAACTCAGCTGTTACGCATGCATCGCGATCGTCACGCTCGCAGTGCGTTGCGATTCGCCACCGGTGTTCACGGCCGAGATTTGAATCTCAACCGTGGCATTCGCCGGAAGGTTCTCGATGGTGAAGTCGAGGTCCGCCGGTGAACCGACAGCCACGAAGTCTTCATCCACGCCGAGCACCTTCTTGAACACACGGTAATAATCCGCGCGCGCCGCAGCATCCCATTTCAACGCCATGCCGTTGGTCCGATCAAGGTCGCTTTCAGGCCTTCAACCACGTCCGGAGTCGCCGGTGCGCCAGGAATGTTCAGTCCAAACGCTTTCCAACGCACATCCAGCGGGCCGATCAACTGGCTGAGTTCAGCGAGGAATCCGCGGTAACGGCGACGCAGGTTGTCTGCGGACGCATCACGCGCTTCCTTCGCCGCCGCCACAACCATTTCCTGGTTGTAAAGCGCGCCGCGGGCGTTGCTGATCTGGTCGAACAGCGTCTGCGCGGCAACGGCCGTCAGGTTCAGCGCCGCAACTTCCGCCGTGGGATTCGCTGCAAAATATTTTTGCAGCGTCTGCACGGATTGTTGCATTTGCGCCGGACTGTCAGGCAACGCGAACGAGTCCTCGAAACCCGCGAGCTTCCAGGTATCGGAATACTCGTTGCCGAGGCGCGGTTTCAAGACTTCACGGTTAAGTGACATGTACTTGCGGCCCGTGTTGAACACGGTACGAAGCGCGTCGCGGTAAGTTGCGAGCTGATCTTTTGCGATCTCGTAACCCGCGCGTTTGCCGATGAGATCATCGACATCCACGAGGATTTTCGGAGCCTTGTTTTGTGCGACGCCAAGGTCGTCGCCGATTTCTGCCTCGCGCACGGCGAGGTCCTGACACGTCGTCAGGAGTTCGGAGTCTTTATTAGGTGTTGTATTTGTCATAGTTTTTCTCTTTCTGTTTTTTTGAGCTTTCCGCCATCGGCTATCAGCGTTCAGATCTTCCTTTCTGGATTCTGAATTCTGGCTCCTGGCTTCTCACTCGGTTTGCATTGTTTCCCGGTGCCGGCGAACAGGCGGAAAACAGTTCCACCAGATCCATCCAGCGCGAGCGTCATTGCCCGCAGGTTTCAATGTTCTGTAGCGTCGGTCTCTGACCGTCGCACTTCACAAGCCCCATCCGATCCACAATGCGATTACGAACTCATCAGCCGCCGTCAGGAGTTCTTTATTCTGACTCCTGAATTCCGGCTTCTGACTTCTCAACTAACTGCGCCGCAGGCCAAACGAACTTCAAACTTCAAACTGTTCAAACTTCAA
>CBHWET010000361.1:0-5073 GCA_966112985.1 uncultured bacterium | reverse complement strand
GAAATGTTACGTCAACGAGCGACGAAACCGTTCGATTCGATTGAAAATTTGAAGATCAGGACCTGTTTTAACAAAGAGGAACTCCGACGGCTGGCTGAAATCGGCGCACTCAATTGCCTGGCGAAACATCGACGTGACGCGTTGTGGGAAGTTGAGAGAGATATTCCGGAAGATGATTTGTTTTCGAAGGGCAACGTTGAAGCCGCTCCAGAAGAATGTCCGCTTGACCCAATGACCATCGTTGAACGGCTGCGCGCCGATTACAGCAGCATGGAATTAACGACGGGGCCGCATCCGATGATGTTGCTTCGAGAATGCTGCAATGAACTCGAAATATGGCGTGCATCCGATCTCGTCCAGGCAAAGACGGGAGACACCATTCGTATTGCGGGCAATGTGATTTGCCGCCAACGCCCGGGCACGGCAAAAGGATTTGTTTTTATTTCACTCGAAGATGAAACGGGCGTAAGCAATGCGATTGTAACGCCAAAGTTGTTCGAAGACCTTCGGTTGCTGATCACACAAGAATCGTTTTTGTTGATTCAAGGAAAAGCCCAGAACACGGATAACGTCGTTTTAATTCGTGCGGAAAAGATTGAGCGGCTTACGCACGGTGACCTTGTGGGGAGTTCGTCATACGATTTCCATTAACTTCGTCACCTGAAATTCTACGTTGCCGCTCTATTGCCAAGCGGGCCTTCGTTCGCCACAGTATCGCCGGATGAGTAAACCGTTCTACATCACGACCGCGATTGATTATGTCAATGGCCAGCCACACCTTGGCCATGCTTATGAAAAAGTAATCACCGACGTTATCGCTCGGTCTCGCCGCAGCATGGGTGAGGACGTTTTCTTTTTAACCGGTCTGGATGAACACGGCCAAAAAGTCCAACAGGTCGCTATCGCCGAAGGAAAGAATCCGCAGGCTTATTGCGATGATCTTGCCGTGAGCTGGAAAGCCTTCGTGCAAAAGCTCGGACTGTCGAACAACGATTTCGTCCGCACCACCGAAACCCGGCACAAAGAGGTCGTGCAAGCGATTCTTTCGAAGCTGCACGCCGGTGGCCATTTTTATAAAGAGAGTTACAAAGGCTTTTACTCGACGAGCGCCGAAACATTTCTCACCGAAAAAGATCGTCTGCCGGATGGAAGCTTCGATGCGAGCTACGGCAAGGTCGTCGAACTGCAGGAAGAAAATTATTACTTCAAACTGAAAGAGCAGCAGGCGTGGCTGATTGATTACATCGAGAAGAACCCCGATTTCATTTATCCATCGTACCGACGCAATGAAGTCCTCGGGTTTTTGAAAAATGAGACGCTGGAAGATCTTTGCATCAGTCGTCCAGCTTCCCGTCTGAGTTGGGGCATCCCAATTCCCTTCGATCTGAATTATGTCACTTACGTCTGGTTTGATGCATTGGTGAACTACATCAGCATTCCAGCCGCCCACGGTGATCCAGCGATTTCTGCGGCACTGCAAACTCCCAAGAGTGCGAAGGAACTTTGGCCGGCAGAAGCGCATATCATCGGGAAAGACATTCTCAAATTTCACGCGGTGTATTGGCCAATCATGCTCAAAGCGATGGGCCTGCCGTTGCCGAAGAAATTGGTCGTTCACGGCTGGTGGCAAAAAGACGGGCAGAAGATGAGCAAGAGCACCGGCGTCGTGGTTGACCCCGTCGCCGTCATTGATGAATGGGGTTTGGATGCATTTCGATTCTATGTCGTCCGTGAACTTTCGATAGGGCCTGATGGAAATTGGACCGACGCAGGATTCGAGGCGCGCTACTCCGCTGAACTTGCGAACGGCCTCGGCAATCTGGTGAACCGTTCGCTGTCGATGTTGAAGAAGTATCGCGGTGGCACGATTCCGAAGGTTTCCACCGAACTGGCGCCAGATGCTGAAAAAGCTGTGCAGGCGACCATTGAGAATTTGAAAAAGTTCGAGTTGCAGGACGCTCTCGTCTCGATTTGGAGTCTCGTCAATCGCGCGAATCAATACGTGGACCAGACGGCGCCTTTCAAACTGGCAAAAGACCCGGCGAAAGCCGAGCGACTCGACGAAGTTCTCTACAATCTCTGCGAAGCGTGCCGCGTGCTGGCCGTACTGCTCTGGCCATTTCTTCCCACGACATCAGCGAAGATTTATCAACAACTCGGTCTCACCGAGGCGCCGGATAAGATGGCGTCTGCAAAATGGGGATTGCTGAAGGCTGGCCATACCGTTGGCGAGCCCGCAGCGTTGTTCCCACGCAAAGATCTAAAACCGAATTAATCTTCCGGCAGCGGTTTGCCTTTAGTTTCGGATAAGAATGCGAGAGCAACCAATCCGAGCAGGAAAATTACGCTCATGTAACAGCAGGCATTGCGGAATGCGATGAGCTTGGCGGCTGGCGTCGCAGCACCTTTCGCAAGATTTGCCTGTAACACACCCATTGTGAACGGACCACTCGCGGCGATGAACCGGCCAACGTTGTAGCAGAAACTTGTTCCAGTACTGCGCAAACGCGTTGGGAAAAGTTCTGGCAGATAAATAGCGAAGCCAGCGAACAGCGCCAATTGGCAGAATCCCATCACGAAGCTCATCCAGATATCGGCTTTACTATCGAACAAACGGAAATAGCCGAATGTGGCAATGAACGCGCAAATGAAAGCTGCGGCAAACGCAGGCTTGCGTCCGAATTTTTGCGCCGCCTTCGTGAAAGCCAACATACCGAAGAACGAACCGAGGTTTTGAATAATCATGTTCACGCCGGTCCAAATCGTTTTTTGGCTCGCGATATCTTTGGGATCAACGCCCTGTGCTTTTAAAGAACGCTCGATGACATCGCCCACGAGTTCGGGACTGAAAAACCCGATGCCCCATAATCCAACGACGCCGGCCACGCAAAGCAGCATGCCGAGCAACGCCGGCTTGCGCCAGCGGGCTTCGCCAAAGAGAGACGAGTACGAGCCAAATTGCGCACCGGTCAGCCGCCCTGCCTCACGTGCCTTCACCCATTTTTCAGGTTCTTTCAGTCGCATTTGCAGGAACACGCAGAGAAACGCAGGGAATGCGCCGATGAGGAACATATACTTCCAGGCTTCACCCGCTTTGAACCATTTACCTTCAACATTCCCCAGCCCGATGCTGATGAGGCCCGCCGCGATATTTCCAATTGCCGAAAGCGCCTGCAAAGTCCCCAGGGCTCCAGTTCGGGAACGGTCCGGCAGACTGTCGGCGACCAACGCCACGGCGAGACCAAAAACCCCACCGACGCCAAGCCCGGTAATAAAACGGTAAGTCGCAAAATCAAGCCAACCAGTCGAAAACGCTGATAACCCCGTGCAAATAGAATACATCAGAACCGTAAGCGTCAGCGTCCGGGCGCGTCCAATGCGATCACCGACTGCTCCGAAAATCAATCCACCCGTAGCCCAACCCGCAACGAAGATTGCCGTCGCGTAACCGCCATAAAGTTTCAGATCCATCCCCGGCGGCAACAGCGACTTCATTGCCGAACCGCGCGCGAGAAGGAACAGCTGTTGGTCCAAACAATCAAACAGCCAGGCGAGCGATGCCATGGCAAAAACGAACCAATGATACGGCGTGAGATCTTTCCACCACGCACCGGAAGTTGAAGACGACACGGGTGCCGGAGCTGCTGATTTTGTGGAATTCATTCGAAGCTATTTTCACTACACGTATTTACGCGCAGAGCCAAGTTTTGTTTTTATGGAATCGGATCGTCCCCACGATTTAACGCGTCGGAATGTGAATACAGTTAAAATTCCTTGTGCGCCTGCTCCCCAATCGCAATAACTTCACCTGTTCATGAGCATCTACGAAGATTTGCAGTGGCGCGGCCTGGTGTCGGATTGCACGGATACAGCCGAGTTGACGAAACGTTTAGCCAGTCCGCTGACGCTTTACGCCGGTTTCGATCCGACGGCCGATTCGCTGCACGTTGGAAGTCTCGTTCCGTTGCTCGCCTTGCGCCGCTTTCAGCTGGCGGGACACAATCCTATCGCCGTCGCCGGTGGTGCCACCGGTTCAATTGGCGACCCCAGCGGCAAGACTCAAGAACGGCAATTGCTCACGAAAGATATCCTCGACCACAACATTGCGTGCGTTAAAGAGCAGTTGAAGAAGCTGCTCGATTTCGAAACGAAAACAAATCCCGCGCGGCTGTTGGACAACGCCACCTGGACGGCGCAAGTCAGCTACCTGGATTTTCTCCGCGACATCGGCAAGCATTTTTCGGTTAACCAAATGGTCGCCAAAGAGAGCGTTCGCGCCCGCATGGAGGATCGTGAAGTTGGGATCAGCTACACCGAATTCAGCTACATGCTGTTGCAGGCCTTTGATTTTTATGTGCTGTGCCGCGACACGAATTGCGAACTGCAAATCGGTGGCAGCGATCAATGGGGCAACATTACCGCCGGCATTGAACTGACCCGAAAGAAACTGGGCAAAACAGTCTACGGCCTGACGCTTCCATTAGTGACGAAAGCCGACGGCACGAAGTTCGGTAAAACGGAAAGCGGCACCGTCTGGCTCGATACAAAAAGAACGAGCGTCTACAAATTCTATCAGTTCTGGGTGAGAACCGATGATCGCGACGTGGTTCGTTACCTGAAATATTTCACCTTCCTCACGCGCGAAGAAATCGAAGCCCTGGAGAAGTCACACAATGAAAACCCGGGCGCCCGCGTTGCTCATAAGGCACTGGCAAAAGCGGTGACTGATCTTCTCCACGGCGAAAACGCGACCGCGGAAGCTGTTCGAGCAAGTGAAATTTTGTTCGGAGGCAACCTCGAAGGTATTTCTGAAACAACTTTCAACGAAATCGTCGGCGAAGTGCCAACGAAAGAAATTCCGCTCGCACGCCTCGAGGGTGCAGGTGCTCCGCTCGTTGAACTGCTGGCCGAAAGCGGTTTATGCCCCTCCAAAGGACAGGCGCGAAAGGATGTTGAACAGGGCGGAGTAAACGTGAACAACATTCGCGAAAACAACGCGCAACGAAATGTTACTTCGAACGATTTGCTTTTCGGCAAGTATGTATTGCTGCGGAAGGGTAAGAAGAATTACAC
>CBHWET010000360.1:0-5102 GCA_966112985.1 uncultured bacterium | reverse complement strand
GTGCCATTCGTGCCGCCGTAAAGCGCGCCGCCATTGTCAGTGAGTCGAACCGAAAGATACGCAGTCCCGCTTTTGTTCAAGCCGGGGCGGAAGGTTAACGTCCCTCCCGAACTGATCTTTGGCTGCACGTCGAAGAGTGCCGAGTTTGTTGTCTTAATGACGAAACTGAGTTGTTGGTTTGTCTCGTCACTTGCTCCGGCTGAGATACCTGTCGCGAATCCGCTGATCGTCTGCAGGATGTTGAAATTTGTGACATCGAGAAGCCCTGTTGAGAGCGTAAATGTTGGTGCATCGTTAACAGGTGAAATGACGAGAGAAATCGTCGCTGCCGAGGAGTCCAGGATTAAACCAGATGTTGTATAGAGCACCTGGTATTTAAAACTGTCGGTTCCATTGTAATTGGATGCAGGCGTATAGGTGAGATTCGGTGGCGTGCCGCTCAAGCTTCCGTGTGCCGGTGCCTCGAGAATTGTATAGGTCAGACCCGAGTTGTTCAGGATGCTACCCGTGAGGGTGATGGCTTTCGACTGATCTTCCAAAAGAGAAAAACGGCCATCGTACGCCAACGGTCCATTGTAACGGAAAATTGAGATGGTGTTATCGCCGTAATTGCTGATGGCGAGATCTGTTGCACCATCGCTGTCGAAGTTGCTGCCCCACACGATGACCGGGTTGCCGCCGACCGCAAAGTTGCCGGCGTATGTATATGTACCGTCGCCCCGGTTGTGCAGAACTGAAACGGAGGCACTGCCGTTATTTGCTGAGGCAATGTCCAGTTTTCCATCGTGATCGAGGTCGCGGACAAGGACGCTGCGCGGATGTGTGCCAACCGCATAGTTGCTCGAGATAACGTAACTGCCATTGCTTTGGCCGAGCAACACACTGACGCTGTTCGAATTGTAATTAGCGGTCACAATGTCGAGCCGACCATCGCCGTTCAAATCACTGGGAACGGCATACACCGGCTGCGGATCACCACCAGGGAACAGCGTGATGGTCTGCGCCGTGCCGAAACTTCCATTGCCCAGGCCAGGAAGAATGGTCAAGGTGCCGCTGTCTTTGTCAGCGGTTAAGATATCGGTTTTCTTGTCTTTGTTGAAATCTCCGACCCAGACAGACATTGGGCCTTGACCAACCGCAAAGTTTGTCGCGGTGCCCAGGTTGCCGCCTCCGATGTTTAAAAGAACGGAAACGTTGTTCTCGTTATAATTCGCAACAACGACATCAAGTCTTCCATCGCCATTGAAGTCCCCACTGATGACGCTCATTGGGTTCGGGTTCGGCGTCGAACCGATCACATAATCGACGGCGGATGAAAACGTGCGGTCGATGTTGTTTGCGAGAACGCTGATCGTATTTGTTCCGGAGTTAGCGCAAAGAATTTCTTCGTATCCGTCTTTATTCAGATCTGCGCTGAATACACCGAAGGGATTCAAGCCCACTGGATAAGTGATCGGATCGGTGAATGTGCCGTCGTCATTGCAGAAACGGATGCTGATCGTGTTATCGAGGTAATTGGCAATGATCATGTCGCGATAACGTGGACCTCCCGACTTTGTTGCACCTGCAAACGTTAGGCCACGAAGATTGCCCAGATACAATCCAGTGGGGCCATTGCCGGTGGCAATGTTTGTCGTCGCGCCGTACGTGCTCGAGAGGGCAATGCGAAACGTTTGAACAGTGCTGGCGTTTATGCCGCCGTTCGAAGTCCCGCCATCGTCCGTTAATTGAACGCTGACCGTTGCCAGCACGTTGGTGGCGGTGCTTGAGATTTCAAAGCTCAAGGTGCCGTTCGAACTGATGGCCGGTTGTTGTGAAAACAAATCCGGCGTGTCGTTGGTGACGACAAACGTCAAATTCTGCGACGACTCATTGGCACCGGCCGTAACATCAGTAGCCCAGGCACCGATCGTTTGGCTTCGCGACGAGGCAATGCCCAGCGCGATATCCAATCCTTTGGTGAAGCCTGGAGCATCGTTGACGGCGGTTACATCGAGAACAAAAGACTGAGCGACACTTTGATTCGTCCCGTTGTAGCTGCTATCGCCATCATCCTGGAGCACGACTGTAACAACCGCTGAACCGTAACTGTCAGCCGCGGGTGTGAAGGTCAGCGTTCCGTCTGCTGTGAGGGTGGGTTGTACGCTGAACAAACTATTGTTGCTGTTGGTAACCACAAACGTAAGCGTCTGACCCGCTTCGTCCGCCGCTCCAGCGCTAATGTTCGTCGCCCAGGTCACGTTCGTTTGCGCGCCGCAATCTTCAAGAACTGTGAGATTGGTGGCCATAGAAAACGTCGGCGCCAGATTGATAGGATACACAGTGATGGTGAAGGTCTGGCTGGCAGATGTGTCGAGTCCGCCATTCGATGTGCCTCCATCGTCCTGAACATCGATCGTTACAGTCGCCGTTCCATTTGCGGTTGGTGTGAATGTGAGTGTGCCGGTTGCCGAAACCGACGGCTGCACGGAGAACATCGCATTGTTATCGTTGCTTACATGGAAGGTGAGATTCTGCGATTCATTAGCTGCGCCGGTGTTGATCGACGTCGCCCAGTTGGCGAGTGACTGAGTCGTAGTCGTAGTGCGCACAACGACGTTTGTTCCTTTTGCGAAAGACGGCACATCATTGACTGGCGTGATCGTGATGGAGAACGTTTGGGATGCACTGGTATCGGAACCGCCATTGGCTGTCCCCCCATCGTCGGTGGCATAGATTGTTACGGTTGCGGTTCCATTTGCATTGCTTGCTGGCGTGTAGGTGAGAGTGCCGGCACTGGTCACGGCCGGTTGGCTCGAGAATAGAGAAGGATTATCGTTACTGACCACAAATGTGACGACCTGAGTTTCGCTCGGCCCTGCGCTGATGCTCGTTGCCCAGTTGGAAACGGTGTGAACTCCTGAATCTTCCAAAACAGTTTGATTGGCTCCTTTAATGAACGATGGAGCATCATTGACGTCGTTAACAGTAATGACAAACGTTTGAGCTGCGCTGGTGTCGGAACCGCCATTCGCAGTTCCACCATTATCCGCGAGAGTGACCGTTACCGTAGCTGTGCCGATCGCACCGGCTGCTGAAGTGAATGTCAGCGTTCCAGAGCTCGAGATAGCCGGTTGGACACTGAAGAGGCTATTGTTGTTGTTGCTGGTAGTGAACGTCAGAGCCTGCGCCGATTCGTCTGTTGGGCCGGGGCTAATCGCTGTTGCCCAACCAGAAATTGATTGTGCGCCGGCATCCTGGAACACGGTGACGTTAGCTCCTTTGGTAAAACCTGGTGTGTCATTCACCGCTGTCACGTTGATTGAAAAGGTTTGAGTAGCACTTGAGTCAGAGCCGCCATTCGAGGTGCCACCATTATCTTGTGCATAAACTGTAACTGTCGCAGTGCCGTTTGCATTTGCCGCCGGGGTATATGTCAGAGTTCCGGTGCTCGAGACGGCCGGTTGGATCGAGAAGAGCCCGGGATTATTATTCGTTAGGACGAAGCTGACTGTCTGAGATGTTTCGTTATTGGCGCCCGTGTTAATGCTCGTGGCCCAACCAGAAACGGTCTGCGCTGCAGCGTCTTCGAGGACAGTTTGATTTGCGCCCTTCGTGAACGAAGGAGCATCGTTAACCGCCGTAACAGTAATCGTGAATGTCTGTGCCGTCGTTGTATCGCTGCCACCATTCGCGGTACCGCCATTGTCCTTCAGAGTTACGGTGACTGTGGCGGTGCCGTTTGAATTCGCAGCCGGAGTAAAGGTCAATTGCCCGGTGCTTGAAATAGCCGGTTGTGAACTAAACAGTGTGGTGTTGTTGTTGGACGTGGTAAAGGTCAGCGTCTGGCTTGATTCGTTCGTTGGTCCTGCGCTGATGGAGGTGGCCCACGATGCAATCGTTTGTGCGCCGCTGTCTTCCAATACCGTTACGTTGGCTCCCTTGGTAAAACTCGGAACGTCGTTTACTGCGGTGACGGTAATCGTAAATGTTTGCGAAGCACTTGAGTCCGCGCCGCTATTGGCTGTTCCGCCGTTGTCTTGCGCGTAGATTGTTACGGTTGCAGATCCGTTTGCATTTGCTGCGGGGGTGAAGCTGAGTGTTCCGCTACTTGAAACAGCGGGTTGCACTGCAAACAGGTTCGTGTTGTCGTTCGACACGACGAAACTGACGACCTGGGAGGATTCATTCGCCGGACCCGAGCTGATACTTGTTGCCCAGCCTGAAACGGTGGCTGCGGTCGAATCTTCCAAAACTGTCTGGTTAGCGCCTTTTGTAAAACTGGGTGCATCGTTTACCGCAGTGACCACAGCCGCAACCTGGACCGCGCTCGCCGAGTAGAGGCTTCCGTCAAAAGCTTTGACGGTAAATGCGTTTATCGTGCCGTTTACATTAGTGGCCGCGCGCCAGACGATTGAAGCACCCGTTGGCGTAAGGAGGGTTGAACCGGCGACTACATTCGTCCCGCTTTGTGTCAGCGTACCCGAATTAATCGCTTCGATTCGGAAACTGAGCGTATCGCTCGCATTAACATCGATATCCGCAATGTCGGATTGCGCGCGCAACGTTGCGTAGCTGATCGTGAAGGTCGTGTCCTCCAACGCACCTGTGAGCGTGTTGATCGTGGTTAGTGTTGGAGCATTATTTGTGACGGTGATTGCGGAGCTGGTGCCGTTTGTCACGGAGCCATTCGAGAGGTCAGAGACGGTAATCGTCGTATTCGTGCGCGTTTTCAGGGTGATGCTGAATACACCGCTCCCGTTGGTCAGCGTGCCGTCCGCCGGCAGAACTGCAAAAGAGTCCGTCGATGTGAAATGAACCGTATCGCTGCTGGAGATAGGATTCCAATTTCCGTCCGTGTAATTGACCGTAGCGGAAATTGTTGTCGATGCGGCGATCGATGTGGGGCTGCCCGTTTTGCCGGAGGTAGTCCCGGGGCTGGTTGATTCGCCCGGAAGGAGAATTTGCAGACGTCGGATTGGACCGGCGTTGACTGTCAGAAGAGAGCTCGCCACGCCGACCAGACTTCCGTCAGTAGCCGTGATCGATGTGGTCTCAGCGCGCAACAGGGTGGTTGTCAGTGTTGTTGTCGACACGCCAGACGAAAATGAAACCGTAGTTGT
>CBHWET010000359.1:0-5106 GCA_966112985.1 uncultured bacterium | reverse complement strand
AAGGTTGGAAGGGCACGCCGTTTGAAGGTGGCATTCACCAGTTTTGTTTTGTCCGGTGGCCATCGCAGTTCAAAGCCGGATTGAAGGTGGCGCCGATTACTTCGCACATCGACCTCACTCCGACGTTACTGGATTTGTGCGACGTGCCGATACCTGATCACGTGAAGTTCGATGGTCGCACTTTAACGCCATTGTTACGAAACACGGCTGTCGATTGGCCGGATCGGACGCTCGTGGCCCAGTGGCATCGCGGTGACGTTCCTGAGCGTTACCGCAGTTTTGCAATTCGCTCCCAGAATTGGAAACTGGTCCAGGAACTCGGTCGAGATTCATGGGATGGCAAAACCAAATTCCAGCTGTTCGACATGGCTCACGATCCGTTTGAAATGCACGACGTCGCGGCGCAACAACCCAGCCGTGTCAGCGAACTCAAAGCCGCGTATGACCGATGGTTCGATGACGTCACCGGCGGACGGGATTTCAACAAGCCTCAATCCATCCTTGTCGGCGCGAAGCAGGAGAATCCGGTGTTGTTGACGCGACAGGATTGGCGCGGTCCCGAGGCAAAATGGGGCGCCGAAGGAATCGGACATTGGGATCTAAACATTGTGACGCAAGCGCGTTACGATATCACGGTGCGTTTCGATCCGGCCAAGACCAATGGAATCCTAACGCTCACGTGTGGCGAGAGGTCGCTGCAACAATCCATAAAACGTGGAACTGCCAGGTATCGCTTCAAAAATGTTTTGCTATCAACGGGGCCAATTCGATTAGACGCGATAGTGCAGGAAGGCACAAACTCGCACGGAGTAAATTACGTCGAGGTCAAGCGGTAGACAAACCGAAGGCAAGAGGCGAGGGGCTATGGGCGATGGGCAATCGGATAGTGGTCGAAAGGTGGCTCGGCCTTTTCATTCTGTAGCGGCGTGTCTCTGACCGTCGCTCACCTCTGAGCTTTGGATCACAAAAGTGATATTCAACTGTTTTTCACGTTTGCATTTTGCACTGTCCTGATTGCAGTCGATCGCGCATCCTTATGCATCATCCTCGCTGTGCAAACCAACATTCGCATTGGATTCTTTCGCGCTGAAGTGACGTTCAGCAGGTGTTGGATTTTCATGGTCGTGATGCTTTTCGTGGCGGCGGGAGATGCCCTGGCATCGGATTCGAAGGTAACTGCGGTCGTGAACAAGTACTGCGTCGACTGTCATGACAGCGACGCTAAAAAAGGCGGGCTGGATCTGCAGAGTATCGGTGTGGAAGACGCGGCAAACCATCCGGATGAATGGGAGCGTGTCATCCGAAAACTGCGAGCGCGTCAGATGCCGCCTCTGGGTAAGGCCCGGCCCGACGACCGGACATACAATACTGTTGTTGCTAAATTGGCTTCTTCATTGGATCGGGCTGCGGCGAAGCATCCCAATCCTGGCCGGACAGAAACGTTGCGACGCCTGAATCGTACGGAATACCAGAATGCGATTCGTGATCTTCTTGCGGTAGATATCGATGCCGCTGCCCTTTTTCCGAAAGACGATGCGAGCCATGGTTTTGATAACGTGACCGTGGGAACGCTTTCGCCGACACTTCTGGATCGGTACCTTTCCGCTGCGCAGAAAATCAGTCGTTTAGCTGTCGGTGCGCCGGAGCGGTCACCGGGCGGGCACACGGTGCGGGTTCCCGCAGATGTTACACAAGAAGAGCATGTGGAAGGCCTTCCCCTGGGCACGCGCGGCGGCACGTTGATTTCCTATACTTTTCCTCGCGATGGCGAATATGAGGTGCAGATCAGACTGGCGCGAGACCGCAACGAACATGTCGAAGGTCTTCATGAAACGCATCACGTAGATGTGCTGTTGGATCGGGCGCGAATGAAATCGTTCACGGTCTCACCTCCCACCGATCAAAACTATGAAACGGTGGATGCTCATCTCAAAGCGCGTCTTTCGGTCAACGGAGGCCCGCATCAATTGGGTGTGACGTTTGTGAAGAATCCATCGGAGTTGCTCGAGACCAAGCGCCAGCCCTACAGCGCGCATTTTAATATGCACCGGCATCCACGACTTGGGCCCGCGATTTACCAGGTCTCGATTAATGGCCCGTATGACTCGAAAGGGGCAGGGGACACGCCGAGTCGACGCAAGATTTTCGTGAGGCAACCGAAGAGTGCCGCCGACGAAGAGTCGTGTGCGGCAGAGATTCTCTCCACATTGATGCGGCGTGCTTATCGGCGAACGGTTACGAGCGCGGATTTAGAAGAGCCGATGAAATTTTTTCGCCAGGCACGCGCAGAGGGCTTTGAAGCAGGGATTGAATCCGCGTTAAGCGCGGTGCTGGTGAGTCCCGATTTCCTGTTTCGCGTGGAGCACGATCCCGAAGGCGTCGAGGCGAATACTGCTTATCGAATCAGTGATGTGGAGTTGGCTTCGCGTCTTTCTTTCTTTTTGTGGAGCAGCATTCCAGACGATGAATTGCTCGACGTGGCGATTCGTGGCGAACTGCACAAGCCTCGCGTGTTGGAGAAACAAACGCGTCGCATGCTGAGAGACTCACGTGCACGGAATCTGGTGAATAATTTTGCAGCGCAATGGCTTTACCTCCGCAATTTGGATTCGATCACACCTGACCTGCGGCTGTTTCCAGATTTCGATGATAATTTGCGGCAGGCGTTTCGGCAGGAAACAGAACTCTTTTTCGAGAGCGTGATTCGCGAGGATCGCAACGTGTTGGATCTGTTAAAGGCCGATTACACGTTTCTCAATGAACGGCTCGCTAAACATTACGGCATTCCGAATGTTTACGGCAGTCGATTCCGTCGCGTCCCTTTAGGTGCGAATCATGAACGCGGTGGTTTGCTGCGCCAGGGCAGCATTCTTACGGTGACGTCCTATGCGACACGAACCTCTCCCGTGATTCGTGGCCATTGGATTCTGGGAAATCTTTTAGGAACGCCGCCGCCACCACCTCCGCCCAATGTGCGGACCTTGAAAGAAAATACTGTAAGCGAATCTCTACCAATGCGTGTGCGGCTCGCCGCGCATCGTGAGAATCCAGCCTGTGCGAGTTGTCACAATCTGATGGACCCGGTTGGTTTCTCCCTGGAGAACTTCGACGCGATTGGCCGCTGGCGAATGATGGAGGAAGGGCGGGCCGTCGATGCGTCCGGGGGATTGCCGGACGGCAGTAAATTCACTGGAGTGTCGGGGCTCGAGAACGCTTTGCGACAACGACCGGAATTATTTGTCGGCACGTTGACCGAGAAGCTGATGACCTTTGCTTTGGGCCGCGGCATGGAAACGTCCGATGCGCCGGCAATCCGCAAAATTGTCGAGGAAGCACAGCGAAAAGAGTTTTGTTTCTCCTCGGTCATTCTTGGTATTGTTAAAAGCACCCCGTTCACCATGAGGAAATCCTTATGATCCTGACAAAGAAATTCCTGCCACGACGGACGTTTCTGCGCGGGATGGGCGCGATGATGGCGCTGCCTTTACTCGATGCCATGGTGCCGGCCGCCACAGCGCTAGCCAAGACGGCCGCAAATCCGGTGCGTCGGCTCGGCTTCGTTTTTATGCCGATGGGATGCGACATCACACGATGGACTCCGGGGGGGGAGAAAACTCTTGATCAACTCTCTCCCATTCTAAGTTCACTGGCACCCGTGAAGGATCACGTCACCGCTATTACAAATTTGGAATTGCAGAACGCGTATCCCGGCAGTCACGCCACTTCGAACTCTGCATTCCTCAGCGCCGCCAAAGCGAAGCTGACGGAAAGTTCGGATTATTATCTTGGCACGACCGTTGACCAGGTGGCTGCGAAACAAATCGGTCAGGAGACACAATTGCCTTCGCTGGAACTCGCGATGGACCTGTTGCAAACCGTCGGCCAATGCGACAACGGTTACGCGTGCGTCTATCAGAATAATCTTTCCTGGTCGTCGCCGACAACACCTCTGCCGGCGGAAGCGCATCCGCGGCTTGTCTTTGAAAATTTGTTTGGCGAAGGCGGCAGCACAGCAGAACGGCGCGCTGCGTTGCGAAAAAAGGCGAGTCTGCTGGATTCTTTCAACAAAGATTTCGCGCGCCTCAAAAAAGAACTCGGACCGGCGGATCGCGCACGGGTGAGCCACTATCTCGAAACCGTCCGCGAAGTGGAACGTCGCATTCAACAGGCCGAGGCCGATGCGGTCGACAATCTCTTGCCCGATTTGGATCGCCCGGTTGGAGTGCCCGCGGCATACGCAGACCACGCCCGTTTGATGTTCGATTTGCAGGTTCTCGCTCTACAAGGCGATGTCACGCGAGTGATTACGTTTCAACTGGCTCGTGAAACCAGTAACCGGACATATCCCGAAATTGGCGTCTCTGATCCGCATCATCCGCTCTCGCACCACGGCAATGACCCCGAGAAAATTGCGCGCATGGCAAAGATCAATCAGTTCCATGTATCGCTTTTCGCTGAATTCCTGAAAAAGCTGAAGGCGACGCCAGAAGGTAACGGAACATTGCTGGATCATTCGCTCTATCTTTATGGCAGTGGCATTGGGAATCCGAATGTGCACGATCACACGAATCTGCCGATCCTTGTTGCTGGTGGTTCCGCGGGCGGTATGAAGGGCAACCGGCATATCAAGTATGAAAAGCCAATGCCACTGGCGAATCTGCATCTCACACTGCTGGACAAAGTTGGTGTGCGCCTGGATTCGTTTGCTGACAGTAATGGCAAAGTCGATGAATTGTTTGAACCGCTTCCGGTGTGATGTTTCATTCACGAGCCAGTAGATGCTGCGCTGCTTTGACCCTCATATGTCTGAGGCTGGTTACTCTCACGCTTGTTCTTGCCTCCTTCAACGCCGCCGCTGATCAATTAACCGCTCCCATGGCTGATGCCGCGGAAAAGGCAGACCACAAAGCCATTCGGGCATTGCTCAAGCAACACGCCGACGTAAATGCATCTCAACAGGATGGTATGACTGCTTTGCATTGGGCCGCGCGTCTGGATGATTTTGAAATGGCAAAGCTCCTCGTGAAGAATGGCGCAAATGTCAAGGCGACTAATCTCTACGGCGTTTCACCACTTCCGGTCGCGTGCGAAAACGGCAATGCCAGG
>CBHWET010000358.1:0-5113 GCA_966112985.1 uncultured bacterium | reverse complement strand
GTTGAATCTGGTCATTCTTATCGCGTGTCGTCACGTCGCGGCTGACCACGAGCGCGAGTTCGTGCGTCCGCAAATATTTCTGAAAGCTGGTGACGTCGACACCGGCGGTTGCGAACGCTGTAAGTTCGGGCGTTTGGATATGAGTTTCAAGGCGAGCAGAACGGTTACGCGCCACCACTTCGACCGGGTCCAATTCCCACAGGTTATTGGTATGCGTGACCAGTGTATCCGGATTCCAATAAACGGCGCGGTTCGTGAGCCCCGGGGTTAATGGACTTCCGGGGACATAGTAGCCATTTGTGAAAACGAGGAACTTCAAACGAAGATCATATTTCGAATCAGGCAGGTCGGTTGAGCCGCCGCTGCCTTCGTAATATTTGTAGCCCGTATGTGACGCGATCATGTAACCGTCGGTAGTCATTATCGGATTACGATAGAGGCCTGTGTGATCGGGCGGAACGTCTCCCGGTGTCGCGTACGATTGTGTCGATCGCGGCGTCTTGTAGGTGACCTGCATGAAGTCCGCGTTAACGTTGGTTCCACCGGTCAGGGAAACAATTTGTCCGGCCGAATGCGTGCCGAATTCAGGGGCATCGATTCCATAGAACAGACCCGGGGTGCGCGGGTCTTCGCTGATCATCAGGAGATTCTCGATCGTGTTCGTATTATATTTGTTTCCGAAGTAATACAATTCCTCCAGGTTCGGGTCGTTCGTGAAACTTACAGAACGATAACTGCCGCCGAGTTCATGCCGGCCAACATGGTTTAAAGTTTCCTCTTCCATTCCGTTCTCAAGAATTTGCCATGGGAAAAAGTGATTGAAGGAATGACCACCGAGGCCTGTGCCGGCGAGAAGATCATCCCGGCCCGGGCGCGGTTCAGGAAACACTTCGGTGTTGGTCGCTGTGACGGTGGAAGCCGCGGATTCATCACTCCAATTGAATGTTCCGTACGCTGTGCCGCCGTTCTCTGCGTCTGCATCAGCTTGTTGATCACGTTGCAGGTGATCCCATCGCGTGAAGATGACGCGGCCGGCCGAATCAATGATCGGACTGAAGGCGCCGCTGGGGGCATGGTTTAACATGAAGAAATCGCCCGTCGCAGGATCAAGACTCCACAAACCCGTGACAGTTGGTGCTTCTTCATATTCGTCGAGTTGTGGATACAGATGGCGCTGGCCATTCCGCGGCCGGTCACTGGTGAAAATGATCCGGTCATCGGTTCCGTAGACGGGCGAGATGTTGTTGTAGTTAGTTGGTTGGTTCGGGACTTTCGTGATGATCGGAACGGAGTTTGGGTCGAGAAAGTTTGTAATTTCGTAGAGCTGCCAATAATCAGCGCGGTTGTAATCGTATTGGAATCGCGGTGCACCGACGACCATACTGAAGACAGCCTTGGTTCCGCTCCAGTGGACGCTTGGTTGCCGCACCGCGATTCCGTTCGTGTGCTGTGTTCCCCACAAGCCGTAACCTGCTGCGCGCGTCAGGTTTTTAAGTGTCCCGTCGCTATACCGAATCCAGAGATCGCCGCCGCGACCGCAGCTTTCCGGGTCAGAACGGTGATTGCCGAAAACGGACCCGATAGTGGTAAAATCCGTCGGAATAGCAACCTGCGTTACGAAGAGGATGGAATTGGTTGGAGCGGCAGCCGCAGTAAGAGCGACTGTCCACAAAGCGATTAAGAACGCGCGTAGCATGTTGGAGTTTTTGCCGGACCGCCAGTTATCAGCTGTGCGAAAAGCACGACGGCTGCCGAAAGCGACGTAAACTTTAAATTCTGTTATATTGGTTTGTGAAAGCTCCTATCGCTCGTCGTTATAGGAAGAGCCCGCAGGCTGCCAACATTGCGGCGTTATGACGGTTTCCTGAATCCTGCAATTGTTGAATTGCCAGGAAAGCATCTTTTCCGCTGTGAACATGCGCCGTTGCAATCGTGGCATCTTCTCCTGTGTGTTCCCGGTCGAGCCATATGCGTTGGATGCCGAATTCCTTGGCGGGAGCGATATCGTGATACCAGCTTGCTGCGACATGTATCCAATTGCTGCGATCCACGAAGGTTCGTTTCCAGAAATGACGGAAGTGTGCTGATGATGGTTTGTAATCGCCGACGCGTTCGGCAGTGACGACGAGATCAAAACGTTCACTAAATGTCCGGTGTGTATTGGTAAAGAGGTCATCATCGCAATTCGTGAGCACCGCAAGCTTGAAGCCCATTGAGCGCAGGTTGTCCAGCAGTGGTTCCGTATCAGCAAATAAAGGCATCGTGTGCCACTGTTCGATAATCCGTTTCGCATCTCTGCGCGTGATCTTCAAATTACATTGAGCTGCTGCACAGAGCAGGGACGCGATGACAACATTTTTGTACAACTGATGCGGCCTTGTTGGAGCAATCAGTCTTTCGTAATGGTGATAGGCCGAAATGACTTTCTCTGTGTTATCGCCGAACATTGGCCGGAGTATGTTTGCGAACCCGGTGTTCCAGTCGACGAGCGTTCCAAAACAATCGAAGGTGATCCAATAACTTGGCATAGGGGTATTTTGTTTGGCGGATTTTCATCCGTTGGTTGTTCCTACTGCGGCGCGCTGGAATGGAAGCGCGTTGCAGTTGCAGCGAATAGAAGAACCGAAGATTCGACGGCACACCAATACCAGTTTGTTCGCAGACCTATAACGCGTAGTTATATCGTTGGCGTTGGATCAGATGGTAAATGGACTTTCGACAAACGGATGAATTCGGCGAGAGTGGGCGACAGGTTGTTTTTGCGCCAGACCATCAAGGTTTCGATTGTTGGAACTGGTTTTCTAAAAGAACGCATTACGAGGTCGCGTCTTAGAAGATCCTTCATTCCCGAAACCATCACCGCGATTCCCATTCCGATTTCCACATGCCACAGGATGGAATGCATTTCATGACCGTAATGAGCGATGCGTGGGATGTATCCAGCCTTCAGCGCGTACTCACGAAACTTGCTGTTGAACCCAGGTGATTCCTCGTCCGAAAGTTGAATGAAGGTTTCGTCTTTCAATTGTTGCCAGGAAATCCCACGGCTTACCGCAAGATGATGAGTGCGCGGCATCACCACCACCATCTCTGCATGTTCAACGACGCGGACGTTCAGGTTGCTGTCACAAGCCGGTGGACGCAAAAACGCCACATCGACTTCCTTATTGGCAACAGCTTCTTCCAGGCCGGCTGGCGTTTTGTCGACAAAACGCAAGTCAACGTTCGGAAATTCAGCGCGGTAGGCACGGACAAGACGCAGCAGATGATCATTCGTGAAACTGGTGATGCTTCCTATACGTAGTTCACCGATTAATCCCCGTGCCGCTTCCTGCGCTGAAGCCGTTGCCCGCTCTGCTTGTTGAATGGCTGCCCGTGCTTCGCGCAAAAACACTTTTCCCACTTCTGTCAGGGCGACGCCGCGGCTGTGGCGTTCCAGCAATTGCACGCCAAGCTCATCTTCGAGCGTCTTGATCTGGGCGCTCAAAGCGGGTTGAGCCACGCGGACTCGCGCCGCTGCCCGGCTGAAGCTGAGTTCTTCGGCGATGGCGACAAAATATTTAAGATGGCGAAGCTCCATTTAGAGAATAGACCGGCCTGCATTTTATCAGAAAAGGCGCGAATGAACATTGTTTTTGCTAAGGCCATAAATCGGTTGCCGTTACCCACACACAATGAAAACAAGCTCGCCTTTGAGGCCTGTTTCTTCTATTCTCGAAGCATTCACCCCGTATATTGGCTATGAAAGAGCCCCAACTCTTTGCCTCGGCTGTCGCGTTGCTTTGCCTTTCTCAAATTGCGTTGGCTTCGCCCAAGCCAATTAAACCAACGGGTGCTGATGGACAGCCTCTGAATTTTGGATTCGAAGATGGGACGTTAAAGGACTGGGACGCGGTCGGCAGCGCTTTCGAGAACCAGCCTGTCCGGGGCGACGCCGTCAATGCGCGGATCAAAGATGTGAAGAGCGGACATCACGGCAATTATTGGATTGGGACCTATGAGAAGGAAGGTGACACACCACAAGGAATTCTTACCTCGGTGCCATTTGAGGCCACATATCCATTCGCTACCTTCCTGATCGGCGGCGGTTCTCATCCGGAAACGCGCGTTGAACTCATCACAGCTGACGATCACAAAGTGTTCTTCAAGACCTCCGCATTCAACGGTGAAACAATGCGAACGGTCGTCGTGGACTTAAAAGCGGTTCAGGGCAAAAAGATTTTCATCCGCATCATCGACGAACACAGTGGCGGATGGGGACATATCAATTTTGACGATTTTGTTTTCTATGATCAGAAGCCAACCGTCGCTAATGAATTCGAGCCGATTGAAACCGATGTAAAAAAGGGGCTGGCGCAAAAGATTCCCACGACAGCGATTCGCGATTATTATGAGAAGCTCGGTGGGACAAATTGTTACTTCCTTCGCTATTTGGTGGGGAGCGAGATGACGGCGCGCGACGGCATTGGCCGTTTCTGTCGATTCAGCGGCGCGGGTTCGATCTACTGGACACCGAAATATGGTGCGTGGTCTATCCACGGTAGGGTTCGTGACAAATGGCTGTCCATGGAGGCGGAGGCGGGAGTGCTCGGGTATCCAGTGACCGACGAGACCGATTCACCGGATGGATTGGGTCGATACAATCACTTTCAAACGCTGGCGCAGGATCGTCCGCAAGCTTCAATTTATTGGACACCGAAGTACAGCGCCTGGTCGATCATGGGGCCGGTGCGGGCGAAATGGATGAGCCTCGGAGCCGAGGCGAGTGTGCTTGGTTACCCGGTGACAGACGGAAAGATAACGGCAGACGGCATCGGTCGGTATAACCTTTTCAAAAACCCGCACCTGAAAGATCAGGAGGGTGCCATTTATTTCACCGAACTTACCGGTGCGTTTGAGTTGCATGGTCCGATTCTCGAGAAATGGAGGAGTCTCGGAGCCGAAGGCAGCGTGCTCGGGTATCCGATGAGCGATCAGTTCTCGGTTGGGGATGGTTCGGACCGTGTCCGGAACAGATTTCAAAACGGCACAATCACGTTTGACCCGGCGACCGGCCTGGCAACAGTGCCGTGAAGTTTGTAGCCGCCGAGGTAACGAGGCGGACGGGGAAGGG
>CBHWET010000357.1:0-5134 GCA_966112985.1 uncultured bacterium | reverse complement strand
TAATTCATCCAGTTGCCGTCACCGCCGGAAAGGCCGCTGTCGACGCCGAGGTGAACCCTGGCTCCATTCGGGCCGTATGTGTCGAGGAATGTGAACGACGGGCTCGCATTGCTGAGTGAATACGGGCTCATCGTGAGGGCGATGACGAGGGACAAGCCGTTGTTTGTATCAGTGAAGATAAGATTCGTCGTTCCGGCGGCGGCAAGAGCAACCAGTGAGTTCGACGCGTTCAGGCTGATCGTTGAGTAACTGCCCGCCGATGCATTGGTCACCGTCAATGTTCCCTGATTGAGGGTGACACTATAATTGCCGAGGACGGAACCAGGATCGCTCAATGTGGCCGTGATAGGATACGTGCCAATCGCGCTGTTCGTCGTCGCTGTCGTGGAGTAAGTCGCGGAAATGTTGTCATTGTTCACGATGCCGGAAATCGTGCCGGTCAGGACCGGGTTGGTCTGTCCGTAACGTCGTGACACGTTGTCGGGCGTCACCACGAGCGTAGCTTGGGTGACGGTGAGCGTGCCGTTGGTGAGAGTGAAATTGTAATACGAGGAAACTAGTGTGCCGAGGGCGTTGGTGATGGTGTAATTGCCGATCGGCGCGTTTGTCCCGGCCGACGTCAGCGACGCTGAACCGGAGATGGTTCCAGAGGAAGAAGTTTCGTTATTGGCAAAACCACTGTAGCTAGTCGTAAACGTTGGATTCGCTGAACCGTAAGCCCGCGAAGCATTATTGGCTGTGACAGACAATAAAGCCTTCGTAACGGTCAGAGTGCCGGTGTTAGTTGTTACAGAATAATTGCCGAGCTTACCGGAGGGATCAGTGATCGTGGGAAGAATGTTGTAAGTACCGGGAATGCTGTTCGTCGTGGCAACGGACGAAAATGTCGCCGCGATATTGTCGTTGTTGACCAGGCCGGAAATCGTGCCGGTCATGGTCGGATTCGTTGCACCATAAACGCGCGTTGCATTGCTCGCCGAGATCGTCAGTGCCACTTGTGTGACCGTCAAAGTGCCGTTTACCAGCGTAAACGAATAGTTTGTCGCCGACAAAGTTCCGAGAGCATTACTGATGACGTAGCTGCCAACGTTGCTGTTTGTCAGTGCGGTAGTCGTGAGGGCAGGGGAGCCAGAGACGCCGCTCGTAGCCAATGTCTGGCCGTTGGTAAAACCACTGTAAGTCGCCGAGAACGTTGGATTGGTCGAACCGTAGACACGGGAAAGGGAACTCGCGAGCACGGTCAGCGGCGCTTTCGAAACCGTCAATGTTCCCGCATTCGTGGTAACCGTATAGTTTCCAAGGACGCTCTTCGTGTCTGTTAACGAGGGAGTGATGGGATACGAACCCACTGCGCTGTTTGTCGTCGCTGAGCACGAGTAGGCCGCTGAAATTGAATCGAGCGCAACGAAGTTCGTTAAGGTCCCGGTAAAGACCGGGTTGGTCACTCCATAAGCACGACTGAATGAATTTGCGGTTACTGAGGCGGCGGCTTTGTTGATGACGAGCGAGAAAGAATTGGTCGCGCTTTTCGCGGGCGAGCCATTGTCTGTGGCGACAACTTGCACCGTGTAACTGCCGACGATCGTTCCACCATTTGTCGCGTACACCGTACTGGCCGAGAAGGTGCGCGTCGCGCTATTGAACGAGATGCCGGTATTCGTCAGCGCTGAACTTGAGGCGGTATACGTCAACGTCTGTCCGCTGTTCACATCGCTAAAAGTGTTGGTCGGAAAAGTGTAACTGAAACTGCTGCCATAAGTATTTGTTTGATTGGGAATGGCGTTCGCGACGACCGGGGCGTCGTTGCCAATCAGGAACGATTGCACATTCGTCTGGCCGACCACCCCGCTTTCAAATCCGATGTCGTCGTAAGTCGCGAGCGAAGTGCGGGTGAGCCGGACGTATACAGTGCCGTTCGTCGTCGTGGTGGTGTAAGTGTTCGTCGTTGAAACACCGACCGTTGCAGACACGTTTGTTTTCTCCACTGTCCAGGAGGACTGGTCGGTTGAACTTTCAACCTGGTATTTGCCACCTTCCGTAGAACTCCAGACGAGTGTGACCAGGTAATTCGAGGTGTTGATTGAAGGGGTGGAGAGCGTCAGCTTGGAATCCGCGCTACCGATGAAGTTCGTCGTGATTGATTCGCTGATACTGGAGACCGATCCGCCACTCACAGTGCCATAATATTCAAAAGCGAAGGCGTACGGATAAACGCTGTTTCCACTGGAATCAATGGTCAGGAAGTAGGCGTAGGTTCCGCCGGGATATTCGGGCGTCACACACCAGCGGCCATTATATTCGTCCAAATCAAATGTATTTGTTCCCGCCACGTACTTTTGTCCGGTGGCTGAATTCGTCAGGTCGCCATAATAAGAATAGTCCTGCGCGTAGGTCCCCAATGTATCTGTGGAGGTCGAGGAGCGGGAAGTCCCGGCCGTTGTCGAATAAACGCCGCCGAAATGGCTTTGGCGAAACCGGGCATACCACGCCGGGATGACGGAGAGATTCGTGGATAGATTATCCGTTCCATTCTGGCCATTGCGCGCAACATATCCCGAAACCATACGTCGAATCCCGCTATTGGCGTCGTTGGTAACGCTATATCCATAAGGACCGTAAATGGGATAACCGTCGTAGGCGTAGCCGAGGATCGGTGAGTGCGATGTGACTGAATTCGTTCCTTCGGAATAATTTTTGGTCGAGGAGTTATAGTCGACGTGATCGCCGAGTTGATAGCGCAAGGCAATCGGTTGCTGGTGGTTGTGATAAACACCCGACGGCGTTTGGTGTCCCAGCGGGTAATCGAAATTATAATCTTCAGCCACGGGTGCACAGCGATGCCAATAGTAGGTCGACTGCGTGTGCGGTCCCTGAACGGCGCTTGAACCGTCATACGCCTTGCCGTCAGCGAAATTGAATGCGGCCACGCCGTTGACGAATAATCCTGAATACCCAGTGCCGGTGGTCGTTTTTGTTCCGCTCTTCGCGGAGGTGGTGCGTGGAAAACGATTCAGGACATGCTGATTCGTAGGAAACAACGAACCGGGCTGGCCTTGCGGATTGAGCCACGGTCCGATGACATAACTCGGCAAATCAGACGCTCGCACATAGACCCAACTGGCGGAGTAGCCGATAAATCCGACATCTGTATAGGACACAACACCTTGGCCGGTAGTGCTCGTTCCCCACGTGGTAACGGAATTTCCGCCCGTGCGTTTGGAGGTATTCGTGTAGGCGCGGGCATACTGCGCGGAATAATTCGTCAGCCATGCCGTAATTTGTGGGTCGGCATAGGCCGTTGCGGTGCAAAATATAATCGCCAAAACAAGTGATTTCAGATTCATACGCTCAAGGCGTCTGCCGGGGACAAATTTGACGCAGGACGGGCGTGCTTGATGCCGTTCGATCACCTTCGAAACCGGCTCCTGATCAGGCTCATTTGTCTGTTTCTGTTGTTTGGTAGACTTCCCGCGACCGTATCAGGAAAGACCTTAATAATTCATTAAGAATCTGCGGTGGATGGCAACCGCTCTATATTCGCAGTTGCGTGGATGGGCGAGATTCCGAAGGATGCCTGCTTATGAATGACCAACAACCACCAGTGGCCGCCGTGACTGAATGGACCATGAAGAAAATCTTGCCGATGTTCGCGATACCGCAACGTTGGAAAATTCTGCTTTTCCTCGCTGACAAGGGACCACAACCGGCTTCGGCGCTGCCCGGCGCACAAACACGGTCAGGACGTAGCGTCGTTTTAAAACAGCTGGCGGCAATGCGCCGCGCGGGCATGATCCTGAAAACGGAAAACTCGCGGGACGGTCGCAAATCACTTTACTCCCTCGCGCCAACTCTGCCTGTCAGGAGAACGGAAGACGGCATCGAAATGGACTTCGACTTTGTGTTGTTTCGGTTGCGGTACAAGAGCTTGGAAATGACGTCACGACCTCGCGAAAAACAAACACAACCCGTCGTCGTGCCGACTCCGACCCAGCCGGTACAGGCGGTGAACCCGATGGAAAAACGGATCGCCGAACTCGAACGACTGGTGGCGCAGCTCAGTGGCAATAAATGACGGTAGAAGGCGCAGGGCGCCGTGAGGTGATGCGAATGACGGCGTGGGATTTTCGAACAATCCGGGGAGGAAAGAAATCTTCCGCGATCAGAATTCCCAGAGGCGGCTGCCGAAGCAAGATTCCGTTATCGTGAAATGCAATAACTCGCGGGAAAGGCAATTTCGGATGGCCTCGTATTCTTGAAACCGCGGATTTACTAATTTTAGGCTGCGGAAAAGTGCCCAAAACTCGGAGTTGGACCGATTTTCTGCGCCGGAATTTCGGGGAAGCTCCGTGCCGGGCCAATTTCGCGGAACGGGAATTCACCAAAACCGCAGGTTGCACGGATTTCGCGGAATGGGAATTCACCGAAACCGCGGGCGGAAGGATTTCGCGGAACGAGGATTCACCGATCCCGCGGGATATGTGATTTCGCGGAACGGCGATTCACCAAAGCTCGGTGCTGGAGTAATTTCGCGGAACAGGAATTCACCGAAACCGGTGGCGGAAGGATTTCCCGGAACAAGGATTCACCAATCCCGCGGGATATCCGATTTCCCGGAACGGGAAGCTACCGATCCCGCGGAATTTCGGATTTTGCGGAATCCGGATTCACCGAAACGGTATCCGAAGGGACGATTTTTCACATAATTGGGTAGATCTCAGGCGGAAAACCGGTTTTGGGGCGCCAGAAAACGACATCAAGGGGCATTCTCGACATTTTTATTGATGCCGAATCTCAGAGACGGGTGGAAAGGCTGGGCGGCGAAGTCGGTGTTGAGTCAGTTGTCGGGAAAGGCAGCAAATTTGGATCGAACTTCCTCGATCTTGATTCGAATCTCTGTTCAACCGCCGAAAGATAAATTCCGATTTGTTTCAGTGCCGGCGTTTAAGGCTCTCTTCGATAGTGCCTAAACGCTTTTCCAAGGCAGCGTTGAGGCTGCGCAAGAGTTGAATCTCGCGGTCTTTTTGATCCAGACGCGCGGTTTGTTCGGTGATCTTGCGACTAAGGCGTTGCAGGGCGGGAGCGGCGTCGAGGTTTTGCAGGCTGGAGCCGTCGCCGAGATAACTGGTCGCGGTGA
>CBHWET010000356.1:0-5138 GCA_966112985.1 uncultured bacterium | reverse complement strand
TGGGTAAAAACAGCGCGAGGCAATGGCGCTGAGGTGAGCTATGATCTGGCTGTCGATCGTTACGGATATTTCAGCGTCGCCGGCTATTTCAATTCCACTAATCTTACGTTCGACAGCATCACGATTTCGAACACGGTTCGTACAGGGAATGTGCCCATGGACTGCTTCGTCGCGTTATTTAATAGCAATGGCGTCGTACAATGGGCGAGGTCATTCGGCGGCACGGGTGATGATCGCGCTTTCTGCGTGGCCGTGGATGCGCAGGGTTACCGTTATGTTGCCGGTTCGTTTGGTTCGACAAATTTTACCATCGGCAATATCACACTCACCAATGCGGTGAACGGCAACTCCACATTCTTCGTGGCCAAACTGCATCCCGCCGGATTTCCGATTTGGGCTCGTTGCCCGAACAAAAACTTTTCCAGCAGCGCGTCAGGTCTCGCAGTAGATGCCTCGAACAATGTATACGTTGCGGGCAGTATTACCGGTACAAACATCATTGCCGGGACAAATTTTGTCTGCGGCAGTAAGTCCGATGTATTGCTTTTGAAATACGATTCAGCCGGTAATCTGGCCTGGGGACAACACTTGGGTGGTCCGAACGCGGACAGTGGCCGGGAACTCGCCGTCGATGATGCTGGCAATATTTATCTATCAGCAACATTCCTTGGAACAAACGTCGTGTTTGGTGAGTTCCTGCTTACTACAGCATCAAACGAAATGGCGCAGAATAGTGACATTGCTATTGTGAAATTCGATTCAAACGGGACGGTGCAGTGGGCAAAAGGATTTGGAGGAGAGCTTTCTGAAGTGGGGCGCGGCATTGCCGTCGACGCACAACAGAACTGTTACATTGCCGGGGACTATCAAAGCACGGCGTTTTCGATTGGCGATTTCGTTCTTACCAATGCGGGCTTTGCGGACGACGTTTTCGTAGCGAAGCTCAACACGAACGGGATCCCTTTGTGGGCTAAAAGCGGCCATGGTGACTTCTCAGAATCTGCGTGGAAGATTGCCGTTGATCAATCGGGCAACAGCTATATCGGCGGCTACTTCCAAAGCCCGCGAATGATGCTCGACAACGTGACCTTTACAAATTTCGCGACGAATACGTTTAGCGATTCTGACGCATTTATCGCCAAGTTTGATACGGAAGGCAATATCGTCTGGACGTCCCAGGTAAGTGCAGAAAATGAGCAACGTATTTTTTCCCTTGGCCTGAGCAGCAACGCTGTTTATGCCACTGGTTGGACGCAGGGAACGAACGTTTATTTTGGTTATCACTCGACAACGAATAGCTATCTCGACTTGTTTATAACGAAACTGCCTCTCGACCTTCCACAACTGCGATACGCATTTACGAATGATAATGGCGCCGCAATGGTGAAACTCTCCTGGACTACGGCTCCGGATGGCGCGTTCGATTTTCCCGAATACTCAAATGATCTTCAGGCTTGGCGCGGGCTTGAGTCGGGGGGATGGGGGCTCGTCGATGATCAATGGACAGTTACCGTCCCCGTGACGAATCAAACATTCTTCCGCTTGCAACGCTACTGATGAGCCCCGGTAAGATGGCTCTGACGCAGCCATTACTTTTGCAGCTACCGTAAGGCGGTTTGTGATTGCCACGACGATTTTCCGGTTTTAACGTCGCCGCGTCTTACCCGTTTCCTTGTCGTAGTTCGACTTCGTGCCGAACCGAACACGTTGAGAAGTGAAACTGCCCATGATACGAAGGTCCATCACATGAAAACGAAATCCATCATTGCTCGAGCCGTAATCTTCTTCGTCTTGTTTACTCCGTTACTCGCCCCTGCGATTACGTATTACATCGATTCTAATAGTGGGAATGACGCGAACAACGGGACGTCCGACCTCACGCCCTGGCAGACGATCGCCAGAGTGCAAAATGTCGCATTGTATCCCGGAGATGCCGTTCGGTTCAAACGGGGATCGAGCTACAACGTTCCTTTCTTTGTCAATTATTCGGGCGTTTCAGGAAACTACATCCTCATTTCGGATTACGGTGATGCGGCTGCGGCGGCGCCGAGTTTCACCAATCCAATTTTTGCGCAGGATAACTTTGGAAATTGTCTTCGACTCAATGGCGATTACATTATCGTCGAACACCTTTACTTCCACAACACCGCTGCCTATGTCGATGGCAACTACTACTCTGCCGATGGCGGATGGATTGTTTGGGAAATGGGCGCGGTGCACATTTCACGAGGTTCCGATTATTGCATCGTCAGGAACAATGAGTTCAATGATTGCGTCGCTGGCATCAGAAGCTGCGGAAAGTTTGCTGACATCCAATACAACTACATTCACGACTGTTATCGTGCTTTGAAACAATGGAACTGGGGGCCTCTCGGAATATGGTTAGGCCAGGATTTTCAAACATGCACTGGCAACACCATCGTCAATATGCAGGTGACTGATTCAGACCCAACGCATTTTGCCAATGGTGTCGGCGGGGGCGCGTTTGAAATCGACGACGGCCGTTATAACAAATACAACATCGTGCTGACGCATAACTTCACCCGAGGGAACTGCGGGTTTCTCGAGACTGTATTCGATGACGTTACCCCGGCACCGCTTTACAAAGATTGGAAGATCAAATTCAACGTTAGCGATGACTATCAGGCTTTTGCAAAATTGCGTTTTGCCGAGACCTGTGCCGTCGATAACAACACGATTCTGCGTCGCAAGATTAATTCGAATGAGCTGGGAGTGTTTCTCTTAAAAGGGACGGGTACTGGTAATAAGTTTCGGAACAATGTGATCATGACGAAGTATGACGTGAAAGTTTTCAACGTCGTCGGAAACTATAGCCCCGGCAGCATTATCAAAAACAACCACTACTATGCCATTGGTAATCTGGTGATGGGCAACGAAGGGCCTGGCATCAGTCCGACCTACGGCGACGTGAAGTTTGTCAATATTACCGGCACGAACGCGGTCGATTTCAGCATCCTGAACACGAGCCCGGCCAAGAACACCGGACTCGATTTGGGTTATAGTTACGATTATACAGGTTATCCAATCCCGTGGGGCGCATATCCTGATCGCGGCGCTTTTGAATATCACTATCCGTAACGCTTAGTGGCGAACGGGATGACATTATTGAAAGACACTAGACCGGTTAACGAAAGTTGAAGCCGCCGTCGGCCTTCTTCTGTCGTTCGATGACCAGGTCGGTCAACGCGCGGTAGCGTCTTGTGATCGCTGGATTATTACTAACCGCCATCCCGGCGAACGTGCCGTGACCGCCGTAATAAGCGACCGGCTTTTTTTCCCACACGTGGTGCTGGTGGTAGGCCTCGAGGTATTGATCAAAGTAAGTCAGAAACTCAGGTTTATCGAAGAGCGAATCATTGAACTCCATTTCCATCGTCATTCCACAGGCCTCAGCAAAACGACACGCTTCCTCCAAACGGCTTAAAGGAGTTGGTTTGCGATGAAAGAAGTAGTTTGGTTGTTGATACACGAAATCGAACCCATAGACCGGCCAGTTTGTTCTACCCTGGGGCCACGAAGGTATCCAATACAAAGCGCAATCGTTCGCGTGGAGATACGATGAAATATCTGCGCTCCGATGTTCGCTCCACGCCCGTTCGAAGACCCAATAAAATCCGGCCAGTTCAAGATGCTTAAACTGTTTTGCACGCCAGCGTCGCAGCACTTCGTCTACGTACCATTGCATCGCGGTGACTCGGTCGGAAGGATTATGGAAGTCGATCCGCCGTTCACCGACATGTCCCCAAAAGCTCGAGGCCGCGATGATTTTTGGTAACGACCCTGCGATCGGTGTTGGCAGGGTGATTACAACCCGTCGTTTGCGCGTCGGACGATGACCCTGCGCTTCGAGTTGTTCCAGTAATTGTTCCAATGCTGCGATATTGGTGCCCTCGGCAAAATAGTGATCAATCAATTCCTGCCAGTCCCGTTGATTCGCGTTGCGATTGTTTGTGATCGGACAGAGGCGAGCGCCAGACGGTGCGAGAAAATCAATGAACAAAAATCCATCAAACAGCCAGTCGAACCTGCCATTCCGCTCGCGATAGACGTACGGTTTGAGAGAGTCGGCGGTCCATGGCTCGCGCCCATTGCCGCCATCGTACATCAACATGAGATCGGCGATTGGATTCATTCTTGTAACAAACGCGGGCCGTGCTGTTGCAATCGAAGTGCGAACAGGAACAATCGTCCGTACCGATTCTCCCATCACTGGCACGGCGAGAGCGCAACAAATCCAGATGAGCACTTGAATACTGCTGCCGATGTACGACATGAAAACCATGGATTGGGTTGACGCTATGCGACGTGGGTTTAATCAAAGGTTGTATATCTTCGGCCGACTCGGACCGAAAAGCTCAGTCGGATGTCAGTCTCCGGAGGACCTCAAATGAGCAAAATAATTTGGGACATGTCGCCGATAGGGCTCTAACTCAGAATGTCGCCGCACGGGATAGTATTTCCGCGTTTCCTTTTGCTTACGGATTGCTCGCCGTTGGATATCCTTGGGCAAGAAAGAATGCGTCGCGCGGTGACTCCGCGAATGAAGGAGCGTTTTTGTATTTCGTCGGATCGGTGCTGGCGGCAAATACGATCGCCGAAGGGTCCTCCCACTTATGACTGCTCACATGACCATCCGCCCAACTAAAGGTGCTTGTGTTGCCGTGATATACCGCGCCTGAATCCACCATCTTGGACAGTTGAAAATCAGGCGGTCCCGACGATCTGAAATTCCACGAACCGCCGTTCTCTCCCCTTGAATCATTTTCCTCCACCCAAAGAAATCTGGCGCTCGGTTGTTGTATTTCCATGCGACGATACAGTTCGGGTTTTTCTCCGTTCAACGACGCTACCGGCGACAAACTGCCATAGGCAAAACCGGCTCCAACCGGCTTGTTGAAACGGCTGTCCGCCGGGCAATGTAGAATCGAAGGACTGGGCGCGTAGCTAAAGAGGACACCTTGCCGATATCCTTCCGTCTCCTTTAAAATTTCAGCTTCCTGGGGAGTTGCTGAGGGCGGAATCACCGGTGCCACTGGCAAAGGACGATAAAGCCACGGCCGATCACCGCGTGCATTAGGAACTGTCGCAAAGTTCGGCATGCGCTCTTCGTTTTCATC
>CBHWET010000355.1:0-5176 GCA_966112985.1 uncultured bacterium | reverse complement strand
TTCAGATCGGCTGTGACCGTACCATTGGTGGCCTCGAGGTAAGCAGGATACACCAACACAGCGAAGTCAGGGCGGCAGCTTTGCTCATCCACTTTATCGATCGGTGAGTAACTTCGCTCATCGAATCTCGTGCTTGCTTTCGCCGCAAGATTACCACCAGCTGAGAAGCCGATGACTCCGAGCCGGTGCACATCGATGTTCCATTCGGTTGCGTGGGCGCGCGTTAAACTCAGCGCACGTTGCAGATCCTGCAAAGCACCGCCTCGCTCATTCGGAACGCGATACTTCAAGACGAGCGCGGTTATGCCGTTTGTGTTCAGCCACGCGGCAATCTCGCTTCCTTCTTTGTCCACGACCACATAGCTATAACCACCACCAGGACAAACAATCATCGCCGGCGCGGCCGTGTTTTTGTTCGCAGCCGGAAATAGCGTTAACGTTGGCCGGCCGACATTCGTGATTCGAGTGACGTTGTCTTTCGACGGCTTTGCTGTTTCCGGCTCGCTTGTACGGCGGCCAGGCATCTTTTCTTTTGGCCAGACATCAATGACCGCCGGTGTTGCGGTTGAAGCCGAAATATCTGCCGATGCAGCACACGCAACGAGCAGAACGGACAGAATGGTCATGACGCAACGTGCTTTCATTTCTGCATTTTAACTGAGGTCAACTGTTTGAAGCTATAGCTTATCTACCGTTGCCATCGCGGGAAGAGAGCGTCCAACAAACTTCGCCATTTCTCCGACGCCTGAACCATGAGCGTTGCCGCTTTGGCGCCGCAAAAAGTTTGGCATAAAACTTCAGTTTTTGCTCAACCATCCGAAAGGACTCGTTTCAATCTCAAACTTCAAATTTCTCAAACCTTAAACTCTGTCCTTGCGCTAAACGGCTGAGATTCAACGCGGTGCATTTTCCTTTTTTGCGTCAAAGGCAAATTTCAGCCGCGGAAAAAAACGCCTTTGACGCTTCAAAGGCAAAAAAACGGCCCCTGAAAAATGCCTTTGATGCAAATTCCGTGTTTGGATGTCCGTCGGAAGTGCCCTTTACGCGTAAAGGACTGTTCGGCGCTGCGTCCAAAGTGCCTTTGACGCGTCAAACCATCTTTTCCGCCGCCCGAAACTCCGCCTTATGCGCAAAACGTGGTCAAAACCATCAAAAAAATGCCTTTGACGCTTCAAAGGCATTTTCCGGCTGAGGTCCAAACTGCCTTTGACGCGAAAAGCTGGACTCCGGGCCGCAACTTTTCTTGAAAAGTGCGTCAAAGGCATTTTCCAAGTGCCCCAAAAACAGCTTTTACGCGTCAAAGCGACTTTTCCGGTGACACGAAAACACGCTTTTACCGTAAAAGGCACTCTCCATCTCCCGACTAAATACGCCAACTCCGTCAAAGGCACTTTTCCGCGGACAGCTTTTTACGGAAATTGGTAAAAGGCGCTTTCAGTGGAGCGGAAAAATCGGTTTTTCGCGTCAAAGCGACTTTTGAAATGGGATAATCAACAGGTAATTGGAAGGTGGCGCCGGTCGCAAAGGACTGCCCGAGGGTGGCTAGGCATTCGATTTAGGCTGTGTTATCCAAAGGAAAGAGGTTAAATGGACGGCAGCGAACCAATCACCGTCATGTTTGCACGACTTAATTTTGCAAGGAGATGCTTCCCCCAACGAACTTCGATGTTCGTTTTAGTCACCGCGATAACATTTATTGCGAACTCGGGCTTCGCCGTCGTCGGCCAGAACGATGCGCCGGTGTTGGATGGAATTAAGCAGGTCGTTTTAAATTCGGAATTTCAAGGTGCTGGCGCGCCAGTCAACGCAGTCGGCACGTTGGTGTCGCGATTGGTTGATTTCAGTTCACCGACAGGCCAGGTGGATAATGTCACGGACCAGGATAACGAAGAGCCCGACGGACCTGCATTGCTTGGGCTTGCGATTACATTCGCGGAGCCTATCGATGGGACGTGGTATTATTCACTAAACAATGGCTCCGCGTGGACATTAGTCGGCTCGCCTTCCGATAGTGCGGCGCTCTTGCTCGCTGCTGATTCAAGCACCCGTTTGTATTTCAAGCCCACTTTAACAACGTTTAGCGGCACTGCGAAGATCACGTTCCGCGCTTGGGATCGAACATCAGGAACGGCAGGCAGCACGGCTGATACGTCCACGGCGTCCGGAGGAACGAACGCTTTTTCTACTGCTACCGACAGAGCAACTGTCACTGTTGTGCCAAATATCGCGTTTCGCTCAGCGACGACGGCGAAGTCGGGCGGAACCGCTTCCTCAAGCCTCACGATTACGAAGCCGACCGGCAGTGTGCAAGGCGACGTCATGATTGCCGCGATAACGTGCGACGCGGCGCCAGTCACCATTACTGCGCCGACGGGTTGGACTTTGATTCGCAAAACGACATCCGCAAGTCAAACCCTCGCCACTTATTGGCATGCACCCGGTGCGAGCGACCCATCCAGCTACATGTGGACCTTTTCCGCGAGCGTGAATTCTGCCGGTGGCATTGGCGCTTTCACTGGAGTCAGCACGACGGCGCCGATCAATGTCGAAACCGGGACCAGCACGAGTTCGTCGCTATCGCACGCCGCACCAACTGTTACTCCGACATTGCCCAGAACGATGCTCCTTACGTGGCACGCCTTCGCGAGCGCGGCAACATGGACGCCACCCAGCGGCATGACGGAATTCGTTGACGTGATGGACGCGGTTTCGACGGGGCAAGCCGGCGTAGCACTGGAAGGCAATTATCTTTTCGAAAGCACCTCGGCAGCAACTGGCACGAAAACGGCAACAGCATCAAATAATGCCGACACCGGTGTGGTCGAAAGCATCGCTTTACGTCCACTGAACAACGCGCCTGCGCTTCAGGCGACAGCCAACCCGACGCTGAGTGCGGTGAATGAAGATGCCGGAGCCCCGAGTGGCGCTGTCGGCTCCGCGATCAACCGCCTGGTTGGTCTGGGAACGCCTCTTGATATCATGAACAATGTCACCGACCTCGATAGTGACACTGTTCTCGGCGTCGCCATTACCGGAGCCGACACTGCGAACGGCACGTGGTATTATTCCACGAATCACTCCACGTGGACCGCACTGCCCGCAGTTTCTGACTCAAACGCTTTGTTGCTTGACGGCTGGCTTTACTTTCAACCGGCCACAAACTTCAGCGGCTACATTACGAATGCCATCACGTTTCGTGCGTGGGATCAGACCTCGGGAACTTCCGGATCAACAACAAACATTACTGCGACGGGAAACAGCACGGCGTTTTCGGCAGCATCAGATACGGCTGCGATCACAGTCAACGGAGTGAACGACGCACCGACGGCAACAAATTTGTCAGCGCCCGAAAGTTACACGCAAGATATTCCATTAAATCTAACTGATATTGTGGTGACGGATATCGACAGCACGAACATCACCGCAAAGTTGACATTGTCGAATCCGAACGCCGGCCCGCTGAACACGGGCACCTCTGGAAGCGTGACATCGACCTACAATCCTGCGACTGGTGTGTGGCTCGCGTCGGGTGCGATCGCCGATGTAAACACGTTGCTGACGGGAGTGACGTTTACGCCGTGGGCTGGCTTTAACAGCAATTTCACGATCGCCACCTCAATCGACGATGGCACCGCATCACCCATTACCGGCAGCAAAGCGATAACGGGACTCGCCGCAAATCATTCCTCGCAATTATCGGTCGCGACGAACCAGTCCGCGAACACCTTCACCTTTTTACTCACCGGCAGCACCGGCAGCGTCTATCAAATCCAAACATCGACTGACCTGACCAACTGGTTCCCCTGGCGCCTCATCACAAATTCCAGCGGCTTCACCACAATCAACGACACGGCGATGTCTAACAGCTTGCAGTTCTACCGATCCCGGTTTGTGCCATAGGTGTAAAAAACCATTTCTGACCACCTGACTCTGGACAATGAATTGATAGTAGATTTAGACCCCAGTTTGAGCGTTCGCTTTCAATAGGTGTTAAACCGTAAAGAGGTATCTGACTTTTCAGCTACGCGACGAACTTTCTCATTTAAGGATTGGATTATGTTCTGTGCGCGTTAACTCGTTTCACGGATGACGTGCCGTGCATTCGGCGTCGCCCTTTGCACAACTAACCTTTGGAAGGGTAAGCATGCATTTCCTCAAGTGCGCCTCCGAATCCCCGTTAACGCCCTCATTTGCGGGTATTCTGGTCTTCTGCTCGTCCTCTAAAATCCATACATCCCGAGGCATGAACACGCGTTGTTCGTCACGGGTTATATCATACATGACTCGCTTGTCCATTTGCAGATCGCCCGAGACTCAGAGAAAAGTGCGAGCATTCACGTTGATCGAATTGCTCGTGGTGATTGCCATTATTGCCATTTTAGCGGCAATGCTTTTGCCAGCGCTTTCCAAAGCGAAAGCCAAAGCGCAACAAACCAGCTGTATTAACAGTCAGAAACAAATCGTCCTCGCCATGACGATGTGGGCCGATGAAAACAACGACGGCAAATACGACTGGAATGCCGGTGGCCCCCGCTTCACTCCCCTTAATTCCGTGGCGCGATCACTGGGCCACACTGCAAAGACATCTGGTTAATCCAACAATGCTGACCTGTCCCGCGGACCGCATGCGGACGCCGATGACCAATTGGGCGCAGTTGACGCCCGCATTCGAGCTGCGTAAGAGCGTGAGTTACTTTTTCTGTGCCGATGGGCAACCTGCCCGGCCGCAGATGTTCCTGATCGGGGATAATTATATCTCGCAAAACGGTACGTTGGCTTATGGCGCCAGTCCTCCCGAAAGTTTGAAAATCAAGAAAGCGAACCTTTCTCAATACGATTGGGTCAGCACGATGCGCCATCAAAAGCAAGGTGTCGTCGCGTTATGTGACGGGAGCGTCGGCACAATGTCAGGAACAAGACTGCGCGATCAATGTACGACGTTGTATTCAGCGTATTCTGATCTCAATAACGATGTCGACCTGCGGGTGCCACAATATCAGGCGCAGAATATAAATTACTGACGGCCGAACTACGCTGCTGCGGCTGGTCTGCGACCCAGCCGCGGTCCGTTTTTTCGTTAAAATACCTTCTACATCGGTGTAAATCGCCGCCGTTCGTGTTTTTTGTCCTCCCGAGGTGAATTTGGTCAAAATTCTGCAAAATAAATCTGCGTTTT
>CBHWET010000354.1:0-5225 GCA_966112985.1 uncultured bacterium | reverse complement strand
TCGTCGTGTAACGATACAACTCGCCAACGCCGCCTTGCAGAAACGGTGAACCCAAGCGATAACCCACCCCAATCCATCGGTTACTGATCTGCGTGAGGAAACAAATCTCCTGAAGTTTCGTTCCTCCATCCTGCAGGAACTCGGCAATCGGAGTGGCAACCCCGGACGGGATATCAACAGAATGAAGATTTGTACTTGGGAAAGGATTTTTCTTCGCCTGCTCAAGATCCCGCGCCATCAGGTCGAGGGTGGCACGCGCTCCTTCATAAACGTCGGCATTCTTCAACCCGGTACGGAACGCGCGTTGCGTCTGGTTAAACATCAGCGTCAGCCCAAGCGTCAGCACCATCAACAACGCGCTCGCAATGAGAATTTCGATCAACGTCATCGCTCGCTGGCGTTGTCTGCGATTTAAATGGATTCGGACGAGCTTCATTTTGGTGACGTAAAGCTTTGTGGACGGAACAGGCAAAGCGTCGTTCCATCGGGTTGGCCCTCGCGGAAAATCTGTCCGCTGACAAAGGTGCGAAACAGTTTGCGGCCCGGCCCGACATCTCCATTCGGCAGCAACGGCCAGCGGAAATTCAAACGCACATCGTACAGATTTCCTTCCAGATGACGGGTGAACGCATCATCGCGCTTCTCAGCATCGAAGGTCGGGGCATTAGTAGCCGTAAAAAGCGCGTGCGTATTTACCGGGACAACTTCGACGAGGATCGAATAGCTAAACGCAATTTCCCGTGTGACTTTGCCTTGTTCAATTGCAGCACCACTTAATGAATGCACCAGTGCTTCGATGCGATTTGTGACAGCCAGTGGATTATTCACCTGGTTCGTCAAAGTTTCGTCGGTTGGATTGAAATATTTCGGACGCGTCAACAAACCGACAATCCACTTTGAGTTCACCATGTTTCCGTTGAAATCGGGCGGCACAGCGGCAAAGGGTGAATTGGTGTACGTCATGTTCGTTTGTCCACCGGCGAAACTGGAATCGATTCTGATCGAATCGACGTAATTGGTTAGAAACGCGATGCCTTCCGAGCCGCCCTTGATTGCTTCAAGGAAGTACGGCCCATCCTGGTTAATTAAAGTTTGTTCGCGAGTTTCTTTCTCGACGTTCAAACCGGTGGGCAGGATGCCAATGATCGCCACGAGCGCAAAGACGATGACGCCAAGTGCAATCGCGATTTCGATCATCGTGAAGCCCGACTCTCCGGTCGCACGATGCATGGCCCGCGCACGACAGCTTAAGCAATAATGTCGCAAGTTCATGGGGGTCCAAGTCTCTCCACCTTCGCGCGGCCGGTCAGCCAATCGATATGGATCAGGTTGTAGTTAGTGATATCCGCTTCGCGATAACCCGGTTCAATCACATCTGCCGGATCAAGCGTCGGCTGCTGGTCGGCATTGCGACTTGGAAAAATACTGGCCTTCGCCAATGGAATGAAAAAGTCCCGCTGCGGCGGACCCGACACCAGCCGACCGGACGAATCGAACGCAATGTACGGCAGGAAATATTTTGCCGGCGTTGCATTCGTGGTCTCTGTATGCGGAAAAGGAAAGCTGACGTTCGTCATGAACGTTGCAATAGGGAACATCCTTGGACTGGGCGGATTGGTCATGAACGGAGGCTCAGAAATCAATTCCGGCTCAGAAATCGTCGAACCCGGCGGCAAAAAAAGCCGGAACATGTTCGTTTCAATGATGACGCCTTCGGGAAGCGTTTTCCATTTCGTCAGGTAGCGCGGACTGGTCTGCCCGGGTTGATCGCCAATACTATGTTCCGCAAACAAAGCATAAGTCGTGTATTGGCCAACGGCGAGGTGCAACGCGTTTGACAGAGAGGCGTCGCTTGTCCAGTTCGGAGTTCCGCCATCATGCGCACTTGTGAACCAGAAATTTGGCGGCACGAACACCATGTAAACCTTCGTGCGGTTGTTGATCGCCTTCTGCCGCGCCGCTGCAACATCATCCAGAAGCTGGCGAGTCGCCGCGGTCATAGCGTTCGATTGCGTCAAACCTTTAATTGCCGGAATCCCCATGGCGGCAAGAAGCGTGATCAGAATGATCACCAGCAACAACTCAAGCAGCGTAAACGCCCTGAGAGCGTCACGCTGACTGAGCGGCTTTAGATTTGACGCGGTTAATTTCATTTTCCAGTCCAGCTCAGAACGTTGTCGGTATTGACAGTCTTTTTGTCCGGGTCAGCTGAGTCCTTGTCAGAAGCGTTCTTGTCCGGACCAAGAGACCAGATCATCACACCTTCTGCAGAATTCAGTTCAGCAATGTTCGGGGTATATTCGTACAAACCGCGAAAATCCTGCGGACCGCCTGCGGACGGTTGCGACACATCTTTCAGATTATAAATCGCATCACGGACATGGTTGTCGTAGGTGTAATCAATCGTGATGATATATGGATTGCCCCACGGATCGCGATACACGAGATCAGGGCCAAGTCCCGGCGAATTCGTTTTATCGGCACGTTTCGCAACCGTCAGACATGGAACCCGCTGCGGATTCTTCGAGTGGTTTGCATTGCAAAGGTCAGCGCGCGTGTCATCCAGCAGAATCGCCATGATTTGAGAGTTCGTGGCACGCGTTGGCGTTGTCTGTCCTATCCAACCACCCGTAACTCCCGGCGCTTCAGCTCCAAATGTGAAATCGTTGGTAACGGGAAAAGGCGTTGGATAACGACCGTAAGTGCTGTGATACTGGCTGATGGCCGCCGAAATACTGCCCATTTCCGTCTTGGCTTGCGTGATCATCGCTTTCGTCTTTGCTTTCACGATCGCTGGCAACAGCATGCCCGCGAGAATCGCAATGATCGCAATCACCACCAGCATTTCGATCAACGTAAAGCCGCGAAGCGACATCGTTTTCGAAATACGCACGTTGTTGCGTCCCGTCAGTTTCTCCGAAAGTAAACCGCCATGAATTTCCGGCGTCCAGGTGCGGTCGAGCCACTTCACCGGCAATTGCGCTTCCTTGCTGTGTTTGGTTTTTGTTTTCATGTTATTGGTTCCAATTGCTCATTCGTTCGGTTTTACCGCCAATATTTATATCCGCCCACAAATCGAAATGCCCCGTTCCATTGTTTGTTGGATTCGTCGAGACATAACGCCATGTGTTCGTCTTGGTTTTTACATCCCTTGACGAGTAATCAACCGGCAAAGTGAAGTACAGCGCATTGCCGAAATCCACGAGATTCGTGAATTGCTGCTGCTTAATATGTGAAAAATAGCTGCGGGGCTTCTCATCAGCGTTCAACGGCTTCGAATTCACGATGCCATTGCGATAGAAAAGATTGCTGTAGTTAACGATCGAAATATTCGTTGCGTTCGGCAAAGCGTAGTAAGTCCCCATATTTGTCGCCCCCATCAATTCATACACGAGTTGGGGATGCGTGCAGTCGTTGGTGTTATCCGGCGGATAAAAGCTGTAATCGGTTTTATACTCCTCAATCAGGGTCTCAAACTGGTGCATCTCGGCCCGGACTCGTGCTTTGATGCGGCTGCGACCCGCCGGGCCAGCCAAAGCGATAATTAATCCGGCCAAAATCCCCATGATGGCAATGACCACCAGCATTTCAATCAGCGTAAAGGCAGCCACCCGGCGACTGCCGACCGCTTTACGATTACTGTTGAAACCATGGTTCATAGTTATTGACCGCCGTGAATACGCAAACCACCGCCGTTCGAACGATGCAATTCCTGTTCCATCCGTTCGCTCAGCCACTGCTTCATCATGCTCTGGTAATTCAGGTACCGGGAACGAGCCATTCGCTTGATCCTCGCCAACATGCGCGGATCCATGCGAAGGGTAATGGTAACTGAATCCGAAAGCTCACTGCCAGCGGCAACTGCCGTCTCCATCAGGCGGACGTCAATCCGGTTATCGGCCCAAAAAGCAGCTTCCGCCTCTTCACGGTCGAAAAGCGGGACATCTTCCCAGTTTGAAATGGCATTCATATTATTGCGCCAGGGCGGCGTTCATCTTCCGTTGATAGAAAAATTGTTCTTCCGGCTGGAAGGTGCGCGCGTAAATTACACGCACTTGTTTGCCGTTCGTGCGGTAAACGGTAAAGATACCGGTTCCATTTGCGGACATACCTAAATTAAAGAAGCGAGTCTGAACCGAAAACCGCGGCGAGTCCGGCAGGAGACGAACAGCAAAAGGATCTTCGAAGGATTCTTCGATATCCGGCAGCTTAATGGAGCTGTCGAGGTTGAACGGCGGATTGTTCCAGTCAAAATCCATACTTTGTAAAGCTAAAGGCCATTCAATGTAACGACTTTGTATTTACATGAATGTTCGTTCAGGAGTCAATTCAATTCTATAGGGGTAAAATCGCAACGTTTGTTCCTTGAAACAGGAAAAGCGGTGCAATCGTAGACCATCACCGGTTTCGGGCGCCCCGGAAACCGCCTTTTACGGCAATCCGCATTTTATTTGTCGTCCGGAAACCGCCTTTGACGCAAATGGCTCGAAAAGTTGCGATCGGAAAAGTGTCTTTTACGGAAAAAGACATCTTCGCCCCCACCTGAAAACCGCCCTTTACGCAAATTTCTTGAAAAGTTACGGCAGGAAAAGTGCCCTTTACGGCCGAACTCTGTTTCGCCGGCATCCGGAAAATGCCTTTTACGCGAAAACTCTATTTTGAGGGCGTAAAAAAAATCCGGAATACGCACTTTCCATGAAAAAACCTGCCGCCCGGTCATGGTTTACGCGTCAAAGGCAGTTCGGACCTCACGCCGGAGATGCCCTTGATGGGTAAAGGGCATTTTCCTGGCAGTTTCGACCTCGAAATGTGCGTAGTCCGGAGTTTCAGACAGGTCCGAAACAGACTTTACGCGTAAAAGGCACTTCCGGCGCGGCTCCCAATATGTCTGTACGCGTAAAAGGCAGTTCCGGAGCATGTCCAAACACGGAATTTGCTCAAAAGGCATTTTCCTCGGCGCACTTTTTCTGCTCTTTACGCGTAAAGGCAAGTTTTGCCGCGGCAAATTTTCAAGTCTTTACAGAAAAAGAAAAATTGCAAGGAAATGAATTTCAGTGGGTTACACCAACTTCGAGAGTTTGCGGTTTGAGAAATTGAAGTTTCAGGCTGGGGACGGGCAACTTCGGGCGCAACAGCAAGATTTGAAGTTTCATGCCACTTTCCTGCTGAGCCCTTCCCCGTCCGCCTCGTTACCTCGGCGGCTACAAACTTCACGGCACTGTTGC